>CAZWQS010000026.1:0-739 GCA_964635925.1 uncultured Terricaulis sp. | reverse complement strand
AACCGTCGTAAGCGAGCGCATAGGGGGTGATCCACCGCATCGCCGGCTCAGGAGACGAGAGCGACTGGTAGCGAATTTCCAGCGCATTCTTCGCTTCAATGGCATTCAAAATGCGCTTTAAGCAACCGGGGTTGACGTTGCGATTAAGCGAGGGAACGATGCCGAGGTCGGGCTTGAAGCCAATAAAAGTGTCGACCTTTTTGATCAGGTTCTCGACCAGCGCTTGGTACTGAAGAAGCAATCGCTCAGGTGACAACCGGTAGAAGTGAAGTTCGAAGCTCTCAGTGGGAACGTAGGTCCGTTCAACGCTGTCGTATCGAATATTCCCAGGCGCTAGTTCTGCGTAGCGTGCGAAGTCTGTCGTTGCCTGCGGCGTCGATATCTTGAAGCGATCTCTCAGATCAGAACGATTGACGCGTCCGTCCCAGAATAGGCGAAATTCGATAAAATCCAGCCGCTGGCGGACGCTCCATGGCAGTCCGCCAAAGGCCCCGTCGTTCCCGTCGCGCGGTGCGCGGCCAATGTCGTCCATGTCCCATCCCTGACGGGCCGTCCCCACCGCCCGCTGCGCAAAGCTTAACGCACCCATAAAAACAAGTAGAGCACTCCTTGTGTAAAAAAAGTATGCGCATACTTATGCTGAGGATGGCCCGGAAGGCGGGCTTGGTAAGGTAAGCGAATGGGGTGGACCCAGCCCTACAGGGTGCTCAGCCTCGATGGAGGCGGCATGCGCGGCATC
>CAZWQS010000025.1:0-22996 GCA_964635925.1 uncultured Terricaulis sp. | reverse complement strand
CTCAATGTCGGCTGCGGCGCGGACGTGACGATCGCGGAGCTCGCCCAACTCGTGGCTGATGCCGTGGGCTTTAAAGGCGCGATCACCAAGGACGCCAGCAAGCCCGACGGCACGCCGCGCAAATTGCTCGATATCACACGTCTCTCCGCACTCGGCTGGGCGCCGCGGATCGACCTCCCGACTGGCCTGGCTGACGCGTATCGCTGGTATCTGGAAAACCGCGCCTAGGCGTTCGCCCAAAACGGCTCAAGCGCCGCGCGCAAACGCGGGCGCAGCGCCCAAGAGCGCGCCAGCGCACCCAACCCGGAAGCATAAGCGCCCGCATGCAGGCGCGCCGCGCCGGCCTCCAACGACAAATAGCTCTCCATGCGCCGCTGCGCCGCTTTAGGCAGATCCGGGTGAAGCGCGCGAATTCTGGCGGCGGCCGCGTCGATCAGGGCGACGCTCGCCCTTCCGCCGCGCGTGATCTCGGCGCCGACGCCCCGATGGGCCACAACGCGCCCGCCGCCCGCGCCCCAGCGCAGCAGCCATTCGTAATCCTCTAGCCGGCGCAGCGTTTCATCCTGCCCGCCCGAGCGCAGCCAAGCCCGCCGGCTCATTAGCGCGGTCGAGCCGGGGCACGTCCAGCATCCGGAGGCGAAGTCCAGTAAGCTTGCACTGTCGCGCGGCGCGCGCACGCGTCGTTCGGCGCGGTTTGGAAATACATCGACAAAACCCGCGGTCCAGATCGTGGTTTCGGCGTTCTCTTCGCTATTGCGCGCGGCTTCAAAGCGCGGCTTCAGGCTGCCGGCGGGCCAGACATCGTCGGAATCGAGGAACGCGAACCAATCGCCCTGCGCCGCTTGAACGCCGCGATTGCGCGCGTACGCCGCGCCCATGTTTTCCGCGAGGCGGATGATCTTCACGTGGGCGAAGCCGGGCCCAAGCGTAAACGGCGCCCGCGATCCGTCATCGACGACCAGCACCTCCAAATCCACATTCTGCGCCAACGCGCTTTCCACCGCGCGGATGGTCGCCGCCGGGCGTTGGAAAGTCGGAATGATGACGCTGAGGCGCGCGTTGGCCCGGGGCATGACGCGATCAGTGCAAGCCCGCCATGGCCATGTCAAACGCGGGGATGGTGGGCGGCGGCTCAGTTGATTTCAATGCGACGCCTGCCCTATGCTTGCGCGCGCTGGATGCTGAACCCCGCGCCAGGATTATCGACAGACCGCGCATGAACGCCTTATCGCGCCTCCAGCTTCTAGAATCCGAGGCGATCCATATCATCCGTGAAGCGAGCGCGGAGGCCGAGCGGCCGGTCATGCTCTATTCCATCGGCAAGGACAGCGCCGTCATGGCGCACCTGGCCATGAAAGCGTTTTACCCGCAGAAGCCGCCCTTCCCGCTGATGCACATCGACACGACCTGGAAATTCCAGGCGATGTACGCCCATCGCGACGCGCAAGCGGCGGCGCTGGGGTTTGACTTGATCGTCTCGCGCAATGAGCGCGCGCTGGCCGAAGGGGTTGGCCCGTTCTCGCATGGCGCGGCGACGCATACCGATCTCTTGAAAACGCAGGCGCTGAAACAGGCGCTCGATCAGTACGGCGCGGATATCGCCTTCGGCGGGGCGCGGCGCGACGAGGAGAAAAGCCGCGCCAAGGAGCGCATTTTCTCGCTGCGCACGCGCGGCCACGCCTGGGACCCCAAGCGCCAGCGGCCCGAATTGTGGAGCCTCTACAATACGCGCAAGAGCGCCGGCGAATCCTTCCGTGTCTTCCCGCTCTCAAATTGGACCGAACTCGACGTCTGGCGTTACATCAAGCGTGAAGGCGTTTCTGTCGCGCCGCTTTATTTTGCCGCGATCCGCCCCGTCGTGCGGCGCGGCGATGCGCTGATCATGGTCGACGATGCGCGCCTGCCGCTCGCGCCCGGCGAAGCGCCTCAGCCGCGCAAAGTGCGCTTCCGCACGCTTGGCTGCTATCCACTCACTGGCGCGATTGAAAGCGACGCCGACACGCTCGACGCCATTATCGCCGAATTGGCGGCCTCGCACGTCAGCGAGCGTCAGGGGCGCGTGATCGACTTTGATCCCGGCGCATCCATGGAGCAGAAAAAGCAAGGCGGATATTTCTAATGCCCGGCGAGCTTCTGCGTTTCCTCACTTGCGGCTCCGTGGACGACGGCAAGTCCACCTTGATCGGCCGTTTGCTGTGGGATTTGGGCGCCGTGCCCGAGGATCAGCGCCGCCAGATCGAAGCGGATTCCGCCAAAGCGGGATTTGACGGCCCAGATTATGCACTGCTGGTGGATGGCTTGAGCGCCGAACGCGAGCAGGGCATCACCATCGACGTCGCTTATCGCTATTTCTCAACGCCGGCGCGCAGTTTCATCGCCGCCGATGCGCCGGGCCACGAACAATACACGCGCAATATGATCACCGCCGCCTCGACAGCGGAGCTGGCGCTGATCCTGGTGGACGCGCGCAAGGGCGTGCTGCGTCAAACGCGCCGGCACACCGCGCTGGCCGGTTTGGTAGGCGTCAAGCGCGCGGCGCTGATTGTCACCAAGATGGACCTTGTGGGCTACGACGCCGCGGTGTTTGAGGCCATTGTAGAGACCTACCGCCCCTTCGCCGCACACGCGGGTTACGCCGACATCATCGCCATCCCCACGTCGGGGCGCGCGGGTGACAATATCGCAAGCCCGAGCGTCAACATGCCGTGGTACAGCGGGCCGACGCTCAGCGCCCTGCTGGCGCACATTGAGATTGACGATGCGCCGGCGGCGAAGCCGATGCGCATGCATGTGCAGACAGTGAGCCGGATCGGCGAAGCGCGCGGTTACGCGGGCCGCATCGCCTCAGGCGCAATCGCGTCTGGCGCTCCGGTGCGCATTCTGCCGAGCGGCCAGGCGGCCTCCATCGCCCGCATCATCACCGCGGACGGTGATCTGGAGACCGCCAGCGCCGGTCAATCGGTGACGCTCACCCTCGACCGCGAGCTCGATTGTTCGCGCGGCGACGTCATCGCCTCCGCGGACGCGCCCTGTGAAATCGCCGATCAGTTTCAAGCGACGTTGGCGTGGATGAGCGAGACCCCGCTGCTGCCGGGGCGGCCCTATTGGCTGAAGATCGGCGCGAAAACCGTCGGCGCGGCGATCACCGAGATCAAGCACGCGCTCGATCCCGACACGCTTTCGCCGAGCCCAGCCAAACAGCTTAACTTGAACGACATCGCCACAATCAACCTGAGCCTCGATCAGCCCGTGCCGTTCGATGCCTACGACAACAACAAGGAAACCGGCGGCTTTATCCTGATCGATCGCATCAGCAACGCGACGGTCGCGGCTGGCATGCTGCGCTTTCCGCTGCGGCGCGCGCACAACATCCATTGGCAAGATATCGATGTCAGCCGCCAGGCGCGTGCGGCCACGATGGGGCAGCGCCCGGCCATCCTTTGGTTCACGGGCCTTTCGGGCGCGGGAAAATCCACCATCGCCAATCTGGTGGAAAAAAAGCTGCACGCCCTCGGCAAACACACCTTGCTGCTGGACGGCGACAACATCCGCCATGGGCTTAGCCGCGATCTTGGCTTCACCGCCGCCGACCGCGTAGAGAACGTACGCCGCGTCGCCCATGTCGCGCGGCTGATGAGCGATGCGGGGCTGATCGTGCTGGTCGCGCTCATCTCCCCCTTCCGCGAAGAACGGGCGATGGCGCGCGCGTTGGCGGCGCCGGATGAGTTTTTCGAAATCTTCATCGACGCGCCCCTTGAGGTGGCCGAAGCGCGCGACGCCAAGGGGCTCTACAAAAAAGCGCGCGCGGGGCTATTGCAGAATTTCACCGGCGTGGACTCGCCATACGAAACACCAGAAGCACCGGAAGTGCGCATTGACGCCGCGCATACCGATCCCGCCGACGCCGCCGACCGCATTATCGCACACGTGCTGCGCACCGCGCCCTGAACCCCTCCCCTCTTCCGTTGCTTTTGCCGGCCCTTCGCCCTACCCAAAGCCTGACCCGGCGGCGCGCGCCGTGGGGCGCACAGGGCCTATCTTCGCATGAGCGCAGTTCTCGTGACCGGCGTCGCCGGCTTCATCGGCTACCATTTGGCGGAGCGTCTGCTGGCCGCGGGCGCAACCGTCGTCGGCATCGACAATATGAGCGATTACTATGATGTCACGCTCAAGGAGGCGCGTCTCGCCCGGCTAAACACGCGCGAAGGCTTCACCTTTCAACGGCTCGATCTCGCCGATGCGGAGGGCGTTGAAAAGCTGTTCACCGAGCACCGTTTCAAGCATGTCTATAATATGGGCGCGCAGGCGGGGGTGCGCTATTCGCTGGTGAATCCGCGCAGCTATGTGCGCTCGAATCTCGATGGGTTTTTGAACATCCTCGAAGGCTGCCGCCATCACGGCGTAGAGCATTTGGTGTTCGCGTCTTCAAGCTCCGTCTACGGCGCCAACACGAAGATGCCCTTCTCAGTGCACGACAATGTGGACCATCCCGTCAGCCTCTATGCGGCCTCCAAGAAGGCCAATGAGTTGATGGCGCACACCTACGCCCATCTCTACCGCGTGCCGGCGACGGGCTTGCGCTTTTTCACCGTGTACGGCCCCTGGGGCCGCCCGGACATGGCGCTGTTCTTGTTCACCCGCGCGATCCTCGCGGGCGAGCCGATCAACGTGTTCAACAATGGCGCGATGGAGCGTGATTTCACGTATGTGGACGACATCGTGGAAGCGATCGTGCGCGTGGGTGATCGGCCCGCGGCGCCCAATCCCGATTGGCGCGGCGACGCGCCCGACCCCTCCTCCTCCAACGCGCCTTATCGCATCTACAATATCGGCAACCACGCGCCAGTGAAGCTGATGCGGCTGATCGAGGTGCTGGAGCAAGCGTTGGGGCGCGAGGCGATCAAGAATTATTTGCCGCTCCAAGCCGGCGACGTGCCTGCCACCTATGCCGACATTGAAGACCTGGCGCGCGACGTGGGCTTTGCGCCGAAAACGCCGATCGAAGACGGCGTGCGCCGCTTCGTCGATTGGTATCGCAGCTTTTACGCCGTCTAGGTGGCCACGCTTCCGCCCTCCGACAAAGCCTCCGGCGTAGCGCGCGCGGCGCTGTTTGCGCTGCTGCCCGCCGCTTCCGCCGGCGGGGGCTTGGCGCTGGCGCCGCTAGTGGGGCTTGCAGGCTTCGCCACGCTGCGCCCCGCAGTGCTTTGGCGCGATCTGCGCCGCCCCGCGCTTTGGCTGATCCTGCTTGCGGCGTTCTCGGCCTGGTTGGCGCTGAGCGCGCTCTGGTCGCCATTCGGCAGCGCCATCCAAGCGTTGAAATTCACGTTGACCGTCAGCGGAGGCCTGCTGTTCGCGCGCGCCGCGGCGCTGGGCCCGCGCCTCACGCTGGCGGCCGGCGCCAGCGCAGCGCTGGTGCTGGCCGCGTTGCTGGCGGTTGAGGCGCTTTGGGGCATGCCGCTGAACCACGCCGCCAATCCGGGATTGCTGGATTGGCAACTCGCGGGCAATCCAGGGCGGGGCGCGGCGGTGCTGACGCTGATGATCTGGGCCTGCCTGGGCTTCCTGCTGGCGCGACGGCTGGTCTGGGCCGCCGCCGCGGCGTTCATGGCGGCGGGGGTGCTGGCCAGCCAGTTCGGGCAGAGCGCCAACATCGCCGCCTTCGCGGCGGGCGCGGGCGCGTTCCTGCTGGCCCTGGCGGCCCCGCGCGCGGCGATCCTGAGCGTCAGCGGCGCGCTGGCGCTCTGGCTGCTGGCCGCCCCCTTCGCCACGCCGCTGCTGGCGCAGGCCCTGCCCAGTGCGGCGCTGCCCTATTCCTGGGCCGCGCGGATCGAGGTCTGGTCCTATGTCAGCGCCCGCATCGCCGAGCAGCCCTGGATCGGCCATGGGCTCGACGCCTCGCGCGTGGATGACGCCGCCATCCTCGTCCAGGGCCAGACCAGCGGCGCCATCCCGCTCCACCCCCACAGCGCCAGCCTGCAAATCTGGTTCGAGACCGGCGCCGTGGGCGCGCTGCTGGCGGCGGCCTGCCTGCTGGCCGGCGGTTTCGCCCTGGGCCGCAGCCTCGCCGCCAAGCGCTGCGCCGCCGCGGCCGCGTGCGGGGCGCTGGCGGCCATCGGCGTGATCGCCAATGTCAGCTTCGGCGCATGGCAGGAATGGTGGAACGCCGCCATCCTGATCGCCGCCGCGCTGGTTTGCGCGCTGGCGAGCGAGCGCACTGTCTAACGCGCTTACCGCACCTTAAGAGAAGATCGGCATCGAAGCGGACGGCATGGCGCACATTCTCCCTCCATTCGCGACCGACGCGCAGGCGCGCGAGGGTTTGCGCGCGCGCGCCGCGGCGGGGAAAGCGTGGCTCACGCAAGCGGCGCTGCCGCTGTGGAGCACCAGCGGATTCGATCAAACCGCGCGCTGCTTTTACGAGAAGCTCGATCTTTCCGGCCGCCCCGCGCCCGGCCCGCGCCGCGTGCGCGTGCAGGCGCGGCAGACGGCCGTGTTCGCGATCGCGGGCCGGCGCGGCTGGAGCGGCCCCTGGCGCGAGATGGTCGAAGCGGGGCTCGCCGTTTTGTTCGGAACGGCGCAACGCCCTGATGGGGGCGTGCGCCATTTGCTGGACGATGCCGGCGCGCCGCTCGATTCCCGGCGCGATCTCTACGATCTCGCGTTCGTCATTTTCGCGTTGGCGCATGCGGGGCGCAGCTTGAACCGGCCGGATTTGTTCGCCGCCGCCGACGCGCATGTCGCCTGGATCGAAGCGCACTGGCGCCATCCAAGCGGCGGTTTCCTGGAAGGCGAAGTCAAACCCATTCCCCCGCGCCGGCAAAACCCGCACATGCATTTCTTCGAAGCGCTGCTCGCGCTCTGCGAAGCGACAGGCGAGGCCAAGCACATCGCGCGCGCGGGGGAAATCTTCACGCTGTTCACCACGCGCCTCTACGATTCCGCGCGCGGCGCCTTCCCGGAATTCTTCGACGATGATTGGCGCCCTGCGGCCGGCGATGAAGGCCGCCATGCCGAGCCGGGCCATCATTTTGAATGGTCGTGGCTATTGCAGCGCTACAGCGCCCTCACAAGCACGCCGCTGCACGAGGCCGCGCAACGCATGTGCGCGTTCGGCGAAACCTTCGGCGTCGATCCCAAACGCGGCGCGGCGCGCGACGAAATCTGGATCGACGGCGCGCCGAAATCCGAACGCGCGCGCCTATGGCCGCAAACCGAGCGCATCAAGGCCAACGCCGCCCTCTTCGCGCGCACGGGCGAACTGGCCTACGCCAACGCCGCCGCCGGCGCGTTCGATGCGCTGACGGCCTATCTCGACACGCCGGTCCCGGGCCTGTGGCGCGATCAATGGATGGCGGACGGCGCCTTCATCGAAGAGCCCGCGCCCGCCTCCACGTTTTATCACATCTTCCTTGCGCTGGATGAGATGGCCCGGCTGTTCGAGGGCCCCGCCTGAGCAGGGACGCTTGCCGCGCCCCGCGCCTTGGCTAAAACGGGTGGCGATGCGCTTTATCATGCAGCCCCTGATCTTCTATCCGCTCGCGATCCTGGTCGCGGCCGCGATCATTCTGTTCGGGCTGGAGCCGCAGCGCCTGCCGCGCGAACCGCGCCCGATGGCGGCGGAGATTCAGGGGCAAGCGCTGGTGCTCGGGCCCGCCGCATTCGACGCGCCAAGCCCGAGCCCCGAACAGCATCTCACCGTGATGCGCGATTTCTGGGGCCGCCCGCTGACGCTGCGGATCGCCGCGCTGCCGGATCAGCCGGCGCCGACGCCGGCCGAACGCGGCGTGCGCATCCTGCTGGCGCCGGAGGCGGCCGCGCGCGTGACGGATAAGCCCGTCGTCGTCGAGGTCAGCTACAATCCGCTGAACATCAACGCCGCCCCGGCCCTTGCGGTGAGCCTGCAAGGCATCGCGCCGGCGGAATGGGTGACCCAGGAGATCGCGGCCCAGCCAGGCGTCGTGCGGTTTACGCTCCCGGCGCAAATCGCCGTGGACGCGATCGGCTTTCGCGCGATCTCCCGCGACAATGATCAAGCCTACGGCGTTGAAATCACCAACGTGCGCATGACGCCGCAAAGCTAGCGCGCCGCGCGCGTCTGCTTGCGCGCCTTCTTGAAAACCCCCATCCTTGCGCCATGCGCAAGATTTTGATCGCCGTTCTCATTCTGCTTGTCGCCGGGGCCGCGTTCGTCGTGCTCGCGCCCCGGCTTCTTGATTATCACGCCGCGCCGGTCGCCGGCGCGCTGGACGGCGACGCACTGGTTCTGGAGGGTGAAGCGTTGAAAACGCCCGACCCCAGCCCCGAGCAAAGCTTCCGCTTCGCCGACAACGCGCTTGAACTCACCGTGCTGCCAAACCAGCCCGCGCCGACGGCCGCCGAGCGCGGCGTGCGCATTCTGCTGACGCCCGAGCGCGCGGCGCACATCAATGATCGCGCCGTTATCGTGGAAGCGCGCTATCGCGCCGCCGCCGCGTCCGGCTTGGCCGTGAGCTTGCAAGGCATTGGCCCCTCGGAATGGGTTGCACAGCCGCTCAATGGCGGCGACGGCGTGGCGCGTTTTGAATTGCCCGCGCAATTCGCCGTGGATGCGTTGGGCCTGCGCGCGCTCAGCGAAACAGGCGGCGCGGTGACGATCACGCAAATCCGCATTTCCGCCGCGCCCGAACCGGCGCCGGCGCAGCCTTAACTGCGCTGATAGCTGCGGATTTCCACTACGGCCGCGCCCAGCGGCGTCGGCACGCTGAGGCGCAAGGGCGCTGCAAACACCGCTTGCGGATCGAGCGCGAATGTCGCTTCGCCGGTGGGAATGCGCGCGCGCTCCTCGGCGCTCATGTTGAAACCGGCCAGCGGCTCATAGCGGAACTGGCAGGTTACCGAAGGGCCATTGTAGCCGCCGCCATTATAGGCGCCCGCCGCGCCGCCTGAAACGGCGAGCCGATAGTGCTGAAGCCCATCGAACACCAGCACCGAACCGCGGCACGCCCGCGCCGCGCCTACCTGGCGCCCCAGTGCGAACAACGCCGACAGCGGATCATAGGATGCGGTCTGGTTCGCCGCGGTCGCGGGGGGATTGCCAAAATCGCGATAATTCGGCGTGATTTCGCTACTGACAATGCCAGCGGCGCGATCAAGCCGCGTGCGGCGAAACTTGCCGGCGTAAGCGTGCGAGATGTCGTAACGCGTCCAAGCCAAACCCTGGGCCGAGACCACGCCGCTGGTGGAGGCGTTGATCTCGGTTTGATCAAACAACCGCGCAAGGCCGGACGTGCGCACGTTGGCGCGCACCGCATAGCGCGTGGCGGAATCCGTCACTTCGTAGCTCGCCGTGCCCAATTCGATGACGCCAAGCACCGCGACATTGTAATTCAACCGGTAAGTCTCGGCATTGGCGTTGGCGATGAACAGTGCGCTGGCGCACGCCAGCCACGAGACGACACGCAGCACTCTTACCTCCCCTGGCCCTTACCGCGCGCTCAGCCTAGCCAAGGCGTCCGGCAGGGTCCAGCGCGCTGCTGGCCTTCAATGCGCGACGCGCAAGCCGAAGCGCAGGATCGCGTCAGGTTCCGCGCGCGCCATATGGCCAGGTTCCATCACATAAAACGCCTCGCCGAACGCCGAGAGCGTTTCGCCCTGCCAATAGGAATAACCCACACCCAAGCGCAGTTCGCGCCCCGACGGCGTGGGCGAGAATTGACGTTGCTCGAATGTAAGGCTTTGGCGGCCGTACTTGTTGGCGACGGGCGCCATGAAGGACAGCACGCCATCCTCCACGCGCAGCGGCTGCGTGATGGAGAACGTCACAGCGCCCGGCAGCCAAGCGGGCGTCGCGCGCGCTTGCACCGAGAACGCGGTGGTGCGCAGCGGCTCCACAGCTTGCAGCCAGCCGAATTGCGCCATCTCCGCCACGCCGAACTCCGCCGACGCCGAAAGACGCCACATCGGTGAAGGATCGACATGCACGCCGAGGCCGGCGAAGCGCGTCTCCCCGCCTGGCGTCGCGCCAAAATCGCTCGACCACACAAGGCCCAATACGCCTTGATCTTCTTCGATTTGGCCCAGTGTCAGATCGAAGCCCGCGTGCGAAGAATCAAACGATGCGCGCGCCGCCGTCGCCTGGCGCTCCACCGCCGGCGCGAAGCTGACGCCCGAAGACGCACGCCCGGTTTCGTTGAGCACGGAAAAGCGCACGCCCTCAGCAACCTCGCGCGTCAAACGCAGCGAGAGATCGGATTGCACCGCATCGAGATGGCTGACCACGCCGTTATCGTCATAGCTCGCGCGCGCGCCGTGCGCGGCAAGAGCGGCGGTGAAGCCATGGCCGAGATCGGCTTCGATGCGCATGGCGTCTTGCTCAAAATCTTCGCGCGCAATGTGCGTGCGCAACGAATTCGGCGCCACACTTTCGGCGAACGACGCCTGCACGCGCACGCCGCCCAGCGCTCGGCTGCGCCACAGATGCGGCGCTTGCGCCACCACGCTAGGGCCCGCATGCGCGCTCAGCCAATTGCCGGAGAGATCAAGGGGGAAGGTGCGGTCGTAATAATCAAAGCCCGCAACCGTCCATGCGCCCGAATGCGAAAAGCCGTCGCCGAAGGCAGGCCCCAGCGCGCCCATCACGCTTGTCGGCGAAACCTCAAATCCCGCCGCCATCGGCGCCAAAAGCGACCCCACCGGCTGAAACGCACGCCCGATATTGAGCCGCCCGCGGCCGAATTGGTTGTCTGTGCCAGGCGCGCCGACATCGTCAGCGGTGGTGAGCAGCAAATCCACGACTTGCGCGGGCGTCATGCCGGGGAAGCCGTCCATCACCAGCGCAACGGCGGCCGTCACCATCGGCGAAGCGTATGAGGTGCCCTGGATTTGGCAAAGATCGCCATTGGGACCGAGGCCGCACGTCTGGAAGCCCGGCACCGGCCCGGCTGGGCCGAAATCCGGCACGATGATCTGCCAGCCCGGCGCCACCAGATAGGAATTCGCCGTCGGCCCCGGCGGGTTGGACACGGTGTTCAGCGAACCGTCAGGGTTGAGCCCGCCCGCCACGAGGATCAGGCCATTGGACACCGCCGGATTGGACGCGAGCAAACCAGGATTGTTCGGCTGCGTCGCGCCGTTATTGCCGGAATTGCCGGCCGAAACGACGATGATGATCCCCGCCGCTGTCGCATTGGTGATTGCTTGAATCAGCTCCGGTGAATTCGGGCCGGCGCCGCCGAGCGACAAGTTGATCACATCGACGCCTTGCGTGCGCGCGTAATTCACTGCGGCCGCCAGGTGCGAGTCGAGGAAACTGCCGCTCCCATTGTCCGTCCGAACCGCCAGGACGTGCGCATCGAACGCGAGACCGACCGTTTGCTGGCCGTTGAAATTGCCGACCATCAGCGAAGAAAGCTCGCTGCCGTGCGATTGGTTGGTCACCAGCGCATTGCGGCCGGCGACAATATCGATCGAATTCGGCGAGATGCGGCCGACGAGTTCAGGATGTTCGGGGTGGATGCCGTCATCGAGCACGCCGATCAGCACGCCCGCGCCGGTGGCGCCGTTTTGCCAGGCGATCTGCGCGTTCGTGCCCGCGACGGCCCAATTTGCGTTGAACTCAGCGCTTGCCGGCGCGGGAAAATCCCCTGGCGCATGCGGCGGCGCGAGCGGGGGAAACACCGGTGGACTCACTGGCGGAGGCGGAGGCGGGGGAACAGCGCCGCCCCCACCGCCGCCGCCGCCGCTCGCGCATGCGCCCAACAAAGCCAGAACCAGCGCGTGCGTGGCGATCCGGCCGAGCTTCAACGCATTCATGGGGCGCCCCTACCGCGAACCAATGGTCCAGCGATACTAGAGCAACGCGCGCATAGAACCAGCCGTGACCCGGCGCGAATCAGCCCGGCGCGGCGCGTCAGTCCTGATCGTCTTCGCCGTCGTCGCCCTCTTCATCAGGCGCCTCGGCCGCTGCGGCGCCCGTCAGGAACGCATCGCACCCGGTTTCGCCAAGCAACGCGGCCAGCGCCTCGCTTTCCGCCGCACCGCGTTTGCGGCGCAGTTCCGCCAGCGCCTTAGCGGCGTAACGCTGCGGCTTCTGCACAAACACCGCCCCGCCAATATCGACACTGACGCCCGGCGCATCCGCGCGCACGGCTTCGGCATTGGCGTTCATCCAGATGAGGTAAGCGCCGGCCACCTCCTGCGCGAGCAGCGCGGCCAGCGGTTCGCGCAGCGCATCCAGCGTTTCAAACCCGCCTTCGACGCGCGGGTGATCCATGCGCGCGATCCAGGCGACGACGCCGGGCGCCTGCGCCTTCAGAATCGCGCCCGGCGTGGGGTCCGAGAGCAATTGCTTGAGTTGCGCCGCGAGCCCGAAATCGGCCAGCGAGGGCCGCCCGCCGAACAGATACGCCCGCCCCTTGAGCGCCGCTTCCAGAAGCGCGATCAGGCGCGTGAACGAGCCTTCGATCAAGGGCGCGGTTTCGCTGGAGGAACCCACGTGATGCAGGCGCCCCACCATGCGCGTGCGCACCGCCTCTTCCACGCCTTCAGGCGCCTCCGCGCCCTCGAACAGCATGTCCACCGTGCGCTTGGCCGCGCTTTGCTGATCTTCCGGGTAGGTCCAGCGATAATGGAACATCGCCTTGTTGAGCCATTCGTCGGCGTAATCCTCGAGCAGCGCCGCGATGAACGCGAGCGCGGGATCATCCGGCGTGATCGAAGGTTCGGCGAATTGCGCGTCCAGCGCCTCGATCATCGGCGTGGAATCCTGCAGCGCGTTATCATCCGCATCGACCAGGATCGGCGCGAGCGGCAGTTTGGCGTAGCGCGAAAATTCTTCCAGCCGCGCGTTCGAGCGCTCCAGCCACTGAAACTCCAGACCCTTGAAGCGCAGATACGAACGCACTTTCACCGCATAAGGCGAAAGCTCAGCGCCATAGAGGCGGAACGGGGCAGTCATGATCTTCGTCGCTCCAAATAAGAATCGCCGCACGGCCAGCCGCGCGGCGATCAGGTCGTTTTATTCATGCACGCCTAAAACATTAGACGGGCTTGATGTTCACCGCCGAAGGCTTGTTCTTGCGCGGATCGTTTTCCACGTCGAAAGAAACCGCTTGGCCTTCACGCAGGCCCGTCAGGCCCGAACGCTCCACCGCGCTGACATGCACGAACACGTCCGCACCGCCTTCATCGGGTGCGATGAAGCCGAAACCCTTGGCCATATTGAACCATTTTACGACGCCAGTAGCCATCGTTACGCTCCTCGTTAGCGCCGCCGAGCCCAATGCCCAACCAGGTCGCTGGACTCAAGCACGTAGAACGAAAGCCCGCACGCGAAAACGCGCGGTCGCAACGACCGATAGTCCGCAACCATTGGGCGCGTCCACGCAGCGGTGTCAAGCCAGAACGGTCCTTACGCCGGCGCGCCCACACGGTCGAGCGCGACCGCCAGCATCGCGCGCAGCGCGGTTTCCATCGCCGGCTCATGCACGAAGAAACGCGGATTGTGATTGGGCGCGGCCTGTTCCGTCGTCACGCCGGGCGGATTGACGCCGTAGAAGAAAAACACGCCCGGCACGGCCTGCTGGAAATACGCGAAATCTTCAGCCGGCATGACGGGAACACCGCTCAGCACGCGATCCTCGCCCAGCGCGCGCACGGCCGCCGCGCGGGCGCGCGTGAGCAAAGCGGGCGGGTTCACGGTGGGAATTGCGTTCTCGGTGATGCTCACCTCCGCCGTCGCGCCGGACGCGGCGGCGGTTTCGGCCACGGTGCGGCGGATGCGCGTATACAGATCCTCGCGCGTTTCAGGATTGAGGTAACGGATCGTGCCCTGCATCTCGACGGTTTGCGGGATGATGTTGTAGCGCACGCCGCCCTGAATCATGCCGATGGTGACGATGACGGGCGAGCGCACCGCATCCATCTGGCGCGACGGGATTGTTTGCAACGCGTTGACGATCTGCGAAGAGACAACGATCGGATCGATCCCCGCATGCGGTTGGGCGCCGTGCGTTTGACTGCCGGTGACCGTGATGTCGAGCCGATCCGAGCCCGCCATGAACGGGCCGGGAACCATGGTGATCGCGCCGCTCTCGCCGGGCCAGGCGTGCAGGCCGAACATCGCTTCAGGGCGCAGATCGCCGAACACGTTTTCCGCCAGCATGCGCCGCGCGCCGCCGAGCCCGCCGGGAGGCGCGCCTTCTTCCGAAGGCTGGAACACGAAAATGATCGTGCCGGCGATCTCCTCGCGCCGCGCCGCCAGCACGCTGGCTGTCGCCATCAGAATGGCGACGTGCGTATCATGCCCGCAAGCGTGCATAATGCCGACGTCTTGCCCATTGTAGCGCCCACGCGCGCGGGAGCGGAACGGCAGGTCGCCTTCCTCGGTCACCGGCAGCGCATCCATATCCGCGCGCAGCGCGATCACCGGCCCAGGCCGCCCGCCGCGCAGCACGCCGACGACGCCGGTTTGCGCAACGCCCGTGCGCACTTCGAGGCGCAGGCTGCGCAGATGCGCCGCCACCACGCGCGCGGTGCGCACCTCTTCGTAGGAAAGCTCGGGGTGCTGATGAAAATCGCGCCGCCAGGCGATCATGCGCGGCAGCACGGATTGGATTTGCGTTTCGATGGGCGCGGAGAAGCCGGTTTGTTGCGCGCGAGCGGCGCCAGCCGTCGCGAAAACAACCAATAAGGCGGCAGCGAACTTAGAAATGCTCACACCAATCCCTCCTTGGCCACGCGCCAGCACGCAAAGCCAGACACAGCGCCGACAATGGCGCCGATGATTACGTATACGTTCTTCCCAAGGGTGACGGGAACCTCCGGCATTGGATGGTTGCTAAGGAGCCAGGCAATCAGCCCGCAAGCGGCGCCGGTAACGGCGCCTGCGGCGCTTGATCCCGCCCAATCTGGCGCTCGCAAAACGTGCAACACGGCCCAAATTGGCAATTGCAAGAAGAACACCGCCAGTGTGCTGAAAAATGCCCACCCGATGAATCCTAACACCACAACGTCCAGCGAAAAATCCCCCGATAGCAGCACCAATCTCAGGTTCTCAAAATACAGGACGCCGCCAATGATCGCGGCGCTCACGATCAATCCGAGAAAAAGTCGATCCAAGCTCGGCACTAACGCACGCCCGCCGCCAGCAGGTCGTGCATGTGCACCACGCCCACCGGCTTGCCGTTCTCCACGGCGAACAGCAGCGTGATCAGCTTCTCGTTCATGATGGCCAACGCATCGGCCACCGGCGCATCCGGTGCGATGACTTTCGGGTTCGCGGTCATGATATCTCGCGCCGTTTTCGTGAAAGCTTCCGGCGAAAGCTTCCGCCGCAGATCGCCGTCCGTGATGATGCCGATCAGCTTGCCGCCCTCAATCACGCCCACCGCGCCAAGCCCGCCCGCGCTGATCGCGGCGATGGCGTCAGGCACTTTCATATTCGGTGCGATCAACGGATCGTTTTGGCCCACGCGCATGATGTCGCGCACGCGCTTCAGCGCCGCGCCGAGCTTTCCGCCCGGATGGATCGCGCCGAAATCATCCTTGTTGAACCCGCGCGCCTTGATCAGCGCCACCGCCAGCGCATCGCCCAGCGCAAGGCACATCGTGGTGGAAACGGTGGGCGCGGGCGCATCCTCGCTCGCTTCGCCGCACTCGGGCAGCACCAGCGCCGCGCTGGAGGCGTTCGCCAACGTAGAGCCCGGTTTGAATGTCATCCCAATCAGCGGGATGGAAAGGCGATGGCAATGATAGAGCAGATCGGAAAGCTCGCCGGTTTCACCCGAGCGCGAAATCGCCAACACGCAATCGCGCTCCACGATCATGCCGAGATCGCCGTGGCTGGCCTCGGCGGGGTGGACGAATTGCGCCGGCGTGCCGGTGGAGGCCAGGGTCGCGGCGATCTTGCGCGCGATGTGGCCGGATTTGCCCATGCCGGTGACGATCACCCGGCCTTGGGTCTCCGCCAGCAATTTGGCGGCTTGGGTGAAAGGCTCCTTGAGCGCCCCGCCCAGCGCCTCGGCGAGCTGGTCCAGCGCGCGGGCCTCGGTGCGGATGGTGTCCTGGCCGGCGGCGAGCGCGGCGGCGGGATCGATCATCGTCATGCCGCCTGTTCGCATGCGGCGGCGGGAATGTCATCGGTTCAAAAAAACGGCGGGGCCGCGTGGGCATGGGGTCAGGGGGCGCGGCCCCGCCAGTTGGGCAAAGGATCAGGCGACGATCCGAGCGCCGACGGCCAGCACCGGCGCGGCCACGATGAGAACGAGGACGGCCGAGACGGCCAGCGAAGCGAGCTTCACCGAAAGCGGCGAGCCGTGGTCGAGAAAGCTGAGATACATGGCGGGTGCTCCATTCTGGGAGCCGGCTCAAAGGGGAGGTTTTTCACCGGCGACAGTCCCGAAATGGGAAGCCGCCCCCTTGCATACGAACGAGCAATTCACGACCTGGATGTGAGCCGATTTCACAACCCGGGAGGGGTCCGGAATGGCCCAATTGCCCTCGCTGCAGACGCTGCGCGCCTTCGAGGCTGCCGGGCGGCTGAATTCCTATTCCAAGGCGGCCGAGGAGCTGGGGCTCACGCACGGCGCGGTCAGCCACCGCATTCGCGAACTGGAGGAGCGGCTTGGGCTCAAGTTGTTCCAGCGCGCCGGCAATGCCATGCGCATGACCGAGGACGGCCAGCGCCTGCACGCGCAGGTGCGCCAGGGCCTCAGCCTCTTGGAGCAAGCCTTCGCCCCACCGCGCACGCGCACGACCAAAGCGCAGCATCCGATCGTGATCAGCGCGGTGCCAAGCCTTGCAGCCGCGTGGCTTTCCGCGCGCCTTGGCGAGTATCGCGCCGAACGGCCGGAGATCGACATAGAGCTGCGCGTCACCGATCGCTTGAGCGATTTCAAGAAAGAGGGCGTCGATCTTGGCGTGCGCCTCGGCCGCGGCGGCTGGGACGGCATGCAATCGGCCAAATTGTTCGATGAGGCGCTGACGCCCGTGTGCACGCCCGCCTATCGCGACAAGCTCAATCTGCGCGAACCGGCCGACCTCGCGCGCGCCGCCTTCCTGCGCAACGCGTGGACGCCCTGGGCGCGTTGGTTCCGCGCCGCGGGCCTGGATTGGCCCGAGCCCGCGCGCGGGCCGGTGTTTGATGACAGCGGCCTTTTGCTGCGCGCGGCGCTGCAAGGCGACGGCGTGGCGCTGGGGCGCCATTGGCTGGCGATCGACGAGGTGCGCGCCGGGCGTCTGTGCGCCCCCTTCAGCGTCTCCCTGCGGGACGATTTTTCTTACTGGCTGGTATGGGCGGCTGGCCGAAATCTCAGCCCTGAAACGGCGCAATTCCGCGACTGGCTGGCCGCGCGCGCGGCGGCGGAAGAGCACCCCTGCCCATTGGCCGCGCCCGAGAACGTGGTCGCCGCCTAAAGGCGCCTCCCATGCGGTTCGCATGGTTGAGGGAACGGGCGCGCCGGCCTATGTGGTTTGGAACCTGAACCGAGGCCCCCAATGAGCACGCCTTCGCCCGTTATCCGCATCCCGCGCGTCGAAAGCACCGCGCTGGAGATCGGCAATCATTTGCCGCTGACCTTCATCTGCGGCCCCTGCCAGCTCGAAAGCCGCGGCCATGCGCTGGAGACGGCTGAATTCCTGCGCGACCTGTTCGCGCGCGCCGGCGCGGGCTTCATCTACAAAACCAGTTTCGACAAGGCCAACCGTTCCAGCCTCGGCACCAAGCGCGGCGCGGGGCTCGCCAAGTCCGGCCCGATCTTCGAGGAAATCCGCACCAAGCTGGGCGTGCCGGTGATCACCGACGTGCATTTGCCTGATCAATGCGCCGACGTCGCCGAGGTGGTGGACGTGCTGCAAATCCCCGCCTTCCTCTGCCGCCAGACAGACCTGCTGGTCGCCGCCGCCGAAACCGGCAAGCCGATCAATGTCAAGAAAGGCCAATTCCTGGCGCCGTGGGACATGAAGAACGTGATCGCCAAGATCACGGACAGCGGCAATCCGAACGTGATGGCCTGCGAGCGCGGCGCGAGCTTCGGCTACAACACGCTCGTCTCCGACATGCGGGCGATCCCGATCATGAAGACGTTTGGCGCGCCAGTGGTGTTCGACGCCACGCACTCGGTGCAGCAGCCCGGCGGGCGCGGCGATACGAGCGGGGGCGAGCGCCAATTCGTGCCGATGCTGGCGCGCGCGGCGGCGGCGATCGGCGTCGCGGCCGTGTTCATCGAAGCCCACCCCGATCCCGACAACGCCCCCAGCGACGGCCCCAACATGGTGCCGTTCGCGGAGCTGGAAAATCTCGTGCGCGATCTGGTGGCGTTTGATCGCTTGGCGAAAACCGCCCTCGCCGCCGCGGAATGAAGCTGGTCCACACGCTCGGCGCCTCCGGCGACGGGGGCGCTGAAACCTATTTCACCGACTTGGTCGGCGCGTTCGCGCGCGCGGGCTTCGCCCAGGCCGCCATCATCCGCCCGCATGCGGGGCGCGAAGCGGCGCTGAAGGCGCTGGGCGTGGAAACGCGGCTTGAGCTGTTCTCCAAACCGTTCGATTTCGCCACCGCGCCCGCGATCGAGAAACTCACGCGCGCCTTCGGCGCCAAAGTGGTGCTGGCCTGGATGAACCGCGCCGCCTCGCGCACCCCGCCCGGCCCCTACGCGCGCATCGGGCGCATGGGCGGCTATTACAAGCTCAAGAATTATCAGGGCTTCAACGCCCTGGTCGGCAACACGCAGGACATCGCCGATTGGATGGTGCGTGAAGGCTGGCCCAAGGCGCACGCGCATTACATTCCCAATTTCGCCGCCGAGGGCGAAGGCGCAGCCATCCCGCGCGCGCATTTCGCCACGCCCGAAGGCGTCCCGCTTTTGCTTGGCATGGGGCGCCTACATGAAAGCAAGGCGCATGATGTTTCGCTGCGCGCGCTCGCGCTGCTGCCCGAGGCTTATCTCTGGATCGCCGGCAACGGGCCTGAGGAAGACAAACTGAAGGCGCTGGCGGAAGATTTGGGCGTGGCCCCGCGCGTGCGCTTCCTGGGCTGGCGCACGGATGCGCCGTCGCTCTATCGCAGCGCCGATCTGTGCGTGTTTCCTTCGCGCTTCGAGCCGCTGGGCAATGTGGTGATCCAAGCCTGGGCGCATGGCCTGCCGGTGATCGCGGCGAACGCGGCCGGGCCCGCTTCGCTGATCCGCGACGGCGAAGACGGCGCCTTGATCCCCATCGACAATGCCGAGGCGCTGGCCGACAAGGTGCGCGCTTTGCTTACCGATCCCGCCCTCCGCCAAAGCTTCGCCGCCGCCGGGCGCGCACGCGTGGCGGCGGATTTCTCCGAAGCCGCCGTGGTCGCGCAATGGCGCGACCTGTTCTCGCGCTACGGAGGCGAATGATGTGCGGCATCGCGGGCGTTCTGGGCGATGAGGAAAGCGCCGAGGCGCTGATCCGGCCCTTGCAGCATCGCGGGCCGAACGGCATCCGCATCGAGCAAGGCCAGAACCGCTCGCTCGCGCATGCGCGGCTTTCGATCATCGATCTGGAAGGCGGCTGGCAGCCGCTCTCCGCCGCCGGCTCCACCGTCATCGGCAATGGCGAGATCTATAATTACGTCGAACTCGCCCGCGATTATCAGCTTGAAGGCAAGCTCAACACGGGCTCGGATTTCGAGCCGCTCCTGCACATCTACGCGCAGGAGGGCGAGGCCGCGTTCGACCGCTTGCGCGGCATGTATGCGTTCTGCCTGATCGCCGCGGACGGGCGCACCTGGCTGGTGCGCGATCCATTCGGCATCAAGCCGCTTTACGTGCACGTCGCCGACGGCGTGGCGCGCTTCGCCTCCGAGCCGCGCGTGTTCGGGCCTGCGCACGCGCGCCCTGAACTCATGCGCGAGGTCGCCAGCCTCAATTACGTGCTCTCCAAGGAAACCGCCTGGCCCGGCGTTTATCGCCTAGAGCCCGGCGAGATCGCGGAATTCGTCGATGGCGAGCTGATCCCGCGCCGCGTGCGCGCGGCCATCCCGCGCCCGCGCGCGCCGATCAGCGACGAGGCGCGCGCGCTCGATGCGTTGGACGCGGTGCTTGAAGACAGCGTGCGCGTGCACCAGCGTTCGGACGTGCCCTACGGGCTTTTCCTCTCCGGCGGCATCGATAGCGCGGCGATCGCCACTTTGATGGCGCGCCTGAATGAGCGCCCTGTGATCGCCTATACGTGCGGCTTCGATGCGCCGGGCGCGCGCGACGAACGCGCGCAGGCCGAGGCTGTCGCCACGGCGTTGAAGCTCGATTGGCGCGAAACCCTGTTCACCGAGGAGGATTTCTGGGCCATCGCCCCGCAAGTGGCGTGGGCGATGGATGATCCGGTCGCCGATTATGCGTGCCTGCCCACCTACAAGCTCGCCGCCGCGGCGAAGCAAAGCCTCACCGTGGTGCTCACCGGCGAGGGCGGGGATGAACTCTTTGGCGGCTATGGCCGCTACCGCCGCGCGCTGCGCCCTTCATGGCTGGGCGGACGCCCCGCCGAACCGCAGGTCGATTCGGTGTTTGGCCCCGAGGCGCTCAACGCCTGGCGCAAGCACGCGAAAACGCCGGCTGGCCTCACGCCGCTGCAGCAGGCGCAACATCGCGACATCGCCACATGGCTGCCGAACGATCTGCTGCTGAAGCTCGATCGCTGCCTGATGGCGCATGGGCTGGAAGGGCGCACGCCGTTTCTCGATCCGCAGGTGGCGGCGTTTGCGTTTCACCTATCGGACACTCTCAAAGTGCGCGGGCGTTTCGGCAAATATTTGTTGCGCAAATGGCTGGAGCGCCATTGCCCCGCCGCCGCGCCGTGGGCGAAGAAACGCGGCTTCACGGTGCCGGTGGCGAACTGGATCGCGCCGCGCGCGGGAAAACTGGCGGAGACGTTGGCGAACGTCGAAAGCGTGCGCGCCGTCGCGGACGCGGATACAGTGCGCATGATTTTCACGGAAGCCGCGCACGCCGATCGGCGCTGGGCGCTGGTGTTTCTTGGCTTATGGGGCCGCATCCATATGGACGGCGCAACACCGCAGGACGCGCTGAAGACGCTGCTGCCTTAGAGTCATTCCAGATCGCGCTCCGCGCGTGTGGCATGGATCTCTTTACGTATCCCACCGCGCAAAGAAATCCGCGTTCTGCGCGCGCGCTTCGGCTTCCATCACGCCCAGCTCCACCACGATCCCCGCCGCGCGCATGCGCGCCAATCCGGCGCCATCGGCGAACGGGTGGGGATCGCGCGCGGCGATCACGACGCGCGCAACGCCCGCGACGATCAGCAGATCAGAACAGGACATCGCCCCGCTGGTGCGCTGAGCGCACGGCTCCAAAGTCACGTACGCGACGGCGCCGCGCGCATCGAGCCCCGCCAGCGCCTGCTCTTCCGCATGCGGACGCCCGCCCTGGCCCGTGACAGCTTCACCGATAACGGCGCCGTCCTTCACGATCACGCAGCCGACAGAGGGGTTGTCGCCCGTTTTGCCGGCATTCCGCGCCGCGACCTGAAGCGCGCGCCGCATGAAGGCGTCATCGCTCACGCCGACGCCGGCAGCTTCTCGGCGCGTTTTTCATCGAGATAGCGCGCGCTCTTGGGCTTCAGCGCCGCGTCGAGTTCGATCAGCAGCGGATTGCCGGTGGGGATTTCCACGCCAACGATCTGATCGTCGGGCACATTGAACAGGTGCTTCACGATCGCGCGCAGCGAATTGCCGTGCGCGGCGATGATGAGATTTTTGCTGGCCTTGAGATCCGGCGCAATCGCCGCGTCCCAACAAGGCAGCACGCGTTCCAGCGTGAGCTTGAGCGATTCCGTGGCAGGCACGGCCACGCCCGCATAACGGCGATCCTTGGAGAGATCGAATTCGCCGCCCGCCTCCAGCGGCGGGGGCGGCACGTCGTAGGAGCGGCGCCACACTTTCACTTGCGCATCGCCGTGCTTGGCGGCGGTCTCGGCCTTATTGAGGCCGGTTAGCGCGCCATAATGGCGTTCGTTCAGCCGCCAATCCCGCGCCACCGGCAGCCAGGCCAGCTTCGCGGCCTCCAGCGCCAAGTTGCCCGTGCGGATGGCGCGGGTCTGCACGGAGGTGAACATCTTATCGAAATCCACGCCGCTCGCGGCCAGCAGAGCGCCAGCCTGGCGCGCTTGGGCTTCGCCCTCGGCGGTTAGATCGACATCCACCCAGCCGGTGAAGCGGTTTTCCAGATTCCACTGGCTTTGGCCGTGACGGAGAAGGGCGAGGTAAGGCATGGGGGCGCTTCTCCGGCCCACGGCGGCGCAGGTCAACCCTTTCCCCCGGCATGGCGCCTATTCACCATTGGCGCTTCCCGGTCTGCGCGGGATCGATTGCACTTTGGGCGGTTTTCCCCCAAACCCAGCCCCCTCTTACCACCGCCAGGAAGCCTCCCCATGCTGCCCGCCCCCCGCGCGAGCCTCACGGCCAACACGCCTGAATTTGAAGCGCTGCCGCTGGTGAAGCCCACGGGCTTCCGCGAATACGACGCGCGCTGGTGGTTCGGCATCCAGGGCAATGCGAAGGCCCCGGAATTGAACCTTTTGGGCGTGCAGGCGCTGGGCCTGGGGCTCGGCACGCTGATCCATGAATTCGGCGTCGCGCCCAAGATCGTCACCGGCCACGATTTCCGCTTCTACTCCCAGTCCATCAAGCAGGCGCTGACGTTGGGCCTGATGCAGGCGGGCGTGGAAGTGCACGACATTGGCCTGGCGCTTTCGCCCACCGCTTATTTCGCGCAATTCGCGCTCGACATTCCCTGCGTGGCGATGGTGACCGCCTCGCACAACGAGAACGGTTGGACCGGCGTGAAGATGGGCGCGAACAAGCCGCTCACCTTCGGACCAGACGAGATGGGCCAACTCCGCGACATCGTGCTCGGCGGCAAGTTCAAGCCGCGCGCGGGCGGCGCCTATGTGCGCGTTGACGGCATGGCCGAGCGTTATATCGCCGATGCCGCCTCACGCGTGAAGCTCACGCGGCCGCTGAAGATCATCGCCGCCTGCG
>CAZWQS010000024.1:0-23215 GCA_964635925.1 uncultured Terricaulis sp. | reverse complement strand
GTCGCCAGAGCCATCCTGCGGCTGATGGCCGAAATATTCGCTCCAATCGGCCGCATAAGTCAGCGTCACGCCCGCGCCGACCAGCGCGCGCACATCGGCGGCCAGCGCTTTCAATGCGTCAACGGCAGGAAAGCTGGTCGCGCTGTCGCGCACGCTGGTGAGCCCGCGCATTTCCGAACCGAGGATGAACACATCCACGCCCGCCATGGCCGCGAGCTTGGCGTAGTGCAGCACGAAACGCCGGTAGGACCATTCGGCAGGCCCGGCATAAACAGGCGCGCCGGCGCTGATGGCAAAATCGCCAGGCGCCGCCGCGCCGAAGAAATCCGCGACCTGATCGCCCGCCGCGCTGGTTTGATCCACGCTGCCCGGCATGCCGGGCGCGGCGTCCAGCGTGATGCGCCCGCGCCAGGGATACGCCGCCTGCGCGCTCGCGCCATAGGGATCAGGCAGCGCATTGCCGGCGGGCACATCCATTTGCAGAAACGGATAAAGCCCCACCTCATACCCGCGCGCCTTCAGCGCCGCGATCGCCTCCAGCACGCTTTCATCATCCGGCGTGCCGCCATAAGCGGGCGCGCCGCCGTGCGTACTGACCACATAAGCAATTTCGCGCATCTGCCCATTGACGCGCCATGCGCGCGGGACAGTTTGTTTGTTCGCCGCATCAACGCCCGGCCTGATCTGGCATGCGCCGCAGCGCAGATCATCGCCAAACCAGCTCACCACCAGCAGCACGCGTTCGCAATTCGGAAAATCCGCCGCGAGCTGATCGAGTGAGACCTCGATGTTCGCGCGCGCCTGTTCGGCGTGGACGTTTTCGCTCGCTTCCTGGCCGGGGCCGAGCTTGCGGGCGATCGGGGTGGTCGCGTACACGAACTCGCCCGCGCCCGGAATGAGGCACACGCCTTTGACGTGATCCTCCAGGCGCGGGCCGTCCATCGCCGGGCGCACGATTTCAAACGAAAGCTGCGGGATCGTGTTGCCGAAGCGCTCAAGCGGCAAATCCTCGAACACGATATAAGCAAGGCCGCGATAAGCGGGCGCATGCTCCGCGCCTTCGATCGCTTCGATCAGCGCATCCGGAGTTTGATCTTCCCCGCCCTTGTGCAAGCGCCAGGCGCATTGCGAGAGATCGAACGCTTCACCATTGGCCCAAGCACGCCCGATGCGCGCCACCTCGCCCTCACAAAGGCCCACGGCGAAAGACAGCGTATAGCGATAATTGGTGCTGCGCACGCGCGCGCCCCCGCCCTTGCCGCCGCCTCCGCTTGAGGTCGTTTCCACATGCTCCTTGAAGCGCGCGGCCCAGATCACTTGCCCGGCGATGCGCACGCGCCCGAACACGGCGGGGATTGAAGCGCCCTCGCTCGATGTCTGCACATGCAGATCGGTGAGGCGCGCGCCTTGGCGGCGCAGCGTTTCGCTGAAGAGGCGCTGATCGATGGCCGAGCCCAGCGCCGAACCCGCCGCTTGCCCGAGCGAGGCGCCGATGCTGCCCCACACGCCCGGCAATTGCGAGCCGAGATAATTGCCGACATTCGACAAAATCATTTGGGCCATGGCGCAACTCCGGGAAATGCAAACGCGCCCGCGCAGCGCGCGCGCCACCACGCGCCAAAGCGCGAACGCAAAACCGCGCGGCCCCAATAGGCGTGGATCAGCACGCCGCCTTCATCGAGGATCGCGGCGTGTTTCGCCAGCGCGCCCGCCTCCATGCGAAACAGCAGCACATCGCCCGGCTCGGCCGCCGCGATCGCGCGCTCGCGCAGGTGTCGGCGCGCGGTGATCAGCAAGGTTTCCGCACCTTCGCGCTCAGCCCAATCGGGCGTGTAGGGCGGCGCAACTTCAGGTTCGGCGCCGTAGAGCGCACGCCACACGCCGCGGATGAGGCCAAGGCAATCGCAACCCGCGCCCTTGGCGCTTTGCTGATGCTGATAGGGCGTGCCGATCCACGCGCGCGCTTCGGCAAGGATCGCTTCGCGCGCAATCATGTGTAGCGCGAACCGCCGTCGAGCGGCGCGCCCGCGACCGGGCCGGCCTGGATCGCATCATTGCCCGGCATATGCGGAAAGCCGCGGAAATTGGCGCTGTTGGCGAATTTTTCCCGGCAGGTCGCAAAGCGCTTATCGCAACCGGCGCGGATCGTGAACGCCATGCCAGGCGCGAGCGCGAAACCTGGCGCGTCGATCAATTCGATCGCCGCTTCCGCGCCCTCGAGCGTGTGCGCGGCGACTTCGCTCGTCGCGCCGTTGCTCCAAATCAGCGCACCGCGCGCGAACCAGCCGGGTGCGAACGCTTCGAGGCCAGAAGCGCGAAACACGCGCGCCGAAGTGACGGCGCTGACAACGCCCGCGCCGCGATAAGCCCCCGCATCGAGGTCGACGCCGCAGCGTCCATCGCCCACATCCGCATCGCAGAAGCGCGAGAACACCCGCCCCACTGGCGTATTCAGCGGCGCCTGCAGCCCGCGCAGCTCCGCCTCGAACGCATGCGCGCCGCGGCGCACCTCGCCGATGAAGCCGCTGAACAGATGGATGCGCCGGCTGAGGTCACGCCAATCGGCCTTGTATAAATCAAGCCGCGCGCCATCCCATAGGCCGCGCGCAATATCGGTTTCGGTGAGCGCATCCGAGTCAAGCGCGCCAGTGATGCTGGCGGTGTCGGCGCCCAGGCCCAGCGCCTTCTCGATCGCGCCCGCGCGCAGGCCGACATGCGGCGCGCACGTCAAGCCATCGAAAACGAGCGGGCGATCGTGATCGGTGAAGGCGAATTGCGCGCCGTCGCGGCGCGTGAAGCGCCAGATATGGGCGTGCATGGTCGCACCGCCGGCGAGATCGGCGGCCATGGTTTCGGGGATTTGGCGCATCAGAGCAGAATTTCGATGAGCGGCACGGCCAGCGCGCGCCCGGCGCCAAAAGCGTCAAGCGACAGATCAAGCCGCTCCGCATCGAAGCGCACCGGCGTTTCAAACAGAAAGCCAGCGCTGATCGCGGCGCCGTTCGCCGGCGGTTCGTCAAACGTCACCGCGCCGCTTGCGGCATCCAGCGCGAACGCATCGGTCTCGACGCCGTTCAAAGCCACGCGCACGCTGCCGGCGATCGGCTTAGCGATCGGGCGCGCATAATCGCCGTAAACCTTCGCAAGCTGAAACGAGGCGCTGCCCCCATCGCCCTCGCCGATCGCCTGATCCAGCGGCGTCACCGCTTGGCTGGGCGCGCAGGATTTCCAGTCGAACGGGTCGCGGAAGCGAAAGCCGTGGAGCCGCCCGCGCCGCGCCTCAAAGAACGCGATCAGCGCGTGCAGATCATCCAGGCTGCGCACCGCGCCGCCGATATCGTAGCGCCGGCGCCCGTGCGCCCAGGGGCTGTTGCGCGCTTCGCGCCCGCTGGCGAGCGCGACAATGTCGACGCGCCGCTCAGGCCCGCCGCTGGCGCCGAGCGCGAACGGCAACGGCAAACTCACTTCGTGAAACGCGCTCACAGATTGCGCCTCCCATACGCGACCGCGCGCGCGACCGCCGCGGCGATCTGGCCTTGATGGCGCGCGATCGCGGCCGCATCGCCGCTGCCGGCGAGGTGAAAATGGATATTGACCGCCCCGCCGCCCGCCGCGCCGATGGCGCCGTGCTGGCCGGGGGTGAACAATTCAGGCCCGCGCTCGCCCACGAGATACGATCCGCCCGCATTGACCGCGCCGCCCGCCGCGCGCGCGCCGAAGAACGGCGATTGCGATCCGCTTTGCTGGGTGAAGATGCGATCGAGCGCCAGGCGCGCGAATTCTTCCAGCACCACCTTGGCCAGCCGTTTGAACGAGGCCTCGCCCCCGCGCGCGGCGCGGCCCATCGCGGCGGCGATGCGGTCTCCCGCGCGATCGAACGCAGCGCCGACGTCATCGGCGGCGCGACGCGCCTGCACTTGCGCGAAGTCCTGCAGCGCGGCGGACGCGCCGGCGAGCTCCTGCTGGAAGCCATTGAGATCAACATTGGTCATAAGGGCGATCCGGAAATTGCGCGGCGAGCGCTTCGAACGCCGCGCGATTGAACGGGGCGGGCGCGGGCGCGGTGAGCGCGCGCCATTCCTTGAGGCTGAGGCGCCAGAAATCGGCGGGGTTCAAGCCGAACGCGAACGCGGTTTTGAGCCAGACGCCCCATGGCGTGCCTTCAGCTTTCATCCGCGAACGCCGCGCGGAAGGCTTCGGCGACTGCGGCGGCGGCTTCGGCCGGATCAATATGAGCATGCGCGAGTTGCGCGGCGCTCATAGGGGCGCCGCCGCCGGCGCTCAGCGCCGCAAGCACATGGATCAGATCGGCGGCCGTTAAATGCGCCAGCCGCTCGCCCAGTTCTGCGAACGAGTTGATGTCGAACGCCGCTTCCAGCTCCGCCAGCGCACCGAGCGTGACGCAAAGTTTGCGCGGGGCGCCATCTATGGCGAGCAGCACCTCGCCGCGCGCCCTGTTGTGCGGTTCGCGCATCAGAGGCTCGTGAAGCTGAGCGCGCCGGCGGACGCGAGGGTGACGGCGAACGCGGCCTCGCCATCGTGATCGCCCGAATAATCGAGCGACTCGATCAGAAACGGGCCTTCAATGACGCCGAAATCGGGGATCACGAGCTGATAATTGCGTACCGCTTGCGCGAAGAACGCGCCCTGCAGCGCCGCATCGGACGCCGCATCCTTGAACACGCCCGCGCCAGAGACGCTGGCCGATTTCACGCCCGCGCCGGCGATCAGCTCGCGCCACGCCTCTGGGCTCTCGCCGGAGGTGCCGTCCACGCTGCGGGCGTTCAGCGAAATGGTTTTCGCGCGGATGCCCGCGATGGCGGCGAAGCTTTCCGGCGACCCATTATCGCCGATCTTGATCAGGACGTCGCGTCCCTTTTGGCCTGTCATGCTCGATTGATCCTTGCAGCAAGCACGCTTCCCGGCCGAGCGCCCGCACTCGATGCGGGCCGAGAGCCGGGACCCAGAGCAACAAGCGCGGCCCTTGGCTCTGGGTCTTTCCGCCGGGGCTGCGTCCGGGAAGCGTGGCGGTTAATTTGGTTCGGTGAGCGCTCTCAAACGCACCACGCCATGCGTGGTGCGGCCATCGCCGGAGCGGAAAACGTCCGTGAAGACGACGAACAGTAAAATCAGCCGCCTGCCGTCCACCTCGAGCGGCGCGTCATGCAACGCAGCGCGCAGCGCGCCGATCACGTCGAGCGCTTCGGCCCGCCCGCCATGGCGGGACCAGACATGCAGCGTCAGCACATGCTCAAGCGCTTGCGCGCCCGCCGCATCGCTCGCGCGCGCTTCGGCGCGGCCGAGCGTGACGTATGGAAACACCGGGTCGGCGGGCGGATCGTCATAGAGCCGCGCCGGGTCGCCCAGAACGGCTTGCACGCCGGCGTCGGTCATCGCCGCCGCGCGGATCGCCTTCGCCAAGGCGCGTTCGGCGCTCAAAGCTTCTCCTCCTCGCAAACCAAAACGATACGCGGCGCGCCTTCATCGCGCACGCCGGTGATGCGCAGCACGCGCGCGCCCCAGAGGACTCGCCAGCCGGCCCGCACGTCGGCGCGGCTATTGATCGTGACCCGGAACGCACTGAGCGCGAGCGCGGCGTCGAACGCCGCGCCTTGCGCCGCGCCCGTCGCTTCGATCGCTGCCCATACATCGCCTTGATCCGCCCACGAGATCACGGCGCCGCCGATATCGTCGGGCGCGCGCACAGGGCTTTGCAGGCGCACGCGCGCCCGCATCGCCCCGATCACAGCCGCCCCCGTCATAATCTTACCGGCGCGAACGGGCGCATCAAAACGCGCGCCGTTTCGGGCACGCCGCCTTCACCCTGGCGCGCTTCGTAAAGCGCGGTGACGATCTGCAACACGGCCACACGCAGCGCGATCGGCAGATCGGCTGCGTCATCGGCGAAGCCCGCATCGTATTCGATTTCAATGCCGCCGGCGCTGCGCAGCGTGGCGGGCAAGCCCGGCGGAAACACCAGGCGCGGGCGATCGCGGTTGCCTTCAAGGCGATAGCGCTCGGGATCGAGCACGCTTTGCGCGCCATTATCCGCGAGCAGACGCACCGCGATCACGTCGATGACGGGGCCGAGCCCCAGAACCGCCCCGCGCACGGCTTCGCGTCGCCAGATATCGAGGCTTTCGCGCACGCGCCGCGTGATCAGCGCGCGCCCGATGCCGGCCTCCACCGCTTCGCGCGCGGCGGCGATCAAAGTGGCGATCAGCTCATCCTCGGCGTTGTGATCCATGCGCAGAAAAAGCTTCGCCTCCGCCAGCGAGACAGGCTCGCTGGCGGGCGGAGTGATGATGGTGATGGACATGATTTCTCGGCAGTCGGCAATCGAGCGTCGGCAGTCGGGGCGCACGGCAGCCAGCTTCGGCGTCGGTTTCCCGACTGCCGATTGCCGACTGCCGATTGCCGCTTATGTGTCGCCGAATTTCAGCGCCTTGATGGCGTCGAAATTCTGCACGCCCCCGCCCACGCGCTTGGTGACGTAGAACAGCACGTACGGCTTGGCCGAATAGGGATCGCGCAGCACGCGCACGCCCGCGCGATCGACAATCAGATAGCCGCGCGCGAAATCGCCGAAGGCGATCGCGGCTGCATCGGTCGCGATATCGGGCATGTCCTCGATCTCGGTGATCGGATAGCCCAGCAGCGTGGAGCCGCCGCTATCGTTGGGCTCCCAGATATAGCGATCATCGCCATCCTTCAGTTTGCGCACGGTGGAGACGGTTTTGCGGTTCATCACGAAGCGCGCGTTCTGGCGGAATTGCGATTTCGGCGCGTAGATGAGGTCGATCAGCTTATCGACGGGCGTGGCGCCGAACGTCCCGTCCACGCCGGTGGCGACATAGCCGATTTTGCCCCAAACGTGACTGCCTTCAGCGACCAGATCGTAATCCAGGAAGCCGCGCGGGCAATCATCGCCGTCGCCGGTGACGAACGCCGCGCGCTCTTGCCCGGCGAACGCCTCCTCCACTTCGGCGGCGATCCATTCTTCGAGATTGACGAAGCTATCATCCAGCAGCGTCTGCGTGGCGGCGAGGTTGGCGTAAAGTTCGGCGGTCGGGAATTCGAGCAGCGCGAGCGTGGGCGTCTCGGTTTGCGTGCGCGCGCCGGTTTCGGCCACCCAGCCCGCGCCGGCGGCGGTCAAGCTGATCGGCTTCTTGAACACGTTGGCGCCCGTTGTGCGCACCGTGGCGATCTCGCGCATCGGCGACACCTGGCGCAGGCGGCTTTCGATCATGCGATCGAGCTCGGGCGGCGCGACATAGCCGCCATCCTGGCCGCCGGGCGTCGAACCGCCCACGGACAGCGCCTTCGCCTCGAATTGCGCGAGCGCGGAGATATCCCCGCGGCGCAGATAGGAATGCCAAGCCGATTTATGCTCGCTTTGCGCCGGATCGGCCGCGAGGCCAGGCCGGCGGCCCGCGAGCGCGGCGCGCTCCAGCATGGATTTCTGCTCGCTGAGCGCGCGGTCGATGCGATCGACTTTTTCGGCCAACAGCACGTCGCCGCGGCCTTTCTCCAGCGCCGCCAGGCGCGCATTGTTGGCGGCTTTGAATTCCTCGAACGCGCGCATCAGCGCGTCCGCGCCGGGCGCCGGCGCGGCTTTGATTTCTTTTCTCACACTTTTCTCCTTAAGCAGCGCGGACAAACTCTCGCGCACGAGTGAGCCGCGCTTGCGGCTGCATCGGATGCGTCACGATGGACACTTCCAGAAGCTCGATCTCAATCAGCACGCGCCCTTCGCCCTGGCGCTGCGCGACTAGCGGAATGAAGCCGATGGAAAGTCCATCGATCCCGCGCGCCAGCATGCGCTTGGCGCGCGCCGCGCCTGGCTGGTCGTCGCGAATCTCGCCGGCGAGCCAGAGACCGCGGCCATCCTCACGCGCGTCCGTCCAAACGCCGGCGCGCAAGCGCGCATCGTGCTCCACCAACATCGGCAAAGCTCTCTCCTGGCGCACAAGACTCGCGGCGAAGGCGCCGGCGCGCACCACGTCGCGCATCTGATCCTCAACGCCGAACAGCGCGGCGTAGCCTTCGATGATCATTCGCCGAGCTTGCGTTCAATGCGCGCGAGCGCACGGCGGGCTTCGGCGGTTTGCTCTTCTAGGCGCGCTAGGCGTTCGGCCACTTCGGGCTGGGTGGCGACGGCGCGCTCGACAGCGTCGAGCCGCGCGGCGGCGCGCCCCGCCCACATGAGGCCGCCCGCAGTTTGCAGAATGAGCGCGAGAATGAGCGCGTAAGTCGCTTTCGGATCGAGCTTAATCATGGGCGCACGCAGGCTCCTCCACGCCGGCGAGGCGGCGCTTTTCATCATTGGTCAGAAATTCGGCGGCGTTAATGCGCGCCCAAAGCGCCTCGCGCTCCAGCGCGAGCGCGCTGACGCCGTCCATGTCGATCTCGATCGCGGCGGGGCCGGCTTCAGGCCAACGCGCGCCGATCCAAGCCTCCAGCGCACGCGCGCCCTTCTGCGCCAGCGGCAGCGCCGTGTGGCGCCAGAAGGCGAGATTGGCTTCGCGATAGTTCGAATACGTGTTGTCGCCCGGAATGCCGAGCAACATGGGCGGCACCCCGAAGGCGAGCGCGATATCGCGCGCGGCGGCGTGACGGGCCTGGATGAAATCCATATCCGCCGGCGAAAGCGACATCGGGCGCCAATCAAGTCCGCCCTCCAGCACGATCGGCCGCCCGGCATTGGCGGCGCCGACATGAAATTCGTCGAGCTCCTGCTTCAGGCGCTGGAATTGTTCTTCACTGAGGCGCTCGCCGCCGCTGAACACGACCGCGCCGGAGGGGCGCGCGGCGTTGTCGATCAACGCCTTGTTCCAGGCGCCGCCGGCATTGTGAATGTCGATCGCGAAGCCCGCGGCCTCCATCGGCGAGAGACCGTACCAATCGTCGCCGGGATGAAAAAGTTTCAGATGCAAGATCGGCGCGGCGCCGCTGATCGGGTCGCGCGCAAAGCGGCGAACATTTGCGCCCACGCGATGCTCCCACCCGACCGGCCAGCCATCGGCGCCGGGGATCACGCTCATGCGATCAGGGCGCAGCACGTAGAGTTCGCTGGGCGCCTCGCCTTCAATGCTGGCGGCTTCCAGGTAAGCGTTGCCGCTCACCTGCAGGTGGCCGAAAAAGGCTTCGAGCAATTCAACGCCAGTTTGTTCGGGGTTAGGGCGCGCCAGCAAGCGCGCGAGCGGATGTTCGACGGGGCCAATCTTGAGCGGCGCACTGGCCGCGGCCTCAGCAATCAGGCGAACACAGCGATAAGCCACCGCGTTGCGCGCATAGCCTTCGCGCGCGAAGGCGGCGCTGTCGCGCATCGGCCAAACGGGGCGGCCCGGCGCATGCCAAGCCAGCAGCTTTCGCTCCGCGCGGCGGAGTTTGTTGAACCAATCAAACATGAAATCCCTTCGGGTAGTTCCGCTTCCCGGCCGAGCGCCCGCACTTGATGCGGGCCGAGAGCCGGGGCCCAGAGCCGAGAACTGCATCTGTTGCACTGGGTCCTCGCGCTCGGCCCCGCTTTCGCGGGGCTCTCGGCGGGGAAGCGTGAAGTTCTAAAGCATCCGCACGCGCGGAGGCGCATGCGCGCCCAACAACAAATCCGTCAGCGCCCAGACCAACGCATCCAGCCGGTCAGGGCTGGCGCGAAAATCATCGGCGCCGAACGAACACATCTCATCCTCCAGCGCCGCGAACGCGCCAGCGTGCAGCACGCGCGCTTGCGCGTAGAACGCCGCGATCGGTTCGGCGCGGGCGCGTTTGCCTTCGCTGGCGCGCACCAGGCGCACCGGCAATTCAGGCGCGGCCGCCTTCAGCACCGTGCGCACCATCTCCCCGCCATTATTGCCTTCGGCCACGATCGCATCCGCATCGAGCGCGCGCGCCAACTCGGCCGCGCGCGCGGCCCATTGATGCGGCGCAAGCCCCTGGACGCTGGCGTCCGCCAGAACGATGGCGCGGCGCGGTTCGCCGTAGCAGCCAGCGGCGACAATGCCGCACGCATCCGCGCCCGCGCCCAGTCCAGCAGGCGGATCGACGGCGACGACAATGCGTTCGCAGCGCGGCGCATTGCGCGCGCGCAGCGCCTCCAAATCCGCGCGCCGCCAAAGCGCGCCTTCGGCGTCTTCAATCACCTGCCCCAGCAATTCCTGGCGCTGGCGCGCCGAGCCGATCCAACGCTGGTTCAACGCACTGATAAAATCAGGCGCAAGATTTTCGGCGTTGGCCCAAGTGGCGCCGCGCGTCATCACCGTATCAGGCTGCGCCAGGAGGCCCTTCAGCGCACGCGTGGGGCGCGGCGTGGTGGTGGCCATGAGGCGCGGGCGCGCGCCGAGGCGCAAGCCGTGCGACAAGGTCTGCAGCGTCTCCTCCGGGTACGACCAGAAACACAATTCATCGGCCCAGGCCGCGTCGAATTGCGGCCCGCGCAAACTCTCAGGGTCTTCCGCGGAAAAGCAAAACGCCTCCGCGCCGTTGGCCCAGAGCAAACGCTTGCGCCCCGCTTCGTAAAGCGGGCGCTCATGCGCCAGCGACCGCACACCGGAAGGCCCTTCGACCATCACCTCGCGCACGTCATGGAAGGTCGGCCCGATCAACGCGATCCGCCCCGCCGCGCCCGAACGCGCGAGACTGGAAACCCATTCCGCGCCCGCGCGCGTTTTGCCCGCGCCGCGCCCGCCCAGAAACACCCAGGCGCGCCAGGCGCCTTCGGGCGGCAATTGCTCATTGCGCCCCCAGAACGCCCATTCATGGCGCAGCACCTTCAGAAGCGATCGCCTCGAGCACATCATCAGGCGCGCCAGAATCCATGGCGGCAGCGAGGCGGCGAAGCCGGCCCATGATTTCCTCACGCAGGGCGTCTTCATCTTCCTCCGGGGGCTGGGCGCGAGCGAGCGCTTCAAGATCGGCCACGTCCCGCGCCGCTTTTACCAGCGCCGAGATCGCCTTGGCGCAGCGTTCGGCCTCCTGGGTTTCGCCGTTGCGCAGCAGCGCCTCTGCCTCCGCCAAATTCTGCTTCAGCGCCGCGACCGCTTCGCTAAGGCTCTTTGTTCCGGACTTGTCGACCATGCCCGAAAGCTAACGCAGCGCCGGCCCTGTCGGATTGATTTTGCCGAAGCGCTCCAAAATCCGCTTCTTTTAGCGCCGGGATGTGGGATAGGAGCGCAGCCTATCCCCCCTTCTGGCCAGAATTCGGCCATACCTCTATGACCTAAAGCGCGTTTCGGAGTTCCCTTCTTTGTCCGACCAACGGCCGCCCGATTTCCGCCGAGGCATCGACTGGGCGAAAGTGCGCGCCGCCGCCGCGCAACAGCAGCTTCAGCAGCTTATGGAGAGCCGCAAGCGCATCACCTGGAGCACGGTGGCGAGTTTCGCGGCGGGGTTTGTGCTGCTGGCGGTCGTGTCGGTATGGGTTTGGATCTATTGGGGCCTGCCGCGCGTGCCGGATGCCGACGCGCTCTGGGCGCTGAACCGGCAAGCCTCGGTGATGTTCGTCGACCGCGAAGGCGAAATCCTCGGCGTGCGCGGGCCGTATTACGCGCGCCGCGCGCGCCTCAGCGAAATTCCCGACTACGTGCCCCAAGCCTTCCTCGCCATCGAGGATCGGCGCTTTTATGAGCACCAGGGCGTGGACCGCATGGCGGTGCTGCGCGCGATCTTCGCCAATTTGCGCGCAGGCGAAACCGTGCAAGGCGGCTCGACCATTTCCCAGCAGCTCGCGCGCAACCTGTTTTTGACGCCCAAGCAAACCATCAATCGCAAGCTGCGCGAAATGGTGCTGGCCTCGCGCATCGAACGGCGCCTCACCAAGGATGAAATCCTCGAACTCTATCTGAACCGCGTCTATCTCGGCGATCAGGCGTACGGCATCGATGCGGCCGCGCGCCGCTTCTTCGGCAAGCCGGCGACGGAGCTGACACTGGCGGAAGCGGCGATGCTGGCGGGGCTGCCCAAGGCGCCCTCGCGCTCGGCGCCGACCGAAAGTTTCGAACGCGCCACCGCGCGCCAACACGTGGTGCTCGACGCCATGGTGGAAGCGGGCTTCATCACGCCCGAGGAGCGCGACGCCGCCAAGGCCGAAGAAATCGACGTGGTGGAGCGCCCGAACGTTGAGCGCACGATGGGCTACGCGTTCGATCTCGCGGTCGAGCAAGCGCGCTCGCTGATCGGGCGCGCCTCGCCTGATCTGGTGATCCAGATGACGATCGACCCGGCCGTGCAGCGCGCGGCCGCGGATTCCATTCGCCGCCGCCTCGGCAACCGCGCATTCGGGCGCCGCCCGCTGCAAGCGGCTTATATGGCGCTCGATCGCGACGGGGGCGTGCGCGCTTTGATCGGGGGCACAGATTACGGCACCTCGAAATTCAACCGCGCCACCCAGGCGCGCCGCCAGCCGGGCTCGACGTTCAAGACTTTCGTCTATTCCGCCGCGCTTGAATACGGGCTCGACACCGAGGACGTGCGTTATGACGAAGAGGTCGTCATCGATAATTGGCGCCCGCGCAATTACGACGAAGGCTTCCGCGGCGCGGTGACGTTGCGCACCGCCTTCGCGCAATCGATCAACACCGTGGCCGCCAGCGTGGCCTACGAGATCGGCCCTCAGCGCGTCGCCGACGTGGCGCGCCGGCTCGGCATTTCCAATATGCCCACGCGCAACCAATTCACCCCACCCTCGATCTCGCTCGGCTCGATCGAAACGACGCTCTGGGAAATGACCACCGCGTTCGGCACGTTCATGGCCGAAGGCCATCGCCTTGATCCGCACATCGTGCTGGCGGTGACGAATTCCGCGGGCGAAGAGCTCTATCGCCGCCCCGCCTATGAGGGGCCGGTGGTGATGGAGGAAGATATCGTCCACCGCATGAATTCGATGATGGGCGCGGTCGTGCTGCGCGGCACCGGAACGGGCGCGCGGCTCGACGGGCGCGATGTGGCGGGCAAAACCGGCACCAGCTCCGATTGGCGCGACGCGTGGTTCGTGGGCTACACCGCCGATTTCGTGGCCGGCGTTTGGGTCGGCCATGATGACTTCACCTCGATGGGCCGCACCACCGGCGGCACGCTGCCGGCTCAGATTTGGAACGACACGATGCGCGTGGCGCACCGCGATGTGGAAGCTCATCCCCTGCCCGGCTATCAACAGCCGGCGCGCAGCCCGCGCGCGGTGGAAATGGCAAGCTTCTTCGACTCGCTGGCCGACGCGTTCGGCGACGACGACGAAAATCTGGGCGATCGCCTCTCAGATATTTTCAACTAGCGGCGATGGCGAACGGACCTGTTCTCGCGCAAGCCAGCGGGCTGCGTCTCTCCATGGGCGCGGCGATGCTGTTCGACGGCGTTGATCTGACGCTGCACAAGGGCGAGCGCGCCGCGCTGGTCGGCGCCAATGGCGCGGGCAAATCCACATTGATGCGCATTCTCGCGGGCGCGAGCGAACCCGATGACGGGGCGATCGCGTTCGCCGCCGGCGCATCGATCGCCTACGCCGCGCAAGAGCCGGATTTTGGCGAAGCGCCCACGCTGCGCGCCTATGTGCAGGCGCCCGCGGCGCGCAGCGGCGCCGAAACGCCAGCTTATGCGGCGGAAGCGGCGCTCGCCGCGTTCGGCCTCGATGCAGATCGCGCGCCCTCGGGCCTTTCCGGCGGCGAAGCGCGCCGCGCGGGGCTTGCACGCGCCTTCGCGAGCGAGCCCGACGTGCTGCTGTTGGACGAGCCGACCAACCATCTCGACATTGAGGCGATCGAAGCGTTGGAGGCGCGCGTCGCAAGCTTTCGCGGCGCCTGCCTGATCGTCAGCCACGATCGCCGCTTTCTGGAGCGCGTCACCAACACCACGTTCTGGCTGCGCCAGCGCGCGGTGCTGAAACTGCCGCGCGGCTTCGCCGCGTTCGACGATTGGGCCGAGCAGGTCGAGATCGAAGAGCAACGCACGCTGGCGCGGCTTGAGACACATCTGAAAGCCGAGGAGCATTGGCTGCAGCGCGGCGTCACCGCGCGCCGCTCGCGCAATGAAGGCCGGCGCGCGCGCCTTCTAGCCATGCGCGCCGAGCGGCGCGAACGCAACGCACTGGCCAACACGCCCAAAGCGCTGCTGCAAGCCGAAAAAGGCGGCGATAGCGCCAAACTGGTGATCGAAGCGAAGGGCCTCGCCAAGGCGTATGGCGAACGCGCGCTGATCGAGAATTTCTCGCTGCGCGTGATGCGCGGGGATCGTATCGGCCTGGTCGGCCCTAACGGCGCGGGCAAAACCACGATGCTGGAATTGCTGCTTAAGCGGCGCGAGCCTGATGTCGGAACGGTGCGCCATGGCGCACAGCTTGAGATCGCCTATGTCGATCAAACCCGCGCCATACTCAATCCGAACGACACGATCTGGGAGGCGCTCGCGCCCATGGGCGGGGATCAAGTGATCGTGCACGGGCGCCCGCGCCACGTGGCCGCCTATGCGCGCGATTTTCTGTTCGGCCCTGAAAGCCTGCGCCAGCCCGTCAGCGCGCTATCGGGCGGAGAGCGCAATCGCCTCGCGCTTGCCGTCGCGCTTGCAAAGCCCGCGAACGTGCTGGTGCTGGATGAGCCGACCAACGATCTCGATATGGATTCGCTTGATGCGCTCGAAGAGATGCTGGCCGGCTATGAGGGCACGGTGATCCTCGTCAGCCACGACCGCGCCTTCCTCGATGGCGTGGCGACGCAGATCGTGGGGCCGATCGGCAAAGGGCGCTGGGTGGAATCGCCGGGCGGCTGGGCTGATTTCGAACGCGCCTTCCCGCGCGCAGCCGAGGCGAAGCCCGCGCCCGCGCGCCCCGCGCCGGCGGCGACGCCCCCCGCCCCACGCAAGCAAACCAAGCTGAGCTATAAAGATGAGCGGCGCGCCGGCGAACTTGACGCGCTGATGCCCAAGCTGCAGGCCGAGATCGCCGCCCTGGAAGCCAAGCTCTCCGATGCGGACGCCTTCGCGCGCGATCCCGCCAGCTTTCGCGCCGGCGCCGCGAAGCTCGACGCCGCGCGCGAAACGCTGGCGGCCGCCGAGGCCGAATGGCTCGACATCGAATTAAAGCGCGAGGCGCTGGCGGGCGAGGCGTAAACGCGCGTTAACGGATGGCCCCGCGGCCCCGTGCAACTTTTGTTTACGGACGTAAATGTATTCTCGCGCCGGTTTTCATCGGGCGCCCCCACCATGACCCATTCGCGGTTTTCGAAGCTGATCGACCTCGCGCAGGCCCCCAGCAGCGAGCAGCGCCGCGAATTGCTGCGCGAGGTGACGGACCTCTTTTTTGAAACCTCCGGCGCGCGCAACACGCGCGAAAGCGCGCTGTTTGACGAAGTGCTCCAGCTCGTCGCCGCTGAAATGCAGGAAGGCGTGCTGGCGGAGCTGGCCGAGACTTTCGCCGACGCCCAGGACGCCCCGCTCGGCCTGCTGCGCGATCTGGCCAACCACGCCTACGCCGTCGCCGCCCCGGTGCTGCAACGCAGCCCGCTTCTGGACGATCAGGCCCTGCTCGATGTCGTGAATGGCCAGAGCCAGGATCACATCAAGGCGGTCGCCGCGCGCAGGGTCGTCAGCGAGGCGGTGTCGGACGCCATCGTGCGCTTCGGCGACGACCATGCGCTCGACACGCTGGTGCGCAACGAAGGCGCCAACATTTCCCGCACCAGCATGGAAACCGTGGTCGAGCGCGCGCGCGCCAATGCGATGCTGCATGCGGGCGTGGTGCGCCGCAAGGACATCCCGATCGACCTGCTGAACGAAATGTATTTCGTGGTTGAAGCCGGCCTGCGCGATCAGATTTTGCAACGCAACGCCAGCGTCGATCCCGCCACCCTGGACGCCGCGCTCTCACGCACGCGCGAACGCATGCGCCAATCGGCGACGGACATGAGCGCCGAAACGCGCAACGCCATCCATTTCATCACGCAGAAGAAAACCTCTGGCGAACTCAACGCGCGCCTCCTGGTTTCGCTCTATCGCGAAGCCAAGATGATGCATTTCCTCTGCGGCCTTGCCGAGCTGACCGACATCGACCGCGAAACCGCGACCGACCTGATCGAGCGCAAGGACATGGATGGCTTGGCCATGATCTGCCGCGCCGCCAATATCGAGCGCCCGCTTTTCGTTACGCTGGCCGTGCTGGCGTGCGGGGGCGACGACGCGATGGCGCGTGCGGAAGAATTCGGGCGCATGTATAATTCGGTGCCGCTGGAAGCAGCGCAACGCGCCATGCGTTTCTTCAAAGTGCGCAAGACCGCCACGCAGGCGGCCTAAGCCACGCGCTCTTTCGTGGCGGTGAAACGGACCTTCGGGTTCTTTTCCTGAACGTAGCCGATTTCCCAGGCGCTTTTGCCCAAGAACACCGGCGCTTCGTCCACATCGGTCGCCATTTGCGCCTTTGATTTTTCAACGAACGCGTCGAGATCGGCGCGCGCATCGGCGCTGACCCAGCGCGCGGCCTGATACGGCGAAGGCTCGAAAATCACCTCAAGGCCGTATTCGGCTTTCATGCGCTCATCCAGCACGTCGAATTGCAGCGCGCCCACCGCGCCGACAACGAGATCGCCGCCAGTGACCGGTTTGAACACCTGCGTCACGCCCTCTTCGCCCAACGCTTCCAGCGCGCGGCGCAAATGCTTTTGCTTCAGCGGGTCTTTCACGCGTACGCGTTTCAGGATTTCCGGCGCGAAATTCGGAATGCCGCGGAACGAGATGTCTCCGCTTTGCGAGAGGCTATCGCCGACGCGGAGGCCCCCATGGTTGGGAATGCCGATCACATCGCCCGGAAACGCCTCATCCGCGATTTCGCGTTCCTGGGCCATAAACATCAGCGGGTTGTGCACGTTGATCGCCTTGCCCGCGCCAGTCTTCAGCGTCATGCCGCGCTGGAAGCGACCCGAGCACACGCGGAAAAAGCCCACGCGGTCGCGGTGCTTGGGATCCATGTTGGCTTGGATTTTGAAGATGAAACCCGAAACCTCGCCAGCGGCGGGCCCGATGCTGGTTTCGTTTGCTTTCACGGTCGCCGGCAGCGCGCTTGGGCTCGGCGCGTGCGCGCCCAGGCCCGCCAGCAATTCCAGCACGCCATAGCGGCGCAGCGCCGAGCCGAAATAGACCGGCGTCAAATGCCCTTCGCGGAACGCTTGCAGGTTAAACTTGGGAAATCCCTCGCGCGCCAGCTCGCCCGTCTCTTCCAGCTCCGCGCGCACATCGTCGGCGACGCCGAGCAGAAAATCATTGCCGCCGCGCTTTTGCCGCTCGCGGCTGGCGAAGCCGTCTTCGCCCGCTTCGAGGCGTTTGAACGGCACGAATTCGTCACTGGTCAGATCGAGCATGCCCGCGAAACGCTGGCCTGATGCGGCGGGCCAATACATGGGCGCGGTGTCCATCGCCAGCTTGGAATGGATCTCATCCAACAGCGCGAACGGATCCTGCGCTTCGCGGTCCATCTTGTTGATGAAAGTGGTGATCGGGATGTCGCGCAGGCGGCAGACTTCAAACAGCTTCAGCGTTTGCGGCTCGATGCCCTTAGCGGCGTCCAGCACCATGATGGCGGAATCCGCCGCCGTCAGGGTGCGATACGTGTCTTCCGAGAAATCCTCGTGACCGGGCGTGTCGAGCAGGTTGAACACGCAATCGCCGTGCTCAAACATCATCACCGAACTCGACACCGAAATGCCGCGCTCGCGCTCGATCTTCATCCAGTCCGAGCGCGTGCGCCGCGCCGCCCCGCGCGCGGCAACCGCGCCGGCCAAGTGAATGGCGCCGCCGGCCAGCAGCAGCGATTCCGTCAGCGTCGTCTTGCCGGCGTCAGGGTGCGAAATGATCGCGAAGGTGCGCCGCCGCCGCGCTTGCGCGGCGGGTGAGCGCGAATCTTGCGCGGCTTCGGTGGCGGGATCGGACATGTAGGGGATTAGGTTCTAGGGATTGGGGATTAGGGGGCGGGTGTTAGCAAAGGCCGGATCAAGACGCCACCAGGGCGCGACAGCCCCCAATCCCTAATCCCTATCCCCCAATCCTAAATCCACCGGCTCTTCAAGGAAATGGCGGCCCTGCTTGTCCTCGATCTCGATCAGCCAGAGGTCAGGGTCTTTATCGGCCCGCTTGCGCGCCGCTTCGTCCACCGCGCGCTCATCATCGCCGAGCGCGCCGGCGGAGAGATCGAGCCAGATGCGCGCGCCCTCCCCGTTGCGCGCGGGCGCGTAGAGGCGCGCGCGCCCATCCAGGCTGGCCACCTTCACCAGCACCGCGCCAGCGTCGGCGTCACCCTTGCGCACCACGCCGGCGAACGCGCCGGCAATCTGCGCGCGGCGGATCAGGGCGCTGGCCCAGAAATCTGTCTTCAACTCGTCCATGGGGCGCTCGTTCACCGGAATTTAGCCTGCTTACCTTAACCATTGCTGCGCCCATGCGCTTTTTCTTCTTCATCGCCGCGGCCCTCGCGCTAGCGGGCCCGGCCGCGGCCGAGCCACCGAACCCGCAAGCGGCGCTGGTGGAGCGGTTTGGCTTGCTGCAGGTCGATCAACGCTGCCGCCTGCTGGCGCCCGGCGCGCGCACGGCGCTGGAAATCAGCGCAGCGCAAGCGCGCGGGGCGCTGCTGCGCGGGGGCTGGACGCATGCGCGCCTCGAAGAATTGGAAACAACGGTCACGAGCGCGGCGCGCAACCGCGCCTGCGCCGATCCGCGCACGCAAGACGCCGTCGCCGATGCGCGCGAAGCGCACGATCTGTGGACGCGCACCAATGTGATGGAGTTTCCCGGCTGGTCGCGCACATGGACCGCGCGGCGCACCACCGGCCCGAACGGCTGGCGCCTCAGCCAAACGATCGATGCGCGCGCCGTATTCGGCGTGCGCGATATGAGCGGGGCGCAAGCCTTGAGCCTTGTGTTGGCCGATGCGCGCGCCGGCGGCGCACGCCTCATCCTGCGCGATGGGCGCCGCGCCAACGCCGATGCGCTCGATCTGACCAGCCGCATCGCCTACGGCCTGCAAGCGGGCGCGCCGGCGACGGGCGCGGCAACGCGCACCTATTCCAGCACGCGCCGCGAAGAGCGGCGCACGGGCGGGGCGACGCAAACCGTGTTCTCGTTTCCCGACGCCGCGTTCCAAGCCATGCTCGCGCTCGATCCGCGTGAATCCGTGGTGATCGAACTGATGGGCGCGCGCACGACGGAACGGATTTACGTGGAGGTCGGCGATATTGCCGCCGCGCGCCGTTTCTTGACGCTACGCGCCGACTAGCACCGGCAAGCGCACGCGCACAAGCGCCCCCCCGCCGGGCGCGTCGTGAAAACTCAGCGCCCCGCCATGCAGCGCCGCAAGCGCCCGCACCAGCGACAAACCCAGCCCCGCGCCTTCGATGCGCCCCACGCCCGCGCCGCGCTCAAACGCCTGGCCCAGCCGCGCACGCTCCGCTTCGGGGATGCCGGGGCCGTTGTCGATCGTATCGAGCACCAACACGCCCTCTTCAGCCGACGCGGCGATGATCACGCGCCCGCCCTCGGGCGTGAATTTGAGCGCATTGCCCAAGGTGTTGATCAGGATGCGCCGCAGCGCGCGCGAATCCGCCTCGACCTCAAGCGCCGCGTCCGGCGTCGTCATGCCAAGCGCGATGCCTTTCTTCTGCGCCGCATCGGCGGAGAGGCGCACGATCTCCTCCACGATCGCGCGCGCATCGAAACGCTCGCGTTCGATTTCGTAGCGGCCAGCCTCCAGCTTCGACAGATCGAGCAGATCGTTCACCAGGCCCAGCAAATGCCCGCCGCTTTTGCGGATGAGGCCGGCGTATTCCACGTAGCGCTCGCTCACCGGGCCGAAGATTTGGCGCTCGATCATTTCGGAGAAACCGAGGATGTGCGTCAGCGGCGTGCGCAATTCGTGCGCGGCTTCCGCGATGCGCTCGCCCATCGCCTGCGCGGGCGCTTGCGTGGCTTGCGACAGCGCCATCAGCCCCGCCGCCAGCGCCAACGCCGCAACGCTCGCCATTTCCGGGAACGCGCCGAGTGCCGCCGGATTGGTGAAGCGCGATAAACCAACCGCCGCGGCATACGCCAGCACCGCAATCGCCCCCGCCTCCGCCACCCAGCGCCGCTTGAGCGCAAGCGCCCAGACGGGCGCCAGAATCAGCGTCGCCGCCAGCGGCGAGCCCGCGCCCCCGGCGCCTGCGACCAGCCCCGCGCCCACCAGCGCCCACACAATCAAAAATCCCAGATCGGCCCTTTTGGAGCGGCCAAGCCAGGGCAACAGCAGAAAGCCGGCGAGGCTCGGCGCCGCCAACAACGCCGTTGCGAGGCCCAAATCAGCGCGCGCGGCCCCACTTGCGGCGCCCAATATCCCCAACAACAGACATAAGCCCAGCCACGCCCAAAGCGCCCAGCCCAGCGGGCCGCGGCGCGGCGCTGCTTTTGCAGCGGCGTCAACTGCTGAACTTACGGCCAGTTGTGTTGACACTGGAAGGCGGCCCACGAGTAAAAGACTTCTTAACGCGAAAGGACGGATGCTGCCCGTTCTGAGTCGTCGCAGGAAGCGAACTCACCCACTTAGATTCAGGAGCATGCCGATGCGGAGCCTGGCGATTTGGACCACGACGGCCGTGGTCGCTCTTCTCGGGGTCGCTAACGCGCAGGATGCGAATGCGCCAGCGCCCGCCGCAGCGGGCGGTGAAGTGCGCACCGCGCTCAACGCTTACGCGGCCTACCAGAACGACGTCTCCGAGCTGCGTACGCTGCGCCTCACCAACGCCAACGACCTTGAAGGCGTGATCGACCGCCTCGGGCGCCACAACCGCCAAGCGCTGACGCGCGGCTGGGTAGCCTATGGCGCCACAACCGCCGGGCAATCGCCCGCCTTCGTGCAAGGCGTGCGCGATGCGGCCGCCTATTACGGGCGCGATGCGGTGATTTGGGCCGTCTCGGTTGATCCGTCCTACGCGCGCGGCTTGCGCGGGGGCCAGGAAGCCACGCGCATGATGCTGGATTCCGCCAACGCCGATTCCGCGCGCATCATCGAAATGGCGGATCGCTACCGCGAACTGTCCTATTCGCTGCAGCGCCAGCGCTGGGCCAACGCCGTTGCGCCCCAACAGCGCCAGCGTCTGCAACGCGTGCGCGATCTTTCCGTCGCCGGCGCGCCGGCGACGGCGGTGCCGACAGCGTATGCGCCGCGCCTGGATGCGGCGATGCTTTCAAGCTCGCCCACGCAAGACCCCACCTCGTTCGGCGGGCGCCGGTTCTGGGATGCGCTGAGCGGCAACGCGGAGGTCACGCAAGTCGCCTCCACGCCGGCCAATTACGAGTGGCGCGTGAACCACACGCGCGGCGAAGCCATCGACCGCATGGCCGCCGTCGCGGCGCTGCAAGCGCTGGACGCCGCCGCCACGCACCAAAGCACCATCGCCCAATTGCTGGACGATCCGCGCTCGCGCAATTGCTTGGAGATGTCGCAGCTTCAATTGTTCCAGTGCATGTCGGCGGCGCGCTTCCGCTATGAAAACACGTTCTGCCTCGCCGCCCACGGCTTGCGCGACGTGGGCACATGTATTGGCGACGTGGCCCAGCCCGGCGCGACGGCGCTGGCGCCGACGGGCGGCGGCGGACGCCCCTAAGGGCTTGCCGCCAAGCCGCGCAAAGCGCATGTGCTGAAGCATATGCGCACGATCGACCAAACCATCGCCGACCTCGCGGACGATTTCGCGCTTCTCCCCGATTGGGAGGAGCGCATCGCCCATGTGATCGATCTGGCACGCACGCTTGAACCGCTGAGCGATGGAGAGCGCAACGAGGAAACGCGCGTGCGCGGGTGCGTCAGCCGCGTGTGGCTGGTCAGCGAGCGCCGGCCCGAAGCGCCGGAAAAGCTGTATTTTCGCGGCGATTCCGATGCGCATCTCGTACGTGGCGAAATCGCCATGCTGCTGCGCATCTTCTCCGGGCGCGCGCCTGCTGAGATTCTATCGGTCGATCCCCGCGCGGTGTTCGAGCGGCTCGGCCTCAAGGATGCGCTGACGCAACAGCGCTCCAACGGGCTGTTCGCGATGATGACGCGCATGCAGAACCAGGCGCGCGCCGCCGCCTGATCACGCCGCCAATTGCGCCAGGCCCATTTTCAGCGCCACCTTGCCTGAGCGCGCAGGCCAGCCTTCCGCGCGCTCCAGCGTCTCAACGCCATCGTCATACAGCACCACGCGCTCCACCACGCGGCGCAGCGCGGGCGCAAGCGCGGCCAATTTGTCTGCAAAGCGCCGGCGTGCGTCGCAGCGCGCCGCCATCGCCGCATCCGGCCCGTTCGCGCCGCGCGGCGCCGCGCCTTTGGGCGGGCCGCGCCAATCGGAGCCGCGCACCAGACCCGCTTGCGCGCTTTCCCAATCCTGGCGCAGCGCGGCGGCGGCCGCGAGCTCCGCGCCGGAAAGCCAGGCTTTGCCGCGCGCATCGCGCAGGCCCGCCAGCCGGCGCAGCGTCGCGCTGTTCTCAAAGCCGCGCACGCGCGTTTCGCCGCCGCCCTGCATGACGATGCGATCGATAATCGGCGCATGCTGTGCAAGGAAATGCTCGCCCGCCGGCGCGCTGTCGCGGCGCACGCGCGCATGCCCGGCTTCACTCAGCACAAACGCGCCCTCCGGCGCGGACGCGAGCACGCCATCGGCGACAAGCGCGCGCACTTCAGCGACGCTCAACCTCGCGATCGGCCGGCGGCGACGATCGCCGCGCGGATAAAGCGCGTAGCCGACGCCTTCGCGCTCTCGCGCCAGCACCACGCCTTCGCCGGCCAGCCGCGCCAGGACGCGTTCAGAGCCCCGCGCGCTCATTGGCGTGCGCCCCGCGCCGGCGCGGCCACGCGCACGCTTTCCTCTAAAGCGGCGACCCAATCATCGAACGCATCATCATCGCGCCGATCTTCAATCGTGTGACACGCATGGGCGACGGTTGAGCGGTCGCGCCCAAACGCCTGCGCCACGCGCCCCAGGCTCCATTCCAGCGCCACATGGCACAAATACATGGCGACCTGCCGCGCGAACGCCGCCGCGGCCGAGCCGCGCCCTTCACCCACGATTTCCTCGACTGGCGCGCCCAACGCGTACCCCGCCGCCGCCGCGGACAGGCGCGCCGCCGCATCGTCTGCCGCGCGCCGCTCCAAAACACTCATTCCCGCACCTCCAGCCGATCCCAAGCCCAGCCGAAAGCGATCCTACGCTCGCGCGCAGGGTGTAGGATAGATTTCCTA
>CAZWQS010000023.1:0-23646 GCA_964635925.1 uncultured Terricaulis sp. | reverse complement strand
GCCCAGCGGCGCAAGCGCGCGAGCGCAAGCGCGAGCAGATCGCCGCGTTTGGTGGGCGCGAGCGCGTGAATTTCATCGATCACCACCACGCGCAAATCCTCGAAGAACACGCGCGCATGTTCGCTGGCGATCAGCAGGCAAAGCTGCTCGGGCGTCGTCAGCAGTATGTCGGGCGGGTAGGCGCGCTGGCGCTGGCGCTTGTGCGGTGGCGTGTCGCCGGTACGGCTTTCGATGCGCAGCGGAAGGCCGATTTCGCGCACCGGCGCATCGAGATTGCGCGCGACATCCGTGGTCAGCGCCTTCAGCGGGGAGACGTAGAGCGTGTGCAGACGATGCGGGCGGCGCGTGCCGCCTTCGCGCGCGAGCGTTGAAAGGTCGATCAAGCTGGGCAGGAACCCCGCCAGCGTCTTGCCCGCGCCGGTGGGCGCGATCAGCAATGTGGACAGACCGCCAAGGCCGCGCCGCACCAGCGCGAGCTGATGCGGGCGGGGCGACCAGCCGCGCGCGGCGAACCACGCTGCGAATTCGTCGGGCAGGACATCCATGCGCCTGCATATAAGGGCGCGGCGGCGCTCGCCGCCAGCGATTGAGCACGCCCGCGACGCATGGCAGGATGGGCGCATGCGCCGCATCGCCTTCGCACTCGTGCTCGCCGCCCTGTTCGCCGCGCCGTCGGCTATCGCGCAGGGAGTCGGCGCGCCGGCCGCGCTGACCCAGGCGATCGCCGCCACAACAGCCGCGCGCGTGGCGTACGCCTTCGATGTGGAGCTGACCTCCAGCCGCCTCAATTGGCGCGCGCGGTTCGAGCCGGACGGCGATCCGCGCATGCGCCTCATCTCGCCGGCGCGTGAAAGCCTGACAGGCGGGCAAAGGCGCGCGTTCGACGATTACGCGGAAGACATGGAGGGGCTGTCCTGGTGCGCCAACGATTATATGGGCCGCGTCGCCAATGTGCGCCTCGTCCGCGAAGACGCGACCAGCGCGACCTATAGCTTCCAGCCCACGCGCGAGAGCATCCGCAACGCGGACTCGCGCCGCTTCGCACGGCACATGCGTGGGGAAATGACCATCACCAAGGAAAACGCCGACATCACCAGCGTCCGCATCTACGCCCCGCAAGGTTTCGACCCCGCGCCTTTGGTGCGGCTGACGCACATGTCGATCCAGTTCCGCTGCACGCCCGCGCCGAACGGGCGGCGCTACGCGGGAGAAACCATCACGGAAATGCGCGGCTCGGCGTTTGGCCAAGCGTTTGAGGAGCGCAGCGTGCAGCGCGCCAGCAATCTGAGCGCGCCGTGAGCTACCGCGAACTCGATCCCATCAAGCTCTTAAGCACGCTTGATAAGCTGCACGAACGGATCGAAGCGCGCTTTCCCAATGCCGGGCTTTCGCGCCTGTGCGGCGATCTGATTGAGACCGCGCGCGCTTCCGTGCAGGCCTCACACCGCCTGGCTCGGCCCAATTGGCCGATGCGTGTTGGCGTGGCGGCGATCATCGTGGCGGGCGTCGCCGCACAATTCGTCGCCGCGGAGCTGCTGCATCTGGAAACGGTGCAGAACAATATCGGCCTGCTCGGCAATCTCGAAGCGGCGGTGAACCTGCTGATCCTGTTCGGCGGCGCGGTGTGGTTTCTGCTGACTCTGGAAGAGCGCACCAAGCGCCGCCGGGCGCTGGATGAGTTGCACAAGCTGCGTTCGATCGCGCACGTGGTCGATATGCATCAGCTCACGAAAGATCCCGCCGCCCTGCTGCAAGAGCGCGCGCCGCCGCGGCGCATGAGCAAGTTCGAGCTGACGCGCTATCTGGATTATTGCGCCGAGATGCTGGCGCTAATCGGCAAGCTTTCGGCGCTCTACGCCGAGCGCGTGCGCGACCCGGTGGTGATCGACGCGGTGACCGAGATCGAAAACCTCACCACGGGCCTGGCGCGAAAGATCTGGCAGAAGATCAGCGCAATCGGCGGGATCGAGGAAGGCGCTTAGCCGCGCGGCGGCTTTACAAACAGCAGCGTCACGAAACCCGCCGCCAACAGAATGGCGATCGAAGCGAAGCCCGCGCGCTGGCTTTGATAAAATGCCGTGAAGCGTTCCACCAAAAGCGGCGCGAGCCAGGCGGTGGCCGAACTGGAGAGCGCGTAGAGGCCGAACAATTCGCCCTCCATCCCCGGCGGCGCCAAACGCGCCATCAAAGTACGGCTCGACGCGAACGCGCCGGTGATCGACATGGCGATGATGATCGCGGCGCAGAGATAGAGAAACTCCGGCCACGCGCCGAACAGCGGCAGCGGCACGCCGGCGCCGGGCGCGACGGCGAAGAAAAAGAAAATCGAGCCCGGCGCCATCGACACCATCACGACTAGGCAGGCCAGCGTCACCCCCACCTCGATCAGCACCGCGTTCTTCGAGCCCACAGCGCCATCGAGCCTTCCCGCGAATAACCCGCCCACGACTGCGAACACCGAAAGGATGATGCCGAACAGCAGCATCTCCACCAGCCCCCAGCCCATCACGCCCGCCGCGTAAACGCCGCTGAAAATGAGGATGGCGATCTTGCCGTCTGCGTAGAGCATCCGTGCGAGCAGGAAATGCGCGACATTCAAGTGCTGGCGCAATTTTCCCAACGTGGCGACGACGCCGGCCACGCCATGGCGCAGCGCTGCGGCGAAGCCCTCCCCGCGCGAGGGCGTGTCGCGCGTATAGAGAAACAGCGGCAACGCAAACACCGCCGCCCACGCCGCGCAAATGAGGCCGACGCTGCGGCTGGTTTCGTAGCGCGCGGGATCGAGGCCGAACAACGGCGCTTCCGGCAGGAACGGCAGATGCATCTGCCCCGGCAGCGCAATGGCCCACAACACGAAGACGAGCAGCAGCACCGAAGAAAGATTGCCAAGCGCGAGCCCCAGCCCCGAAACGTGCGGCAGCACGTCAGGCTTGGCCACGCTGGGCAGCATCGCGTTGTGCAGCACTTCGGTCCAGGTGAACGCCACACCCGCCGCGATCACCGCCGCGCCCACGAGCCAAAGCGGCAAACCATCCCCGCCCGGCATGGCCCAATATTGCGCGCCGATCGCCAGCACCATGAGCGCCGTCACCGCCGCCAGCAACGGCTTGCGCCGACCCATGCGGTCAGCCGCAGCACCCAGGAACGGCGCGGTGAGCGCAACGGTGACGCCCGAGATGGTGTGCCAGCGCGACAGAATTTCCTGCCCGCGCACGGGATCGCCGATCACGACCGTCGCGATGTACGGCGCCATCACATAGATGCCGCACAGGATCACATACGGATTGCGTCCCCACTCGAAGAACGCCCAGCTCCAGGCGCCGCGATCGATGCGCGCGCTCAGAGGGCGCCCTTCAACGCGGCCGTGGTTTCCTTGGCGATGCGCCGAATGGCGGCTTCGGCGGCGGGCGCGGCGCTGGGCATGGCGACGAAGCCGTGCGGCAGCGATTCAAAGCACGCATACTCCACCTTCACCCCCGCTTCCTTGAGGCGGTCGGCATAGGCTTGGCCTTGGTCGAGCAGCATGTCGAACCCGGCGGTGTAGATCAAAGCCGGCGCGAGCCCGCGCAAATCCTGCGTGCGCCCCGGCGACACGCGCGGCGCGCTTGGATCGGCGCCCTCGGGCAAATAGCGGCGAATGAAGAAATCCACTGTCTCCGCCGTCAGCGGAAACGCGTCGGAAAAATCATGCATCGAAGGCGTGTCGCTGACGAAATCGACCGCGGGATAGATCAGCAATTGCAGCACCGGCCCGCGCGGGCCTTTGAAATGTTGCGCGGCGATGGCGGCGAAATTGCCGCCCATACTGTCGCCGCCGACCGCCGCCTTGCCGGCGGGCGCGCCATAGCGCGCGGCGTTGTCGAGCGCCCAGGCGTAAGCGGCGAGGCAATCATCGAGGCCGGCGGGGTAAGGATGCTCGGGCGCGAGGCGATACTCGACGCTCATCACCGGGGCGCCGCTTTCCTTGGCGATCAGCGCGCACAGGCGATGGCAGCTTTCCAGCGAGCCGATCACGCCGCCGCCAAAATGGTAATACACCAGCATCGCCGCGGAATTATCGCGTACATGCGGCAGGTAAAGCCGCGCCGGCACCGAATGGCTGCGGCCGGTGACATAAACTTTTTCGGTGCGCACGCTGGAGACCCCGCCCCCGCCGAACAGCGCCGCGCCCTGCTCGCTTTGCGCGCGCAGCGTTTGCACGCTCATCGTGGACCAATCCACCGCGCGCTTGCGCGATTGATCTTCCAGAAACTGGAAGCGGGGATCGAGCTGCATGCCGCGCACTTCGCGCGGGCTGCCGCCGCTGGCTTTGATCAGCGCCGCATCCGAGCGCGACAAAGCAAGATGAACCAGCGCCTTGCGCAGCCAGGACAACGCGTTCCCCCTATTCCTTGCGCGAGGCGCCCGGCAAGCCTTTGAGCACGAGCCCCGCCGCGAAGCGAGCGGCCGATTCAGCATCGGGCGGCGAACGCCGCACCATCGCCGCACCGACCTCCTGCGCCAAACCGATGCAGGCATGGGCGAGATAATCGGAATCGAGCTTGGGCGCCAATCCGCGTTCGATCGCATCCTCGATGCCCAGGCGCACCTCTTCATAAATGGCGATCATTTCCGGCGTATCGGTGCGCACATGCGGTTGGCGCTCGCCGATCGGTTTGCCTTCGAGCCGGTTTTCCTGAAGCAGAAATTGAAAGTACGCGAGGTAGGCGCCGTAGAGGTAGGCTTCGAAATTGGTCGCGCTCTCGCGCGCGGCGCGCAGGATCGGGCGGAAACGGCGCGCGCCGTCGTCGGCCAGCGCTTCGAACACCTCCTCCTTCGAACGGAAATAATTGTAGAAAGTGCCGGACGCGAGATCGGTGCCGCGAATGATGTCGCGCACGGTGGCGGCCTCGTAGCCGAGCTGCGCGAACACGCGCCGCGCGGCCGCCAAGATGGCTTCGCGATTGGCGGCTTTTGCACGCTCGCGTTTGCCCACCGGCTCGACGGCAATTGTTTCGCTCATGATCGTCCCTCTGCCGCCCGCACTGGGATCACAAATATGACGCGGCGTCAATTTCAGCCACGCATTGGCGTGTGCGCACAGAAGGGCTAGCACCCGGGCATGAGCGAAGACTCCCCATCCGGCTACGGCGAAGGCGATACGATGCTGGAACGCGTGCGCGCGCTGGTGCATTTCACGCCGCTGGCCGTGGCCATGGGCTTGGAGCTCACCCGTGTGGAGCGCGCCAAGGCGTGGGGCAAGGCGCCCTACAAGCCTGAATTCGTTGGCGATCCTGATACCGGCGTGATCGCCGGCGGGGTGCTGACCGCGTTTCTCGATCAGGTTTGCGGCACAGCCGTGGTGGCGGCCATGGACGAGCCGGTGATCATCGCCACCATCGATCTGCGCATCGATTACATGCGCCCGGCCACGCCGGGACGCGACGTGCTGGCTAAGGCGCATTGCTACAAAATCGGCAAAAGCGTCGCCTTTGTGCGCGCCGTCGCCTACGAGGACGCCCCGGAAAATCCCATTGCCCACGCCGTTTCCGCCTTCATGATCAATTCCAACGGCGGCCGAAAATTTGGCGCCAACCTGCGGGCGCCCAAAGCATGACCGAGGCCCAAACCCGCCTCACCGCCGCGCTCGCCCGCGTGCCCTACGCCGCGTTTTTGGGCGTGCGCGCGGAGCTGAAGGGCGATGAGCTGACGCTGATCATGCCCTTCGCCGAGCGGCTGATCGGCAACCCGTTGCTGCCGGCGCTGCATGGGGGCGTCGTCGGCGCGCTGATGGAATTGACCGCGCTGACCCAGCTTGCAGTCGCGGCGAAATCAGAAAAATTCCCAAAAACCATCGACATCGGCATCGATTACCTCCGCTCGGGCCGACCTGTGGATACATTCGCGCGTGCGCGTGTGATCAAGATCGGGCGGCGCATCGCCAATGTGCAGGCCGAAGCCTGGCAAGATGCGCGCGAAAAGCCGATCGCGGCGATGCACGGCCATTTCCTGATGCCGGACGATACCGCAAGCTGAGGATAAGCCGGGCCCTCCCCCATACACAGCGCCCCCACTATCGCCTAAGCTCCAAATCCGGTTAGAGCGGGCGGACCATGGCGGACGACACCAGCGGCGGGATCAGCCCGCAAGCACGCATCTGCATCGACTTCGGCACCGCGCTGTCGAAGGCGTGCATATGCCTGGATCCCACCTTGCCGCTCGAAGTAGGCGTGCGGCCCATTCCGCTTGGACTTGTTTCGGATGCTGAACATCCGCTCCTGACGCCTTCGGTTTTGTTCGTCGATAACGGGCGTTTGTATTTTGGGCCGGTGGCGTTCGCGCATGCGCACCGGGGCGTGTCGATGAATCGCGACCCGCTGCTGTCCTTTAAATCGGTGCTGAGCGCCAAGGACGTGAACGCCGCGCTCGCTGAAAAGCTGCCGCCCTCGATTGATCCAACCGGCACCTTCCGCCAGCGCGACGCGCTGGTGCTCTATCTGGCTTACCTCGATCAATTGATCCGCGAAGCGCTGCGCCGCGTGCCGAGCCTGCCCCAAGGCGCGGCCGACGCGAAGCGCCGCTACACCAGCCCCGCCTGGCATCGCGGCGGCAGCGTCGCCAAACTGTTTGCGGTGATCTTCAACGAAGGCGCTGCGGTTTCGGGCAAGCTTGGCCGCCTGTTGCTTTCGCCCGACGGCGTTTCGATCGCGCAATGCCGCGACGCGTTGGAAAAAGCAGCAGCCGCGCCCGCGGACGGCAATCTCGACACCGGCGTGTTCGAGCCGCACGCCGCCGCGGCGACAGCCTTGGCCTATTCCAACGCGCCGACGCGATTTGTCTACGTGTTCGACATGGGCGCGGGTACGACCGACATCGCCGCATTCGACTTCAACGAAGAGGTCTTTCCGCCGACGCTGGAGGAAATCCACGAGGCGCGCCAGAGCTGCAATCTGGCGGGCGACGAAATCGACCGCATCCTGGTCGATCTCATCATGGCCAAGCGCGGCGCGCGCCAGCATGAGGAAGATATCCGCCTGAAACGGACGCTGCGCTTGCATGCGCGCGCTATGAAGCGGGTGCTGTTCGCCGAAGGCAAGTGCACGGTGAAAGACGGCTGGAAGACCACCACCGTACGCGTGGCCGACCTCACCGAAGACGAGCAATTCCGCGCCTTCGTCGGCAAACTCGGCGAGCGCGTGGGCGAAAGCCTCGCGACCGTGGCGGCGCGCGCGCGCGCCGCCAATGCCGACGTGATCGATGTCGTGCTGGCGGGCGGCGGCTCGCACCTGCGCTTCATTCCAGAACTCGTCCGCTCGGTGGGCGTGACGGCGGCGCAAGGCGTGACATTGCGCATAGGGCCGCTTTCGCCGGCGAACGTGCTCTATGCCAACGTCAACGAATATTTTGTCTCCGTTTTCCCGCAGATCGCCATGAGTGTCGGCGGGGCGCTGGTGGAGATGATGCCCGAGCGCGTGAGCGCTTAACGGTCTCAGCCGTCGACGGCGATGATGTCGTTTTCTCCGCTTTTGAAGCGCAGGCGAAGCGCCGCCGAGGACGCCAGACTCAGATGCTCTACCAGACTTTGTTTGGCCTCGCTGTCCGGCGGATTGAGCTTTTCCACGCGCGAACGCAAGGCTGAGATATCTGAGACAAGCCGCTCCAAAGCGGTGTCCAATTCATCGGTCATGTCTACACCCCCGCAGACGCACGACGTTCGCCGCCGGGGCGCCCAAAATTTCCTGGCTTGTGATCACGCCCGCTTGCGACGCCGCGATTGCGAGCGCGGCGCGGTCGATATCGGCGGCGCTGCGGTCGCCGATGGCGGGGCTTGCGGCCGCGCCTTCCACGATGCGCATGGGCAGGCCCAGATCCCAGGCGTGAAACAGCGTCGCCAAGCCGTCCTGCGCCAAGGAAAAGCCGATCACATAGATCGCGCCCGGATCATCTTCATGCACGCGCGCGCAAAGATCGGCATGCGCCAGCGCCGAGCGATGCACCGTTGTATAGACGGGCTCCGACGGCGAAGGCTCCAGCCCTTCGATCGGGCGTGCGAAAAAACCATCATCGCCGCGGCGCAGACGGCGCGATTGCACATGCGCCACGCGCCAGCCGACGCTGCGCGCATGATAAAGGCACGCGCGCGCACGGTCGGAGGCGCCCTCCCAGTGCGGCGCATGCGAGGGCCGCCCCGGCGTGGCGTACTCACGCTGCAGGTTCAAACACAAAAGCCAGGGCGCGCCGGTCATCGCGCGCTCGCCATGCCGCGCTCAACGGAGCGATCAAGCACGCCCGGCTCATCCCACGCCCCTTCCGGGCGCAGCAGAACCATGGCCGGCGTTTGCAAATTGAGCGCGTCGGGCCGCGGCTCCAGATGGCGGATCACCTCGACATAATCGTGATCGGAAAATCTAAGCGGCGGACGGCCGACGCGCGCCCGCAGCCCATGCTTGCGCCACAGCGGAAGCAGGCGCGCCTCCACATGCCCCAAGACCTTCCGATAGCCTTTGCGCGCGGCGTGCGCGAAGGCGGCGTCGATCAACGCCGTGACGACCGCCCCGCCGCGCCGCTCACGCCGAATCGCCACACGCTCAATCTTGCAGAAATCGGCGAACCAGCGGATGCGCAACACGCCGACGGGCTCGCCGCCCGCGCGCGCCACAAGATGGGTGGCGCCGGCCATATCGTTGCCGTCGTATTCTTCACCATAAGGGCAGGCCTGCTCGCCCATATAAACGATCGCGCGCACGGCGAACGCTTCCATCAGCGCTGGCAGATCGCGCGCGACCTCGATGCTGATGTCGTTGGCGCGATCGGGCGCGCGTGCGGCGGGCGGGCTCACGGCGCGGCCTTAACCGGCGCAGCGCTGAGCGCCGGCAGCCAAACCAACGTCGTCTCGCCTTGGCCGTACGGCCGATAGCCGAGCGAACCGAGGATGACCCGCACACCGTCCGGCGTCGCCGTTCGCGTAAACGCGGGAAGGCCCCAGAACAACGTATCGCGAAGCGCCGCGGACGCCTTCACCACAGCGCGCCCGCCCGCATGGGTGGTTGCCGCAAAGCCCCAGCCATAGCCAGCCGCGGGCACTTCGCCAGGACGCGCAACGAGATCGAGATCAAGGTTGACGGCGTCAAACGTTCCGCGCTCGATCGCCTCAAGGCCGGCCTGGCGCAACATGAACAGGCCAAGCACGCCCGTCACCGCGCCGTCTTCGCAGAAAACGAACACGCTCGATTGGGTGATCTGCTGCACGGAAGCGAACGTTTCGGCGCCGGCGACGCCCTCGCCCACCAACGCCGCGGAGATAGCGCGCGCTTGGCGGATCTGATCAAGATCGGCGAGTACGAGACCGAAAGACGAAGTGACATCGCAAATGCGCTCAGGAAGGTATTCGCGTCCCTTTTTGAGCAAGCCAGACAATCCATCCACGCTCATAACCACGTCCCCTATGCTTAAGCGCTGTTTTCAGGTTAGGGTGCGTGCAAATCCTGCGCCTCTTCGATCTGAGCATGACCTCCATACGCGGAACTGAGTCCTTCCTGAGCGGCCGCCAGCGCATCGACTGGGCTGATTTGCGGGTCTTTCTCGCCGTGGCGGAGACAGGCAGCTTCAGCGGCGCCGCGAAATTGCTCGGCCTCACTCAACCCACGGTAAGCCGCAGACTTGATGAATTGGAGGCGCGCTTGGGCGCGCAGGTTGTCACGCGCGGCATGCAGGGCGTGCGCCTCACCGAAGCGGGTGAGTTGATCCGCGACCACGTCGTCACGATGGAGCGCTCCGCTCAAGCGGTCGAGCGCTTGGCGCTCTCGCGTGACAAGCGCGACGAGGGGCGTGTGCGCATCGCCGCGCCTGACGGCCTGGCCGCGTTCTGGATCGCGCCGCGCCTTCCCGAATTTCAGAAAGAGAATCCAAAGATCGCCATCTCGCTCGACGCCGGCCTTTGGCCGAACGACGACCTGGGCGGCGAGCCCGATATTCTGCTGACGTTCGAGGAAGACAAGCGCCTCGACAACGTCGTCACGCGCCTGGCGACTTATCATTACGGCCTGTTCGCTTCGCCAGAATACGTTCGCCTCTACGGCACGCCGCGCTCCATGGCCGAGGTCGCCGATCACCGCGTCATTCACCACGTCGCGCAGTCGCGTCAGCAAGATACCTGGCACCCCAAGGCGGCCGCCCTGCAGGTCATGTCGGGCAACCAGATCGAAACCAATTCGACCGCGGCCGGCCTTTTTGCGCTTCGCGCGGGCGCCGGCATCGGCGCGATGCCCACGTTCCTTCTCACCTTGGCGCCGGAATTGGTGATGATCGGCGCCGACCCCATGGCGCGCCTTTCCCTTTGGCTCGTCCACCACGCCGAAGCGCGCAAGACCGAGCGCGTGCGGCGCGTCCTGGATTGGCTGAAAAAAATCTTCGACAACCGCGAGAACCCGTGGTTTCGCGAAGAATATGTCGCGCCCTCAGAGTTCATGCCGCTGATCCGGCAAACGCTCGACGAGAACGAAGAAAGCTGGAGCGACGACGACGACGCGCCGCCGGCGCAACACAGCTTGCGCAAACGCTCCTAGGCGTTCTTGCGGCGCACCAGCGCGGAATAATCGTGCATCACCTGCTCGGTCAGCGCGCCAGGCTTGAACGTAAGACCCGCGATCTCGCGCACGGCGGTGACTTCCGCGGCCGAGCCGGTGAGGAAGCATTCGCTGAAATTCGGCAATTCGTTCGGCCAGATCGCGCGCTCGACCACTTCGACGCCGCGTTGGCGCAATTGCGCGATTACGGTTTGGCGCGTGATGCCGTTCAGGAAGCAATCGGGCGTGGGCGTGTGCACCACGCCGTCCTGCACGAAGAAGATGTTGGCGCCGGTGCCTTCGGCGATCTGGCCACGCCAATCGAACATCATCGCATCGTCAAAGCCCGCATCGTTGGCCGCGTGGCGCGAGAGCGTGCAGATCATGTAAAGCCCAGCCGCCTTTGAGTTGCAGGGCGAGGTGTCCGGCGCGGGGCGGCGCCACGGCGCGATCATCAGGCGGATGCCCTTCATGCGATCGGCGAAATAGTCACCCCACTCCCAGGCGCTGACGCCCACATGCACGTCGTTGCGATCGGCCGCGACGCCCATCTGGCGCGAGCCGCGCCAGGCGATGGCGCGGATGTAGCAATTCTCAAAGCCCTGCTTCTTGATCAGTTCGGCCTTGGCCGCGCAAATGTCTTCCGCCGCATACGGCAATTGAAATCCCAGGATGCGGGCGGAGGCGTGCAGGCGCTCGCTGTGCTCGCGGCTCTTGAACACCACGCCATTATAGGCGCGCTCCCCTTCAAAGACGGCCGAGGCGTAGTGCAGCGCATGCGTCAGCAGGTGGACCTTGGCGTCGCGATGGGGCTTAAACTCCCCGTCGAACCAGACCCAGCCGTCCCGGTCGTCATAAGCCTGCGCGGCCATCGGCCAAACTCCTGTTATACTGGGGCTCTTGCAGAGCCGCCTTCCTGATGGGATGGAATTGCAGCTAATTGTGTGCGGGACGACATGGCTGTCAATCAACGATGCGGTGATGCGCAACAAATTGCCCTAAAGTGCGGCAAATTGCGCCAGAATGTTCCTGCGCACGCCGCACCGAGGCGCGCATGAGCGCGCCAGCTTTCGACGCGCTGGAGCGCCCGCCCCATCTGCTGCTGGTCGATGACGACGACCGCATCCGCGAACTCTTGAAGCGTTATCTAACCCAAGCGGGCGCGCGTGTCTCGGCCGCGCCGGACGCCGCCAGCGCCCGCAAGCTGCTGGCGTCGATGGATTTCGATCTGCTGATCCTCGACGTGATGATGCCGGTGGAGGATGGCTTCTCTCTGGCTGAGGCGGTGCGCAAAAGCTCGAAAGTGCCGATCATCCTGCTCACCGCGCGCGGCATGCCGGAGGACCGCATCCGCGGCCTCTCCATCGGCGCCGACGATTACGTGCCCAAGCCGTTCGAGCCCGCCGAGCTCACGCTGCGCATCAACGCCATCCTGCGCCGCACGGTGACGCAGCGCGGCGAGACGCCCGAGACGCTCGCGTTCGGCCCCTACCTTTTCAACAGCGCGCGCGGCGAACTCACCAAGGACGGCGACACCGTGCGCCTCACCGAAGCGGAGGTGGCGCTGCTGCGCATCCTGGCCGCGCGCCCCGGCGAGGTGGTCACGCGCGAGGAATTGGCCAAGCGCACGGGCGCGGGGCTTGAGCGCTCGGTCGATGTGCAGGTGACGCGCCTCCGGCGCAAGATCGACGCCGACAGCCGCGCGCCGATCCACCTGCAGACCGTGCGCGGCGTCGGCTATCGCCTGGTGGTGGATTGAGCCATGGGCCGCCCGCTTCGCTTGCGCGATATCCTGCCCAAGGGGCTCTATTGGCGCACGTTGCTGATCATCGTCGTGCCGGCGGCGGTGTTGCAACTCGTGGTGACGCTGGTGTTCCTCGACGACCATTGGCAGGCCACCTCCAAGCGCATGAGCCAAGGCACGGCCGCAGACGTTGCGCTGGTGATCCAGCTTTATGAGCGCGATCCCACGCCGGCGAATTTCGACGAGCTGCGCCGCCTCGCCTATTGGCCGCTGCGGCTCGACATTTCGCTCGAACCCGGCGCGCAGCTTGAGCCGCATCCGCGCTGCAGCACCTCGGGCTCAACGCTCGACCGCTATCTGACGCGCGCGCTCGAGGAGCAGATCGGGCGCGAGATTTGGTACGACTCCGCCTGCCCGGGCAATCAGGTAATGATCCGCGTGCCGATCGCGCAGGGCGTGATGGAGTTTCGCGCCTTCCGAGACCGCGTGCAGGCGCGCTCGGGGCCGATCTTCGTCATCTGGATCGTGGGCGCGACGCTGTTTCTCTGCGTCGTCTCCATCATCTTCATTCGCAACCAGGTGCGCCCAATCGAGACGCTGGCGGACGCGATGGAGCGCTTCGGGCGCGGCGAGGATAGCGGGCTTTTCCGCGCGCGCGGCGCGCGCGAGGTGCGCGGCGCCACGCACGCCTTCTTCGACATGCGCGCGCGCGTGCGCCGGCTGATCGATCAGCGCAGCCAATTGCTGGCCGGCGTCAGCCACGATCTGCGCACGCCGCTGACGCGCCTCAAGCTGCAACTCGCGCTGATGTCGCCCAGCCCCGAAATCGAGGACGCCAAGCGCGATCTCTCCGAAATGGAAGAGACGCTGGAAGAATACCTCGCCTTCGCCAAGGGCCTTGGCGAAGAGGCGCCGGCGCTGGCCGATGTCGCAGCGCTCGCCCAGAGCGTGGTGCGCGACAGCGTACGCGGCGGCGGCGACGTGGCGGTGGAAACCAGCGGCGACACGCAAACCCCCGCCCGCGCCCGCGCGCTCAAACGCTGCCTCGCCAATTTGATCGACAACGCCGTGGCGCATGGCGACAAGGTGCGCGTGCTGGTGAAGGGCGAAGCGGACGCCGTGCTGGTGTGCGTGGACGATAACGGCCCCGGCATCCCGGAGGAGCTTTACGAAGAAGCCTTCCGCCCCTTCTCGCGCCTGGACGAAACGCGTTCGCGCAATCAAAAAGGCGTCGGCCTCGGCCTCGCCATCGCCCGCGACGTGGCGCGCAGCCATGGCGGCGAGCTGACCTTGAGCCAAAGCCCGCTCGGCGGCCTGCGCGCGACGCTGAGGCTGCCAAGGCCGGCTTAACTTACTTCGTGGGGGACGTAATGCTTGGTCTAGTCGACATTGGCCGGTTGCTGGAAACATGCTCACAGATTCGGAGAGGCAATGACGCCGTTCTGACAAAAGTGCGCGACCCGAAGTTCAGTGCGCTAAGATTTAGCTTCGACGTCGTGGTGTTCGCCGGCGTCCCGGCGGGTTTGATTGCCTTCTTCGTAAACCGGCTGGTCGCCAGCGACTTTTTTTCTGATCGACTCAGTGCGGAGACGATTGCGGCGCAAAGCTACAGCGCCTTCTTTGCCTCTATGTCGGTGCCAATATCACTCGCAGTGCTGAGCTGGGTGGGATCGCTCGCATTGGCGGGCGCCAAATCAGACCTAACTTTTGCTCAGATGAGACGAGCCTATCTGATCGTTCAAGGTGGGTACGGATTTGTCGCACAAGCGCTTGCCGCGTTGGCAGTTGCAGTGCTGCCGCTCAGACAAGTGTTCTTGTTTGCATTCATCGAGAGCGGTGGTGCGAACAAGGTCTTCCAGACATTGTTCTACATCTCGTTTGGCGGCATTTTCATACTGCTTGCTCCGCTCCTGTTTGTTTTATTTCTGAGAACTCCCGCACGCCTGCTTGACATCGTTGGCGTCCGGCGCGCTTGGCCGCGATTTGTCCGCCTGACAATACACTTTGCTGTCGTCGCCGGATTCTTCTACGTCTTCAACAAAGCGTTCGTTCTGTTGATATATATCGTATCACAATGGCTTGGGACGATTGAGGTCGCGCTTCGCACCCAAATTGCCTCACTACTCAATTGAACAGGTTTCTCTCCAAGAGGCCATGCAGCTCAACCTCGCCCTCAATGACGATGGCGGCCCGGAAATCTTCCGCTCCATCCAGGGCGAAGGGCCGATGGCGGGGCGCGAACGCACGTTCATCCGCCTCTCCGGCTGCAATCTGCACTGTGTGTGGTGCGATACCGCTTACACCTGGAACTGGGAGGGCGCGCCGTTCGCGCATGAGAGCGGCGCGAAATACGATCCCGCGCGAGAGATGATGAAGCTCGACGTGGCGGACGCCGCCGCGCGCGTGCTGGCGCTGCCGGCCGAAGGCGTGGTGATCACCGGCGGGGAGCCGCTGATGCAGCGCGTCGCGCTGATCGCGCTGATCGACGCCGTCAAAACCGCCGCGCCGCTCGCCCGCATCGAGATCGAGACCAATGGCTCCATCGCGCCAAGCGCTGAGCTGACGGCGCGCGTCGATCTGTTCGTGGTGTCGCCGAAACTGGCGCACTCGGGCAATGACGCGGCGCTGGCGCTGAAGGACGACGCCCTCGCCGCCTTCGCGGCGCTGCCCAATGCGCATTTCAAGATCGTATGCCGCGCGCCGGACGATGTGGCCGCGGTCGCGGCGCTGGCCGCGGCGCACGCACTCCCCCCCGCGCGCGTTTCGGTCATGCCCGAGGGCGTGACCAGCGAGAAGCTGCGCGCGCGCCTGCCCGCGTTGGCGGACGCGGCGCGCGCGCATGGATTTTCGATCAGCGACCGGCTGCATATCCACCGCTTCGGCCAAAAGCGCGGCATTTGAGCCGCGACGGAACTGGCGGAACGTTAAAGCGTGAAGCTGGAGAGCTTGGTGCGGAACTCGTCCGTCGCCCCGCTCAGGACATCGTTCACGCGGCTGACGCCCGGGGCGATCACTTCCTCATACTGGATCGAGGCCATCGCCAGCATGACAAACGCCGCGCCCGCCCAGAAGCGGACTTGCGCGTCGCGCCAATCACGCAACACGCGTTTCAGATCGCTGAGCTTGGTTTCGATCATGGCCGCGCCTCTTGGCTAATGCGCGTTCATCATTGCGCGCGAAGCGTAAACAATGCTTTGCCAAAAGGTTTACGCACGTAGGAACCGCAGTCGAATTGCAGCGCCTAAAGATCGTCGAGAGACGCCGCCCATGCACGCAAGTCTTCCGCGGCGGCGAGGCCTAGGCGCGCGGCGGCTTCCTGCGCGGCGAAGCTCGTGGCCGGATTCAGGGGCGGCGCGTGCCGGCGTACGCTGGCGGAATTGTTGGCGCGCGCGATCACGCAGTCAGGCGGCAAACGCGGGCGCAGCGCTTCCAGGTCTTCCGGCGCCGTGTCGCGGAACTGAAGGTCGACCCAGCCGTGCGCGAACTTGTGAACGATGTCGGCGCGCCGCCCAGCGACTAACGCGGGCAGCGCGCCGCGAAAATAGATGAAGCTGCTGCCGGCGGGCTTGCCGCCGGGCGGGGCCATGCGCAGCGCAGGAAAGTCCGCCGCCGCGACGCGATAATAATCTTCCCAGAACCGGCTCACAGTCTCGTCCCGCACGGCGACATAGCCGCGCCGCTGCGCCTCCACGCCCGCGCGCAGGGTTCGCGCGAAGAATTTGGCGCGAGATTCCCCATGCGCCTCTAGCCAATCGGCGATGACTTCATAAGCGAGACGTGCGTCGAACGCCGCGCTGGCGCCCTCCAGGTAGGCGCCCGGCGCCATCAGCACGGTGCGCACTTCGGCGACGCCCCCGGACTCCGCAAGACGCCGCGCGCGGATGGCGTAGCGGGCATCCTGCTCTGGCTGGAACGACGCAGCGATCTTGTTTTCGATCAACAGCACGATCGAGGCGCCATCAGCGCGGACGCCGTCAACGCGCAGGTCACTTTCACCGGTTTCATCGGAAACCGACACCCAAGCGCCGCGAAATACGGTTCCAGGCCGCCCCAGCGCCTCGAACAGCCAGGCGCCAAAACGCCCGCCGTCATGCAATTCCGACGTCAGCAGCAGATCAACGTCGCGCTCGCGAATCCAGGCAATGCTCTCGCGGTCGAACGCGCTCACGCGCCCGTCTCTTCGGGTTTCGCCTTGGCTTCAAATCCCGCCCAACGCCCGAACATTTCTTCGGCGCGGCGGAGGTTCTTATCGAGCGAAGCCATGGTCTTGGCGAAATCGCCCGCGTCGTCGCCGCGCCAAGCCGCGCGGGCCTGGCCGATGATGACGCCAAGCCCCTGCGCGCGCGCATTGCCGGTCATGCCGTCCGCCTCGAGCCCCGAGAGCGCCAACACCCAGCGCGCGCAGCGCACATGGCGCTGGTGCGCCGCGGCCATCAGCACCGGATCGCGATCGCCGCCGACCTCCATCGCCAACACCGCGGCGCGGTGCGGCTCCATCGCCTCGAAGCGGCGCATGATGAGTTCGAACAAGCGGTCGCGCACGCTTTGGTGCGGATCGAGCTGATCGAGATTGTCGCCAATGGCGCGGTCGAACGCCTCTTCGGCGGCGTCCACGGCATCTCCCAGGCTGGCGCCGTAGAAATCCGAAACCGGCCGGCTCGCCGCGTGCGCCAATTGCACCAAAGTCACCTCGCGCCAGGGCCCCGCGGCGGCAAGCGAAAGCGCGGCGCGGGCGAGATCACGGCGGATGGCGGCGTCGAGATGCATGGCGCGATCAAGGCCAAGCCAAACGCGCGCCGTCAAGGCTTGAAAAGCGTCGTTACTTGCCCAAATCCCGCGATCTTTGCGTGGCGGCCGCCACAGCCCGGCGCAGCAAGGGGCCAAGCCCATCGCCCGCGCCCAAAACATCGAGCGCCGCTTCCGTGGTGCCGCCCGGCGAGGTCACCTGCTTGCGCAGCGCGCCGGGGCTTTCGCCGGTTTCCAGCATCAGCGCGCCCGCGCCCGCCACGGTCGCGCTGGCGAGGCGCTGGGCGATTTCGCGGTCGATGCCTTCTTGCTCGGCCGCAGCCGCAAGGCACTCGGCCAGCAGAAACACGTAAGCCGGCCCCGAGCCGGAAACAGCGGTGACAGCGTCCATCAGCCGCTCGGCCGCCATAGGCTCCACCGTGCCCAGCGGTTCGAGCAATTGCTCCACCAGCGCGCGATCCTCGGCGGTGCAGGCGGGCGAGGCGACGTAAGCGGTGACGCCGCGCCCGATCCGGGCCGGCACGTTGGGCATCGCGCGCACCACGCGCGCGGCGCCCAATTCGCGCGCCAGCGCCTCCATCGGCACCCCGGCCATGATCGACAGCACGCGCGTATCGGCGCCGACGAAGCGGCGCGCATCCGGCGCGGCTTGCGCGAACGTTTGCGGCTTCACCGCCAGCACCAGCACATCGACGGGGCCCGGATTGGGCGGATTGATCACCGCGCCCACCGCATCGAGCGCGCGCTCAAGCTCGGGATCGAAATTGGGTTCGACGACAGTGAGCGTCAGCCCCCCGCCCTTGCGCACGGCTTCAATCCAGCCGCGCACCAGCGCGCCGCCCATGGCGCCGGCGCCGATCAAGGCGATAGAAGGAGACTCTAATCCGCTCACGCTTCTCCGGCCGTTTCGAAGAACGCCGCCTGCGCCGCGCCCTCCGCGGCCATGCCGCCCAGGATAACGAAGTGGAACGCCGGCTGAAAGCGCTCAGCCGCATCCATCGCTGCGGCCAGCATCGCCTGCACCTCGCCGATGGAAATTTCATCACGCCCGATCATCGGCATGGCGTGGCGGAAAATGATCGTGCCGTCATCGGCCCAGACGTCGAAATGGCCGAGCCAGAGGTTTTCGTTGATCTGCGCCGCCAGCTTGATCGCCTCGTCCCGGCGCGAGGCCGGCGCCATGAGATCGAAGCCCAGCGTGAACAGCAGCGCCGGCAGCTCGGCGCGGTGGCTGAAATAGCCCGCCGTCTCGCCCCAGGCGGATTTGAACACGAAATGGACGTCGCCATCCTCGGCCCGCTCCGCTGTGAAGCGATCGTCGGAGCCGATGACGTGCTCGACCGTATCCATGGGATCGGCGGCGGCGGCGTAATCGTCGTCGAGCGTGAGATCCATGAGCTGTCCCCTCCGGGCTCAGGGGCGCCGCGCGCGGCGCATAAAGGCGATCTCTTTCCTTGGAACCCGAGCGTCTTCCGCGCTCGAATCGAACCCCTGTCACCATGGAAGCGCCGGAAGTCTTAATCAGACCTTTCCAACACGGAAGCTTCACACGCCCGCGCGCGTCCCGTTTTGGGCCATTTCGGCTTGCCTCCCGGCGCCGGCTCGGGAAATCTGGCCCTGGGACGTGAGGGGGAATGACATGACGCTTCGACTTTCTCTGGCCGCTTCGGCCGTCGCACTTTTGGCCGCCGCGTGCGTCAGCGCGGGCGGTTCTGGCGAAAGCGGCGTCTCCCAGGCGCAATGCCCCGCGCTCGACAACGTCGATCTGAACGAATTGAACGCGCTCGCCGCCGAGAACCCCGAAGAATCTGACGAGGCGGTGCGGCGCTTCACCGGCGCAACGCCGCTGCCCGAAGCCGCGGCCGCCGCCGACACCCGCATCCGCGTGCGCGTGCCGCCCACCGGCATGTGGGCGCAGGACAATTTCATCACGCTCTGGCGCGCCGACGATGGCTGGCATGTCGCGCGGCAGGATAAGAATTATCGCGCCCCGCCCCCGCCGCCGCCGCCGCCACGCCCGGCTGATGCGCCCGCCGATTGGACGCCCCCGCCCCAACCGCCGCATCCAAACGACGTGATCCACGAAGGCCCGATCGGCGCCGAGCGCAGCGCGCAGCTCGATGCGCTACTCGCCGATCCGTGCCTCACGCTCGAGCCCGATCGCTACACCTGGAAGATTCCATTGCGGCGCGGGCAAGATTGGGTGTGCGTGCCGGATTCTTCGTATTGGGCGGCGGAAATCATCCAGCGCGACCGCCCGCCGCGGCTCGTCTCCATCGCCTGCGAAAACCGCACGCTCACATCCGCGCTCGTGCAATTCGCCTCTGGCCAGCGCCCGTACGAACCGCCGGCCGAGCCGGAAATCGTGCTGCCGTTCAATGCGACATTTGAAATCGTGGGCGATTACGCGGGCCGTGAGATGAGCCTCACGGTCGATCCCTATTACATGACGATGGGGCGCCCCCAATTGCTCCCGCCTGGGCAAAGTTGGCGCGTGACGATGCCGGTCGCCGATGAAAATCCACTGACCTTGCGCATGGAAATCGAAGGCTGCGAACCGTTCGAAGGCCAATTCCGCCCTGGGCCAAACGCAGCCACGCTGATCGTCGAGGGTTGCTCGTTCCGCTTGGTGCAGGACTAAATATGGAGCGTGGGCGACCCGCCCCGCGCTCCATATTACCCCCGAGCCTTCAGCGCCGCTTCCAGCGCCTCCACCCGCGCGCGCAGCGCGTCGGCTTCGGCCCGCGCATCGGCGGCCTGCTGCTTCACGGCCTCGAATTCGTCGCGGCCCACCAGGTCCATTTCGGCCACGAAGCGGTCGGCCTGGGCGCGCATGAAGCTTTTGGCTTCCTCGCCCGCCCCCTGGGCCATGCCCATGGCGCCCGTCATCAAACGGGCCAGATCATCGAACACCGAGCTTGTCGTTTGCATGTGGACCGATCCCTTCCCCGCCAATAGAACGCCCCCGGACGCTGCGGGCAATGCGGCCAATCAGCTAAACTTGAGGTAAGCGCGTTGATCGAGGCAGCCCTCCAATTCCCGAATATCGACCCTGTCGCGCTGCATCTCGGCACGCTGCCGATCGGCGACGGCGTGCGGCTCGATCTGCGCTGGTATGCGCTGGCTTATATCGCCGGCCTCTTCCTCGGCTGGCGCTGGATGGTGTGGCTGATCCGGCGCGACCGGCTCTGGGCGCCCGGCAAGCCGGCGATGAGCGTGCCGATGGCGGACGATTTCCTGTTCTGGGCGACGCTCGGCGTCATCCTCGGCGGGCGCATCGGCTACGTGCTGTTCTACAAGCCCGACATGATCTGGAGCGACCCCGGCAGCCTGATCCGCATCTGGGAAGGCGGCATGAGCTTCCATGGCGGGCTCGCGGGCGTGGCCGTGGCGGCGTTCTTCTTCGCCTATCGCATCCAAAAGGGCCTCAAGCCGCGCCTGCATGTGGACGAAGATCAGTTCGCCAAGCTCGCCAAGAAAAACGCGCTGGAAAACCCGCCCGAAGGCAAGAAGGGCGAATACGCGCGCTTCGCCGGCATCGGCTGGCTGCCGAAGAAGGACGCCGAGGCGCTGCGCGAAAAGGCCAAGACGCAAAAAGTCGATCTGCTGCGCCTGGGCGATCTCGCCGCCGCCGCCGCGCCGATCGGGCTGTTCTTCGGGCGCATCGCCAATTTCATCAATGGCGAGCTGTGGGGGCGTACGACGGACGGCCCGTTCGGCATGGTGTTCTGCAACGATGTCTTGATGCGCATGCATGGCGGCTTCTGCCCCGCCGGCGCCGAACCGCGCCACCCGAGCCAGCTTTACGAAGCCGCGCTCGAAGGGCTGGTGCTGTTTCTGATCATCAACGTCGCCACGCTGAGATTCGACAGCTTGCGCCGCCCCGGCATGAATGTCGGCCTCTTCCTTGTGAGCTATGGCCTGTTCCGCGCGTTGCTCGAAACCGTGCGCGAGCCGGATGCGCACATGCCCGAAGCTTTGCGCGGCTTGATCACCATGGGCATGCTGCTCTCAATCCCCATGATCCTCATCGGCGCCTGGCTCATCCACCGCGCGATGAAACAACCCAAACTGGCGGCGGCGTGAGCGGGCTTAAACAAAAACTCATCGACCACATCAAAGACAACGGGCCGATGACGGTGGCCGAGTTCATGGGCGCGTGCCTCTACGACCCCAAACACGGCTATTACGCCACGCGCCCCGCGATCGGGGGCGAGAGCGCGGATTTCCTCACCGCGCCAGAAGCCAGCCAGATGTTCGGCGAGCTGATCGGCCTTTGGTGCGCGCATGAATGGGACGTGCTGGGCAAGCCGGCGTTCAATTGGATCGAACTCGGCCCCGGCCGCGGCGTACTGATGCAAGATGCGCAACGCGCCACGCAACGCATCGACGGCATGCACGAAAATTCCAACATCGTGCTGATCGAAATGAGCGCGCCGCTGCGCGACGAACAAGCCGAGCGCGTGCCCGATGCGGAATGGGCGCAGCGCCTGGAAGATGCGCCCCCTGGCCCTTCGCTGATCATCGCCAACGAATTCCTCGATTGCCTGCCGATCCGCCAATTCGTGAAGGGCGAGGATGGCTGGCATGAAAAGCTCGTCGGCCTCAACGAGGCCGAGCACCTCGCCTTTGGCCTCAGCCAAGCCATCCCCGGCGAGAGCGAGGATGAGATCGGCGCCGTGCGCGAGATCGCGCCCGCGCTTGAAAGCCTCATCTACGAGATCGAACGTCGCCTGCACAACGCGCCGGGCCGCGCGCTGCTGATCGATTACGGCTATGTGCAGCCCGAAGGCGCGGACACGCTGCAAGCGCTGCAAAACCACAAACATGTCGATCCGCTCGCCGCGCCGGGCGAAGCCGATCTCACCGCGCACGTGGATTTCGCGCGCGTGGCGCATCTGGCGCGCGAGGCGGGCTTGCAGGTGCATGGGCCAGTAACGCAGAGCGGCTTCCTGCGCGCGCTTGGCATCGACATGCGCGCTGAAGCGCTGTCGCGCGCCAACCCGCACCACGCCGAGCGGCTGCAGCGCGAACTCACGCGCTTGACGGGCGCCGACCAGATGGGCGCATTGTTTAAAGTGATATGCCTGTCGAGCCCTGGTTTGTCTGCGCCGGCGGGATTCTAATCTGGACCGCCGGCGCCCTCGCCGGCATCGGCGCTTCAACCGCCGCCGAACAGATCACGCCACGTTCGGAGTCATGAATTGAAAGACGCCGCGCTACCGCACATCAAAGCGCAAACGCTCGCGGGCGTGAAGCACGGTTTCTTCGGCCGCGAAGGCGGCGTGTCGACCGGAATTTACGCCACGCTCAACGCCGGCACGGGTTCGAAAGACGATCCCGCCGCCGTCGTGGAAAACCGCAGCCGCATCGCGCACGCGTTCGGCGCGGAGCAGCTCATCGGCGTGCATCAGGTGCATTCGCCGGATGCGGTGTTCGTCACGCAACCATGGACGGGCGAGCGCCCGCACGCGGACGCGCTGGTCACGACGACGCCCGGCCTCGTCATCAGCGTGCTGACCGCCGATTGCGCGCCGGTGCTGTTCGCGGATGCGGAAGCCGGCGTGATCGGCGCGGCGCATGCGGGCTGGAAAGGCGCCTTCGGCGGCGTGCTGGAGGCGGCCGTCGCGCTGATGCGCCAGCACGGCGCGCGCGACATCAAGGCCGCGATCGGGCCGACCATCCATCAAGCCTCCTACGAGGTGGGGCCAGAATTCGAAGCGCGCTTCCTGGCCGCAGACAGCGCCTACGCACGCTTCTTCGCGCCGGGCCCAAGCGGCAAAGCGCATTTCGATCTGCCCGCATATTGTGCAGCGCGACTCGCCCAATTGGGGATCGCCGCCGAAACGGCGCCGCAGGACACCTACTCCGACGCCGCGCGCTGGCACTCGGCCCGCCGCGCCGGCCACCGCGGCGAGCCCGATTACGGGCGAAATTGCGCGGCCATCGCGCTCTGAGCGGTCCCAGAAGCAACACCTGCGTGATCACGTCATAAAAGCGCAGCGAATCTCTTTCCCCGCCCCCGAGTCGCGCGCTAGACCCCGCCATCTGGACGCGAGGGCCACGCATCCCATGAAACTAATCGCCGCAAACTCCAACGGCACGCTCGCTCAGGCGATCGCCGACCACCTGGACACGCCCTTGGCGCAAGCCGAGTTCAAGCGGTTCAAGGACAACGAGATCTTCGTTGAAATTCAGGAGAACGTGCGCGGCGAGGATGTCTTCCTCATCCAATCCACGTCCTACCCCGCCAATGATCACCTCATGGAATTGCTGATCGGCATCGACGCGCTGCGGCGCGCGAGCGCGCGGCGCATCACGGCGGTGGTCCCCTATTACGGCTATGGCCGCCAAGATCGCAAAGTCGGCGGGCGCACGCCGATCTCGGCGAAGCTGGTGGCGAACCTGATCACCACCGCCGGCGCCAACCGCGTACTGACGCTGGAGCTGCACGCGGGGCAGATCCAGGGCTTCTTCGACATCCCGACGGATAATCTCTTCTCCACCCCCGTGCTCGCGCACGACATCCGCGAGCATTATCAGGATGTGTCCAAGCTGCTGATCGACTCGCCCGACGTCGGCGGCGCGGTGCGCGCGCGCGCGCTGGCCAAC
>CAZWQS010000022.1:21925-23666 GCA_964635925.1 uncultured Terricaulis sp. | reverse complement strand
CTTGCGGGCCAAGCCCTCCGCGATCGCGGTTTTGCCGACGCCGGGATCGCCCACGAGCAGCGGATTGTTCTTTTGCCGGCGGCAAAGAATCTGGATCGCGCGCAGCACTTCGGGCTCGCGCCCGATCAGCGGATCGATTTTGCCCTCGCGCGCCTTCTTGTTGAGGTTCACGCAATAAGCCGCCAGCGCTTCGCTGCCCTGCTTGACGACGCGCTCGCCCTCTTCTTCCTGCGCGCCGCGCACCGGGCGCGACTGCGCCGCGCCCGCGCGCTTGGGCAGGCCGTGCGAGATGAAGTTCACCGCGTCATAGCGGGTCATATCCTGCTCTTGCAGGAAATAGGCGGCGTGGCTTTCGCGTTCGGAGAACAGCGCCACCAGCACGTTCGCGCCCGTGACCTCGCGCCCGCCGCTTGAATCCACATGCAGCATCGCGCGCTGCAGCACGCGCTGGAAGCCGGCGGTGGGGCGAGGCTCTTCCTGGTCACGATCGGTGACGACGAGGCTGTCGAGCTCGTTTTCGAGATAGGCGTCCAGATTGAAGCGCAGCTTATCGAGATCGACCTTGCACGCGCTCATCACCTGGGCGGCGTCATCATCATCGATCAGCGACAGCAGCAGGTGTTCCAGCGTCACGTATTCGTGGCGGTGTTCGTTGGCGAACGACAGCGCGCGGCGCAACGTGTTTTCCAGCGTGCGGGAGAAAGTCGCCAAGTGCTATTCCTTTTCCATCGTGCATTGCAGCGGGTGTTCATGCCGCCGCGCCAAATCGAGAACCTGGGCAACCTTTGTCTCGGCCACCTCATAGGTAAACACGCCGCACACGCCCACGCCATGATTATGGACATGCAGCATGATTTCGGTCGCCTGTTCGCGTGACTTGCTGAAAAAACGCTCCAGCACGTACACGACGAACTCCATCGGGGTGTAATCGTCGTTCAGCAGCAGAACGCGGTAGAGCGAGGGCTTCTTGGTGCGGGTGAGCGTCTGCGTGCCGGTGCGGCCGTCGCCCGCCCCGTTCTCGCCTTCGCCTTCATCCCATGACCCGCCGCTCATCGACGCCTAACTTTGTTCGACAGTCCGCAAGACTCGCGCATGGCGAAGCGTGCGGCCCAGATGGTCAATAATCTATGGATTGGCGGGCGTGATGGAAGGGCTGGCGCCTGCGCGCGGGCCACCCCATGTGTTCGCGCAAACAAAATGGGCCCGGCTCCCAAGAGCCGGGCCCATCCCGTTTTCAGCCCCTCAAGGCCGCGGCGCGGCCTCGAAGCTTCGCAGCCTTAGCGGCCGGTTTGGATCAGTTGACCAACGGCGGTGACGCGCTCGTTGATCGGCTGGAACGTGTCCTTGGCGACGCCGGCGACCAGATCGGAAAGCGTCGACAATTCGGCGACATACGCCTCGAACGAGGTCTTCGCGTAGTCGTTTTGCTTTTCGACGAATTCCTGCACGCTCTTGGAGGTCATGAGCGACTTCGCGGCCGCAACATGGTTCTCAAGGGCGGCCTTTTGGAAGGCGACGGTGCGGGCCGAGAGGGTCTCAAAGCCCTTCTGCGCGGCGGCGGCCGAAGCCAGCCAGGCTTCGACGTTCTGCTTGCCGAAAGCCGAGGCTTCCGACAGCGCGGCCAGGCCGCGGTCGATGTTTTCGCGCACGGCTTCGTTGGAAGCGGCGGTAACTTGTTCAAAAGCCTCGGTCGCGGTCTTGGTCGCGGCACGGGCGGTCTTCGCAGTGGCCATAATGGTCT
>CAZWQS010000022.1:0-21915 GCA_964635925.1 uncultured Terricaulis sp. | reverse complement strand
CCTAAAAACGGCCCCTTCCGGAGCGTTAACTAGCTTTCGACGCGCGGGGAGGGCGCGGGTCTGCCAGAGATATGTTATGCTGCACCTGCGAAGTCAACCCAATTTTTGCTGCACCGCACAATACAGTTGGAAAGCCGGTTTGCGCAGTTGCATGGCTTGCCGTTCAGCCTCGATTCATCGATTTTTCCACATCGTGCTCAAAGCGGCGGCAAATCAAAGGTGTGGCCCCGCTGCAAGGAAACGCTCGCTTAACCGGCTCTAATCAATCTGTAAGCTGCGCGGCACGTGATTTGCCTGGAATAGTCCGCTTTCTTAAGGGTTTGGACGCTCATGACCGTAGCGGGACGCATCGCTCTCTCATTCGTGGCCGGCGCCATCGCGCTTGGACTGGCCTTGCCGGCGGCGGCGCAGGACCGGTACGCGGCCATCGTTATGGACGCGCGCACCAATGAGGTGCTGCTGGAAGACCAGGCGGACGCCCGCCGGTTCCCAGCCTCGCTGACCAAAATGATGACGCTTTACATGGTGTTCGAGGCGCTCGAACGCGGCGACATCAATCTCGACACGCGCTGGACGGCCTCGCGCAACGCCTCGCGCCAACCGCCCTCACGCCTTGGCCTCGCCTGCTCGCGCCGCCGCGGCTGCGATTCAGTCACCGTCGATCAGGCGATCCGCGCGCTGGCCGTGCAATCGGCCAATGACGTCGCCACTTTGGTCGCCGAACGTCTCGGCGGTTCGGAAGCCCGATTCGCCGCCAACATGACCGCCCGCGCCCGCGAGCTTGGCCTCAACGACACCCGCTTCGCCAACGCCAGCGGCCTGCCGGATGACCGCCACCGCACCACCGCGCGCGACATGGCCGTGCTCAGCCAGGCGCTGTGGCGCGACTTCCCGCAATATTATCACTATTTCCAAACGCCGACCTTTAGCTGGCGGCGCAATCATGGCCGCAATCACAACGCCCTGCTGAACGAAGTGACGGGCGTGGACGGCATCAAGACCGGCTACACGCGCGCCTCCGGCTTCAACCTCGCCACCATGGCCGAGCGCAATGGCCGGCGCGTGATCGTCGTCGTGCTGGGCGGCGAAACGTCCGCCGCGCGCAATGCGCAGGTGGCTTATCTGGTGGAAGGCGCGTTCGAGGAATATGCGCGCCGCGACGATTCCAACACCGTCACCTACGCCAACATGCCGACACGCCGTCTCGACGTGCAATTGGCGCCCGGCGCGGTGACCAACGCCGCCTCGCGCGGCGCGGCCCCCGCTTCGCCCTACGCCACGTATCAGGGCATGGTGGTTGAAACGCTGGCCCCCGCCCGCGCGCCGATCGAGGCGATCGGCCAGGGCGACCAGGGCGAGCAGACCACCGAAGAAGAAACCGAATAGCGCTTAGCGACGACGCTTGAGCAAACGATCCCGCGCGGCTGTCAGCCGCGCGGCTTCGCTATGGGAGCCGCCGCGATCGGGATGGGCGCGCGCCATCCTGGCGCGGTAGGCGGCGCGAATCTCCTGCGCGCTGGCGCCGGGTGAGACGCCGAGGACCGTCCGCGCTTCCGCATCCGCCGTCTCGTCAGGCGCAGGCGGCGCGGCGCGCGGCCCGCTCAGCACAAACACAAGCCCGCTGACGACGAACAGCGCAAGCGCCAGCCACAAGCTGCCGCGCATTAGCGCGAGGATTGCCGCGGCCGCAAACAGAATCGTCGGCCAGCGCTCAGCCAACGCTTCGCGGCGGGCGCCCGCGAGACGCCCAAAAAACAGCAGCGCGAAAATCAGCGCGAGAACAAGGACTGCAATCAGCAACACGGCGCGACCATGGCGGCGCGAGTGTTAACAGCTCGCAGCGTTGGCGCTAGAATATAAAATCGACGCACGGCGGGCGGGCGCTAGAATTTCAGCGGTTCGCCTTCAAGCCCCGGCAGCTTCAGCGTGATGAAGAGGTCGCGCAATTCCTGCCGCGCGGCCAGGTGCGCCATCTTCATATCGCCTTCCGCGCCCGGCGCGTCGAGATCAAGCATGGTGAGGCCCTGCGGGAACAGCTCGCGATAGATCACGCGCTCCGACAGGCCCGGCGCCATGCGGAAGCCGATGCGGGTGGAGAGCGTCTTCAGCGCCTCGCCCACGCGCTGCTTGTTCTTGGCTTCGATCCGGCTGGTCGCGGTGCGGTTGCGCAGCACGACCCAATCGATCGGCGTGCGCAGCGCCTGCGCCTTCTTCTTGCGGCTCTCCCAGACCATCTCGCTGTAGATCGACGGGCGCACCACGTCGGCGCAATCGGGATCGATATCGCCCAGCAGATCGAAATCCACGAAGCTGTCGTTCAGCGGCGTCACCAGCGTGTCGGCGCATGAATGGGCGAGACGCGCCAGATAAGAGTCGCCGCCCGGGCTATCGATGACGATGAAATCGCAGGTCTCGGCCAAGCGCTTCAGCGCGGCGCGGAACGTCGCCTCATCCTCCGCCTCGGCGGCGTCGAGCATGCGTTGGCGGCTTTCGGAGAGCTCAAAGATTTGCGGCGCCGGCAGCTTGGCCCCGCGCGCGGCGATCCAGCGGGCGCGATTTTCGATGTAGCGGGTGAGCGAACGCTGGCGCACGTCGAGATCGATCGCGCCAGTGCGCCGGCCCATGCGCATCAGCGCCACGATCAGGTGCATGGCGACGGTGGACTTGCCGGCCCCGCCCTTTTGGTTGCCAACGACGATTACGTGCGCGCGGCGAAGCGCAGGTTCGGCCTCGAAGGCGTGGGCGAGCGTCATGGGCGCCCGCCCATACTGGCGGGCGCTGCGGTCCCTAACAAAGACGCAACGCCGCAATGCATGGGTTAAAATTCGCTGATTGAGGTTAAGGCGGGCTTAAGCGCCTTGACGCCGAACCGTCGCGGAGAGATGCGAAAGCGCATGGCTGACACTGCTTTGCCCATCGTACGCACCGTAACGGAGCTGCGCGCCGCCGTGGCGCGCGCGCGCAAGGCCGGCGCAGGCGTGGGGCTCGCGCCCACCATGGGCGCGCTGCATGAGGGGCATCTTTCACTGGTCCGTGCAGCCAAGGCGCGATGCGGCTTCGCCGTCGCCACGCTGTTTGTGAACCCGCGCCAGTTCGCGCCGAACGAGGATTTCGAGCGCTACCCGCGCGATGAAGCCGGCGACGCCGCCCTGCTCGCCGGCGCGGGCTGCGATCTCCTGTTCGCGCCCGAGCGCGCGGCGATGTACCCGCCAGACTTTGCGACAAGCATCGCCGTGGCGGACGTTTCGGCGCCGCTTGAAGGCGAGATGCGCCCGCACTTCTTTGGCGGCGTCGCCACCGTCGTGGCGAAGCTGTTGCTGCAAGCGGGCCCGGACGCGGCGTTCTTTGGCGAGAAGGATTATCAGCAACTTCTAGTGATCAAGCGCATGGCGCGCGATCTTGATATCCCCGCCGAGATCGTCGGCTGCCCCACCGTGCGCGAGCATGACGGCTTGGCGATGTCCTCGCGCAATGCGTACCTCAAGGCCGACGAACGCCGCATCGCCGCGCGGCTCAATATGGTGCTGCACGAAACCATCAAGGCTGTGCGCGCGGGCGAGTCGATCGCGCACGCGGAAGCCGATGCCGAACGGCATCTCTTGGCGGCAGGCTTCGCGAGCGTGGATTATGTTGCGCTGCGCGATACTGAAACACTCGCTACACTTACTGATCTTACGCGCCCCGCACGCATTCTAGCCGCGGCTTGGCTGGGCAAAACCCGCCTCATCGACAACATGGCCGTTTAGACAGCTTTCGCGACGCCGCGAGCGTTGCTTTGCTGCACGCCTCAAACGCCGAAGGCGAGTCTGACGCGGAAATCAGGCATAATTTCCCCGTGTGGGGGTTATGAACGGCTCTGCGCCGCCTCACTGGTAAGCTTAAATCTCGGCACGCGCGCAAAGACGCGCGGCCAGGCAAATACGGGGAGAATAGGTATGGGTTTCAGCCGCAAAACGCTGCTGTCGGCAGCCAGCGCGCTCGCCATCGCGATGATCGCGCCGGGCGTTGCGTTCGCACAAAATCAGTCTGACGAAATCATCGTCACCGCCACCAAGCGCGAAGCATCGATCCAGGATGTGCCGTTCTCCGTGAACGCGCAGACTCAGGAAGATATCGAGCGCTCGGGCGCGACGACGCTGGAAGATCTGTCGCGCAATGTCGCGGGCATGGCGATCCAGAATTTGGGTCCGGGGCAAAGCCAGGTCGCGCTGCGCGGCGTCTCGGCCGGCCAGATCGTGCGCGACCAGCCGGGCGTGAAAGAGCAAGTGGGCGTCTATCTCGATGAAAGCGTGATCTCGCTTTCGCTGTTCACGCCCGATCTTGATCTCTTCGACCTGAACCGCGTGGAAACGCTGCGCGGCCCGCAAGGCACGCTGTTCGGCTCGGGCTCCGTCGGCGGCACGATCCGCTACATCACCAACCAGCCCGAGATCGGCGAGTTCGGCGGTTCGATCGAAGGCAACGTCAATGTCGTCGAAGAAGACGATGTGGGCGGCCACCTGAAGGGCATGGTCAATCTGCCCGTCACCGACCAAGCCGCGCTGCGCGTGGTCGGCTATTACACCGATTATGCGGGCTTCATCGACGCGCGCCGCCCAGACGGGACGTGGAGCGACAACGTCAATGACGGCGAGCGCATGGGCCTGCGCGCGGCGCTGCGCCTTGAACCGACCAACTCGCTGACGATCACGCCGCGCGTCGTCTACCAGAAGGTGGAGGTGAACGGCTTTAATCGCCAAGAGGTTTTCAACGTCTTCGCCAATCCCTTCCTCGCCACGCCGATCGACCTCGGCGAACGCCAGCAATTCCTGCGGCTCGACGAAGAGTTCAAGGATGAGACCTTCCTGGCCGACCTCACGGTCGAGTTCGACCTGGGCGACATGGCGCTAACCTCGATCACCAGCTACACCTCGCGCAACATCCTGGTGGGCCGCGACGCCAGCGCGCTCTCCGGCTCGGTGTCGATTGATCTCGGCTTCCCAACCGCGGGCGTTGAGCTGCCTTCAAACCTGCGCGACAACACCGACCTCAATCAGATCACGCAGGAAGTGCGCCTAGCCTCCACCAACGACAGCCCCTTTCAGTGGCTGGTTGGCGTGTTCTACTCGGATGTGGAGCGCAATTATTCGCAGCGTCTTCCCACGCCGGGCTATGATTTCTACACAGACCTCACACTGGGCGCCGGCACCGCCGCAGCCGTGGCCAACGGCTTCCCCGCGGATTCACCGTACAATGCCGACTTGCCTTACGACATCGAGCAGACCGCCGTGTTCGGCGAGGCGAGCTACGAGTTTTTCGATCGGCTCACCATCACCGCCGGCGGGCGCTTCTATTCGTTCGATGAGGAGCGAAAATTCATCTCCGGCGGCCTCTTCGCCAATGGCGATAACCGTCAGGATTCCACCTCGTCCAACGGCTTTACCCCGCGCGTGATGGCGAGCTACGAAGCGACGGAAGACCTGCGGCTGAATATTCAAGCCAGCCAAGGCTTCCGCTTGGGCGGCGTGAATGACCCGCTGAACCTGCCGCTCTGCACGCCGGAGGACGAACTGATCTTCGGCGGCTTCCAATCCTATGAAGATGAAACGTCCTGGAATTACGAAGCCGGCGCCAAATATTCGCGCGGCAACCTCACCTTCAACGCCGCGGTGTTTTACAACGACATCCAGGACTTGCAGGTGACGCTGGACGCCGGTTCGTGCTCGTCGCGGATTTCGTTCAACGTGCCGGAGGCGCACGCCGCCGGCCTTGAAATCGAAACCGCGTGGACGCCGATCGCGGGCCTTGAGCTCTCGTTCGCGGGCAGCTTCGTCGAGGCGGAATTCGACTCCACCGTGCGCGACGGCAACAACAACGTGCTCGGCGGCATCGAAAGCGGCAATCGCCTGGCTTCGGTGCCGGAATATCAACTCGCGGCGACCGCGGCCTATTATCTCCCGATCAACTTCATGGGCGACTCGACCGAGGCGTTCGCCGCGCTTTCGGTGCAGCACGTGAGCAGCCGCTACACCCAGCCGAGCGATCAGGTGGACAATCCGCGCGATTTCGTCTCGGGCCTGCCCTATGGCGGGGCGACGGGCAATGAGATCACCACTGTCGATCTCGAACTCGATCCCTACACGGTCGTGAACTTCAACGCCGGCGTCCAGAACGACGATTGGGCGCTGATCTTCTACGTGAACAACCTCACCGACGAAAACGCCGAGCTTTCGTTCGACCGCGAACGCGGCGGGCGCGCGCGCCTGGCGTTCCACACCAACCAGCCGCGCACCATCGGCTTCACGGTGCGTCGCAACTTCTAGGCCTGCCGAAACGCAGGTTCGCCTTGGGGCCGCTGGGGAAACCTGGCGGCCCTTTCTCTTGCGCGCGAGCGCGCTAAGCTTGGCGCCATGAGTTGGGAAGACGAGATCGAAGAGAAGCGCCAGCGCGAGGAATTAGCCGAGCAGATGGGCGGCGCCGACCGCGTGGCGCGGCAGAAGGCCGGCGGCAAGCTGAACGTGCGCGAGCGCGTGGCGGCTTTGGCCGATCCCGGCAGTTTCCACGAAATCGGCAAGATCGCGGGCAAGGCCAGCTACGGCGCCGACAATCAGCTTGAGAGCTTCCGCGCCTCCCCCTTTGTGGTGGGCCGCGCGCTGATCAACGGCAAGCCGGCGATGCTGCAAGCCGATGATTTCACCGTGCGCGGCGGCGCGGGCGACGCGGCGATCTGGCAGAAGCTCGTCTACGCCGAGCAGATGGCCAACGAATATCGCATGCCGCTGATCCGCCTCATCGACGGCACCGGCGGGGGCGGCAGCGTGAAGATGCTGGAGAAGGATCCGCGCACTTACATTCCCCAAACGCCCGGCTGGGAATGGGTGGTGGCCAACATGAGCGCAGTGCCTGTGGTGTCGCTGGCGCTTGGCCCCTGCGCGGGCCTTGGCGCGGGGCGCGTGGCCGCGAGCCATTACAGCGTGATGGTGCAGGGCCTATCCCAAGTGTTCGTCGCCGGCCCGCCTGTGGCGAAAGCGATTGGCGAAGATGTCGATAAGGAGGGCCTGGGCGGCGTTGAGATCAATGGCAAGAACGGCGTCGTCGATGATGTAGTGGCGAGCGAAGCGGACGCGTTCGCGCGGGCGCGGCGTTTTCTCTCCTATCTGCCGGGCTCGATCCACGAAACGGCGGCGCGCGCGCCGAACGGCGATCCGCCTGATCGGCGCGACGAGACCTTGATCAAGGCCGTCCCGCGCGACCGGCGCGTGCCCTACAAGATGCGGCGCATCGTGGAAGCCTGCGTCGATGCGGGCTCGTTCTTCGAGATCGGCCAGCAATGGGGGCGCGGACTCATCACCGGCCTTGCGCGCATCGATGGGTGGAGCGTGGCCGTGATCGCCGGCGATCCGATGTTCCTGGCCGGCGCTTGGACCTCAGATGTGTGCCGCAAAGTGATCAAGCATGTCGATCTGGCGCAGACCTTCCATCTGCCTGTGGCGCATTTCGTCGATTGCCCCGGCTTCGCCGTGGGCGTGAAGCATGAGCGCGCGGGCGTGGTGAAATTGGGCGTGCAGGCGATGGCGGCGGTGTATCAGGCGCGCGTGCCCTGGTGCTCGATCGTGGTGCGCCAGGCGTTCGGGCTCGCGGGTTCGGCCATGATGAACCCCACGCGCGCAAAGGTGCGCTATTGCTGGCCCAGCGGCGATTGGGGCTCGCTGCCCTTGGAGGGCGGCATTGAAGCCGCCTACAAAAGCGAAATCGAAGCCCATCCCGAACCGGAAAAGCGCCTCAAGGAAATCCGCGCCTGGGCGGAAGCTTTGCGCTCCCCGTTCCGCACGGCGGAGGCGTTCTACGCCGAGGAAATCATCGACCCGCGCGACACGCGGCCCCTGCTATGCGATTGGGCGAACCTGGCGCAAGGCGCGCTGGAAACAGGGCCGAGCAGTTTCGGCATGCGGCCTTAACGAAAAAGGCCGCGGCTAGCGCCGCGGCCTTCTGTTTTCGTTTCAATCAAGCCGTTACGGCGTGGCGTCAGCCGGCTCTGGCGGCGCGGCCGGCGTTTCCGGCGCAGCTTCGGCGGCGGCGGGCGCGGCTTCGGCTGGCTGCGCGACAGGCGCGGGCTCAGTCGGCGGCAGGATGCGCGTGATGGCGCTGATGTCGCCATTGGCCACGTAGAAGATTTCACGGTTGCGCGAACCGCCCGCTTGGGTCGGATCGTCGTGATACACTTCGTAGTTCGCCCAATCGTCGGTGTTGGTGGCCGGATCGTCGAGATGGGCGGCGACAAGCAGCGCATCCATCGGATTATAGACTTGATTCCACACTTCCTCTTCCGAACCGGTGTAGACGACGCGCAGCGCCGTGCCGCCCGGCGTGGTGCCGGCAGAGCCGACCGCCAGAACGCGCGGAGGCGTGCCGGTGTAGGGATAGCCGATGCGGTAGCAATATTCGTTCGTCTCAACCCGCGGCTCGAGCGCGATCGGCGGGCCGGCGATGCGCAGATTGTGGCGCGCCATGATTGGACGCAGCGCAATCAGGCTGTCGGTGACAACCGATTTCACGGCTTCCGAATCCGTCGGTGAGCAATTCTGGATGTAGAAGAAGGGCTGCGGCTGCACCTCGACCACCGAATATTGCAGGCCCGCAAAGCTGTTGGTGGTGAGCTTATCGAGATCGGCGGTGATGTTGGCGGTCGCGGTGTCGATCAGCGGGCTGACCGGGCCGCCGCCGATCGCGGTGAAGCGCGCCACCGGGTTGGCGCCCAAATCTTGCTCCAGGCGCACGCGCACTTGGCTGGCGGCTTCGCCATTCGGCGTCACGGTGTAGGTGACTTTGCCGGTCGCGCCGTCGGCGTAAGCGACATTGGCGGTGACGACGTTGTTTTCCGCCGAGACCACTTCGGTCACCGTGACGCCTTGGGCGATCTCGCTGCCCGCGGGCGTGGAGGCGAGGCGCGCGAACACGGATTCAGCAGGCCGTTCAATTTCAAGCGTTTGCGTGCGGCTCGCGGTGTTGGGCAACAAGAAAAAGCCCGCGCCGACTGCGATCACGGCGATCACAAGAATGATAAGAAGAATGCGTCCCACGGCGGCCATCGCCTACCCTCCTGGCTTCTGCCTCACGATCAGCGCTTCCCTAGCAGGTCGAAGCGCTCCGCCAAACCCCAAAATCCGGCGCAGCGCGCGGCACAAATCCCGAACGCGCTTTTTCCGCCACGGCGCCCGTGGTTTAAGCAGGCGGATTCGGAGCTTTTATGACCCAGGACGTCACCTACGGCGGCTATTTGAAATTGAAGGAATTGCTGGCGTGCCAGCAGCCGCAAACAGCAGAGCATGACGAATTGCTGTTCGTCATCCTGCACCAGACCATGGAATTGTGGATGAAGCAGGCCATCCACGAGATCGGCGCCGCGCAACGCGCCGTGCGCGCGGGCGATCTGGTGCCGGCGTACAAGAATTTGGCGCGCGTCTCGCGCATTCAGGCCGTGATGACCCAGACATGGGACATCCTGGCGACCATGACGCCCGCCGATTATCTGAGCTTCCGCGCGCTGCTCGGCACAAGCTCGGGGTTTCAATCCGCGCAATTCCGCGTGCTGGAATACACGCTGGGCTTGAAGGATGCGTCCTTCCTCAAATTCCATCCCGAAGGCGAGCCCGCGCGCGCAGCGCTTGAGACGGCGCTCGCCGCGCCCAGCCTCTATGACGACGTGCTCGCCCAGCTCGCCAAGGCGGGATTCGATGTTCCGAAATCCGCGTACGAGCGCGCGCCCGGCGCGGCGTATGAGCCGAGCGAGGCGGTCGAGAATGCGTGGCTTGCCGTCTATCGCGACACGCAGACTCATTGGGCGCTCTATCAGCTCGCCGAGAAGCTGATCGATCTCGACGACGCCTTCCTCACCTGGCGGCACAAGCACGTACTGACGGTCGAGCGCATCATCGGGCGCAAGCGCGGCACGGGCGGCACCGAGGGCGTGGGCTATCTGCAGCAGACGCTAAGCCGGCGCGCCTTCCCGGAAATCTGGTCGCTGAGGACTAAGCTGTGAAAAGCTATAAGCCCCTCTTCTCGCGCGCGTTGGCCGCGGCGTCCGGGCGGCTGCATTTCGCCGCGCACTCGCACCATTTGTGGCCAGACGCTTCGTTCGATGGGCATATGGAAGCATGGCAGGACGCGGCCATACTGGCCGACAAGAAATGGGATAAGATTTTCGGCGAGGTGATGCCGCGCGCACAGAGCAATATCGCACGCGAACTCAATCTGCCCGATCCGCGCACGATAGGCTTTGCGCCGAACACGCACGAATTGCTGATGCGCCTCTTCTCCGCGCGCAAGCCTGGGCCGATCGAGGTGCTGACCAGCGATGGCGAGTTTCACTCGTTCCGCCGCCAAGCCGCGCGCTGGGCGGAGACGGGCTGGGTGACGACACGCGTCGTGCCGTGCGCGCCGTTTGAGACGTTCACCGAACGCTACCTCGCGGCCATGCGCGAGAAGGCGCCCGACATCGCGTTTCTTTCACATGTGATGTTCAAGAGCGGGCTGCGGTTCGATGGCGCGGCGGAATTAGCGTCCTACGCAACGCCGGAGGGCACGTGGATCGCGCTCGATCTCTATCATTCATTCATGGCGATGCCGTGCGATTTCGGCGCCGTAGCCGATCGCATGTTCCTGTTGGGCGGCGGCTACAAATACGCCATGGCCGGCGAAGGCGCGGGCTACATCCATGCGCCGTCAGGCTTTGCGCCGCGCCCGAGCTACACCGGCTGGTTCGCGGATTTCATGGCGATCGAGGCCAAGCAACAGGGCGTCGCCTATTCGGAAGACGGCGGGCGATTCCTGGGCGCGACCTATGACGCGACCGGGCTTTATCGCTTCAACGCCGTGTGCGCGATGCTGGCGCGCGAAGGGCTGGACACAGCGCAGATCGCCGCCCGCGTTGCGGCGCTGCGCGCGCCGCTGGAGGCCGCGATCGCGGCTGGCGACGCGGGCGTGCTGCGCGAAGCGGAAATTTTGCGCCCGAATGCAAGCGGCCTAAATGCGCGCTTCATTTCCCTGCGCCACCCCAAGGCGACGCAATGGAAGGCTGCGCTAATGACGCACAACATCGTCACCGACGCGCGCGACGACGTGCTGCGCATCGGGCTTGGGCTTTATCACGACGAAGCGGATATCCCCGCATTCTGCGCGGCGTCGAAGCGGGTGTTGGGCTAGGCTCGATCCGGATCGAGATCGGGAAATCGCCGGGCGAGCTCAAGCTGCAGCACCGCCATCGCGGCCATGGCGGCGCCCACATGCACACGCACATCCGATCGTTCCCGTTCACTTTTGACGCGCTCAATCAGGGCATCGAGCTTGTTGAGATGGATACCCACCACCAGGCTTTCACGCATCAATTGTTGGGCGATTTGCTTATCCGTCACCATGCCCCCAGCTCCACCAATTGCCGGCGCAGATGTTCGGGCAAATCCGTACCGCCTTGCGCTTCGCTGAGATCGGCGGGCGCGTCTTTCGCTTCAAGGTAGCGCCAGCCTTGGAAGGCGCGGCGCGGCTGAGGCGCGGTGCGCTGCAGGTGTGCGTCGAGATAAAGGCCGCAGCGTTGGCCGTGATTGTCCGTGACGTGATCGATCGCGATGATGCGCTGGCGCACGCTGATGACGCCCTTGATCACCCAATAGAGCGAGCCGCCCTTCAGCACCTCCTCCACGCGCTTGGGCCACATGCGCGTGCCGCACACGGGCGCGACGATCTTGGCCTTGGCCTTCTTCGCGCGCTTGATCTGCCCGATCTGCCATTCGGCGAGGTCTTCCACGCTATCGGCGCCGACGCAGAGTTTGACGATGTGGATGGTCATCGCCGTTGATTAGATCGACTCCGCGGATTTGACCAATGTCTCTCTCACACGCTTCCGGATGCAGCCCGGCTTTATCCGGGCGCCAGGCGCTCGGCCGGGAAGCGTGGGATCAATTTCCTTCCATCTCATCGCCCGCCGCGCGCGCTTCGCGCATCAGCGCGGCGACCTCTTGCGCCATCGGGTCGGCGCTCGCGGTAAGCCCAGCGGCGACGCCGTTGAAATCCACCGCGTTCTTGTTCTGCGAGAGCTTACGCTTGGCGTCGATGCGTTCAACATGAAGGCGCACCCCGACAATGCCGCGCAGCATCGCATCGATGTAAGGGCGCGGCGCGTCCGCGAGCGTCCACGGCGCGGGCTGCGTCGCCTCGTGCAACGCGGAGAGATCACGCACCACAGCTTCGAGCGAAGCCGCGTCCTCGAACCATTCGAGGCGGCCAGTCAAATGCACGGCTTCGTAATTCCAGGTCGGCACGGCTTTGCCGTGCTCGGCCTTGGAGGGATACCAGTTCGGCGTGACGTACGCCTCCGGCCCAGGCAGCACGATGAGTCCAGGGCCGTCGCCTACTTTCCAATGCGGATTGGCGCGCGCGATATGCGCGCTGGCGATGCGTTTCTCCCCATCCCACAGGATCGGCGCGTGCGTGGCGATCGGCGCGCCGTCCGCGCCGATGCTGACGATAATCCCGGCCCAACGCCGCGCCAGGCGCGCGATCAGCGCTTCGGAATCATTGGCAGCGAAATGCGCGGGGACGTACATCTCACTCCGCCGGCGTTGCGGCGGCTTGTTTCGCGGCCCATTCGGCTTTGAGCGAAGCGCTGGTTTTGCGCGAGCCGTCCGGGCTCCAGCCGGGCGGGCCGAACATGTAGCCCAGCGCGTCCTTGAGCGATGTCGCGTGCGTCACGTCGCGCCAGATGCCGATCCATTCATGGAACGCCACGCGGAACGGATTGAACGTGCCGAGTTGGGAGACGATGCCGTAGCGCGGGCGCTCTTTATCATCTTCCGGCACGAAGGTGCCGAACAGGCGGTCCCAGATGATCAGCACGCCTGCGTAATTGGCGTCGAGATAGGTCGGATTGATCGCATGATGCACGCGATGGTGGCTCGGCGTGTTCATCACCCATTCAAACGGCCCCATCCGCTGAATCGTCTCGGTGTGAATCCAGAATTGATACACAAGGCTGATCGCCGAGAACATCAGCACCATCAGCGGGGGAAAGCCGATCCAAACCAGCGGCAGCCAGAAGATGAAGCTGAGGCCGATCGTGCCTGTCCAGGTTTGGCGCAACGCGGTGGTGAGGTTGTAGTGCTGAGATGAGTGATGAACGATGTGGCTGGCCCAGAACCAGCGCCGCTCATGCGCGATGCGGTGGAACCAATAATAAGCGAGGTCTTCCGCGAAGAAGCACGCGACCATCACCGGCCACGTCCATCCCAGATCGAACAGGCGGAATTGGTACACCCAATAATAAGCCGCGATCGCCAGCCCGCCGATGGCGATGCCCGCCACGCGATTGCCGAGCCCCATCGCGAGCGACGTAGCCGCGTCCTTCGTCTCGTAGCGTCCGCCCTTCTTGAAGATGCGGATGTAGATCATCTCGGCGACAATGAGCAGCACGAAGCCCGGCACCGCATAGGTGATGATGGGCGGAATATCGAATGGCGGCTCAGCCATGGGCGTCATCCTTGCCCGGCGGCCAGTTCGGCCAGCCAAGGCGGCGTTTCCTCGAGCTTCATATCTAAGGGCGGGAAGCCCGCGTCCGCAAACGCGGCGCTGAGGCGCCCTTGCGTCACCGCCACGCGCGCGGCCGCGCGCGGCGCGGCGCGGGCGCTCACGTCATCGCCCATCACGCGCGCGATCATGAGCTTGCCGTTGGAGAGCAGCGCCAGGGCGGCGCGGCTATCGGGCGCCAAAACCGCGTGTTCGATCAACGCGCCCTCGCCTTCGGCGAGGCGGGCCAGATCGGCGTCGCTCAGCCTTGCCTTTGCGCGGTAGCCCAGCGCCCAGGCGAGCCCCACCATGAACAGCACCACCGCCGCCGAACCCGCCAGCACCGGCGCTTCAGCGCCCCATTGCGCGATCCATTCGGAGAGCGCCATGGTTCAGCCTGTCCCCAACCCAAGCAGGAAGATCGCCACCAGGAAGAAGCTGAGCGCAATGGTGGCGAATATCAGCATGAAGAACGTGCGCCACAACGCCGACCACCAGCCCAGCGCATACGCGCCCTTCAGATGGAAGAAGGTGTGCACCGGCAAACCAAGCCCGATCAGCCAGCCAATCACCCACGACGCCCAGCTCCAGTGTGATGCGGCGATGATGACGATGAGCAGGATCGACGCGAACGAGAGCGCGTAGAGCGCATAGACGACATGATCGTAGAACGTGATGCCGCGCTTCCACAGGAACAGCAGCGCGATGAAGGGCAGCGAAATCGGCACCAGCAGGAACGAGAATTTGTAGCCCGTCTGCTGCACCTTGTAGAGCGCGAGGTCCGGGTTCTCGAGCTTCTTGTTGACGTGCTTGTTCAACTCATCGGCGCCGGCGATGGCGACGAAGCCCCCGCGCCGGGCCGTGCGCGCGACGCCGTCCTGCCAGGTTTCGCCGGGGCGCCAGCCGACGCCGTTCGATTCTTCTTCCGCATCGGCGGCCGGCGTTTCCGCCGGCGCGGGCGCTTCCGCTTGCGGTTCGCCCGCGGCCTCGGTTTGCGCGGCGGGCGCGGCTTCGCTTTCCATCGTCTCGGCGATCACGTCGTCGAGCGTTGCGAGCGTGCGCTCGCGCCGGCTGACGTCATCGCGGGCGAGTTGCACCGCCTGGCGCGCCAGGCTCGACGCAAGCCCCGGCGGCGTGCCGTCGGTCGGCGCGGGGGCGGCTTCGGCCTCGGCCAGTTCGCGCTCGGCCTGCGCCAAGTCTTCACGCGCATTGGTAAGTTCGCGCGCGGCTTCGGCGCGTTGTTCTTCCGGCGTGCCGCCGAGGCCCGGCGGCGTTTCGATGAACGCGAAGGCGAAGAACATCGCGAAGATCGTGAACAGGAACATCGCCAGCGGCGAGATGTAGCGTGCGCGTTTGCCGAAGACGTAATTCCGCGTCAGCGTGCCGGGGCGGAAGATCACCATCGGCAGCGTGCGCCACGCCTTGGTGTCGAAATGGATCACGCCGTGCATGAATTCTTCGAGCACGTGCACGAGGCTGCGATGGGGATGGGCGGTTTGCCCGCATTGGCTGCAGAAGCGGCCTTGAAGCGCAGCGCCGCAATTGGCGCATGCACCTTCGCCGGCCTCGCCGCCTTCGCGGCCTTCGATGGCGCCCGCCACAAGACCGGCGGTGGCCATCGCGCCGGCTGCTTCAAGTTCCCCGCTCATGAGAGGCTATCTCCCGCTTAAGCGGGCGGCGATCAAGCCCGCGCATCGCGCCGGGAGGGGCCGGCCGCGCCGGTTTCGCCCTCATGGCGCTCCAGAAAGCCCCATTCCCCGCGCGCAACGGCGGCGGGGCTGCCGCGCGGGGCGGCGGCGGGCGGGAATTTCATGGCGTCGGCGGTGAGCGCCTCCAGCCCCTCTTCCTCTACCGCGAGCGCGGCCAGCGCCTCCGCTTCTTCAATGGTGCGGGCCCAGACATAGACCGGCGCGACCACCGCGTGGGCGCCCGCCGGCCATTCGCGGGCGCGGCGGTCCAGCCGCGCCTCCACAATCACGCGCCAGAACGGCATGCGTGGGCGCACGATGCGGGCACGAAACAAAAATGCCCAAAATCCGCTGACGCCACGCTTGAGCTTCAAGAGTTCCACTCCGGCTTTCGATTCGCGAGGAAGGCGGCGAGCCCTTCCTTGCCTTCCGCCGACGCGCGCCGATGGGCGATGCGCTTTGCGGTTTCCTTCATCAAATCCTCGTCGATCACGTGCCCCGGCACAAGCTGCGCGGGCAGCGCGGCGTTACGCAGGCGCGTTGAATCATCGATCAGATACCGCACCAGAGCTTTCGCATCCGTCACCGCGCCAGGGGCGGCGGCGAAAGCGAGGCCGGTGAGATGTTTCAGCATCGACACAAGCCCCGCTTCATCCTCGACCGTATATTGCACAAGGCCGATCTTCTCGGCGAACACGCCGTCGAAGCCCTCGCCGGTGGCGAACAGCGCCTTGGCCCAGCGCGGGCCGATCGCTTCCACAACGTAGGGCGAGATCGTGGCCGGGGTGAGGCCGAGGCGCACTTCGGAGAAGCGGAACTTCGTATCCTTCACCGCGACGGCGACATCGCACGCCGCGAGCAGCCCAGCGCCCCCGCCCATCACCGCGCCATGCGCCAGCGCCACCGTCAATTGCGGCAGATCGTGCAGATGGCGCAGCATGCGCGCCAGCGTCAGGGCGTCCTTGTAATTGTCTTCCTCGGTGCGTTCGCCGCCGCGGCGCATCCAATCGATATCCGCGCCGGCGCAGAAGCTTTCGCCCGCGCCGCGGATGAACACGATGCGCACGTGATCGGCGCCCTTCAGCGTCTCGAACAGCTCGGCCAACGTGGCGATCATGATTTCGTCGAACGCATTGCGCTTGGCCGGCTGGTTGAGCGTGATCACCGCCACGCCATCGGGCGAGACGTCCAGCAGCGCGGGATCGGGGGCAAGGCTCATGCGGCTTCTCCTAGCACGGCGACCAGCGCCCGCGGACGCTCGCCTTCTGGCGTTTCATAGAGTTTCAGATGCTGCACGCCGGCGAAGAAATATTCAAAATCCTCCGGCGGAGCCGCATCCTCGATGAAGACAGGGATGAGCTTACGGCGATAGCGATCAGCCAGATAGACCTCGCGCTTCACATGGTCGCTCTCGAACGCGGCTTTGGAACACATCACCACCACGCCGGCGGCGCCGCGTATGGCGCGCACGATTTCGCCGGCCCAGCCTTCGCCGACCGTGAGCCCCTGCTGATCGAGCCAAAAATTGCGCCCCGCCTGCTTGGCGCCTTCGATCACTGGAAGCACGATTGCCTGATTTGCGCGCGCGTAGGAGACGAACACGGAATCGGCCGACGCGGCCGGCGCGGGTTCGGCTTGCGGCGCCGGCGCCGCCGCTTCAGGCGCACGCGGAATTGCGCGGATGATCGCGGCGATAACAATACCAATCGTCAGCACGATGGCGCCGGCGAACAGCCCAAGCGTCGCGCCGGCAGGCAAGCCCGCGCGCGCGCCGAACGCGGCGATCCCGTCGATCAAGTCCACCCAGCCGCCGGGCGTCGGCCCGATGCGGTTGGCGAGCCAGATCGAAATCGCCGCCGCGGCCGCAACCAGGCCAGGCGCGGCGAGCAGCATTTGCACGAGCACGCCCAACCAGCGCGCGCCGCCGCCCTTTCGTTTGGCGGCCGTGCGCCGCATCGGCGCATCCCCAGCGGGCGCGGCGCGCAGGCTTTTGCGCAGCGCATCCGCCACCTCGCCCCATTTGAACTCGCGCTGCGCCGCGAAGCTCGCATCGATCGCCGGCAGATCGCGCAGGCCGACCGGCGCAATGCCGTGATCCAGTTTCACCAGGATGAGGCGCCCGTCAGCCCATGCATCCAGCGCCCGCTGCTCCAGGCGCAGGCGCATCGGCGCGAACACGAGGTCCTTCGACACCAGCAGCACCATCGCATCGCTCGGCGCGAACGGGCGCAGCGCCGTTTGCCCGTCGTCGCGCTCCACAAATTGGCCGCGCCGTTCGAGGAAGTTCTCCAGCGCCTCGGCGGCCTCTGAATCGGCGGGGGCGTGGGCGATGAAGACGGTCATGGGGTCCTCTTAGCACGGGCCCGCGCCGGGGCGAGCGCCCCGCTGTCGCATTGCTCTCATTGCGCCTTAACGCTTGGGGACTATCTTGGCCTTGCGAGCCCTTCATGAAGCCCAGTCTTAGCGAGATTCCCTTTCTGGCCGGCGCGGACCCCGCGCTTTTGGCCGCCATGGACGAGGAAGCCGAATGGCTCTCGGTGCCTTCGGGCTGGGCCGTGCTCAATGCGGGCGAGCCGCCGGAGGGCGTTTGGTTCTTGGTTTCCGGCTCGCTCGCGGCGTTCAAGCCGGGCGAGCGCGGGGGCTCCAAGCTGCTGGGCTACATCCGTCCCGGCGAGCCGGTGGGCGAGATGGCGATGATCGCGCGCGAGCCGCACTCGGCCAGCGTGTTCGCGATGCGCGACAGCGAGGTGCTGAAGCTTTCGCCCGAGGCGTTCGACACGCTGGTGCAGGCCCATCCCGATCTGATGCGCCACATCGCGCGCTTGATGCTCACGCGCGCACGCAGCGACGGGCGCAGCCCGCGCGCGGAGCCGAAGGTGTACGCCTTCTTCGCCACCTCGCCCACGATCGATATCAAGCTGCGCGCGCGCACGCTGCAGGCGGCGCTGAAGCGCCTCGGCTCACGCGTGGCCATCGTGACCGAGGAGGACGAGGCCGCGTTGAGCGGCGAGGGCATGAACAGCGCCTGGTTCGACACGCTCGAGCAGAAGAACGACGCTGTGTTCCTGGTTTCCCCGATCGCAGACACGCCCTGGTTTCGCACTTGCTTGCGCCAGGCCGATCGCATCTGGTTTTTCGCGCGCGCCGATGCGCGCCCTTCGCTGCCGCTGCTGCCGCCGGAAGAGCCCTCGCCCGCGCGGCAGTTTCGGCTGATCGACGTGGTGCTGCTGCATCATGGCAGCGACCGCAAGGCCGCGACCACCGATGAATGGCGCCTCGCCTGCGACGCGGCGCGCCTGTTCCATTGGCGCGGCCTTGAAGACGCCGATTCCGCGCGCCTGGCGCGCATCATCGCCGGGCGCTCGATCGGGCTTGTGCTCTCGGGCGGGGGCGCGCGCGCGTACGCGCATATCGGCGTCGTGCGCGCGCTGCGCGAGGCGGGTTTGCCGTTCGACGTGATCGGCGGCACCTCGATGGGCGGCATCATCGCCGCGTGCGTGGCCAAGGGCTGGGACGACGACGAGATCGAGCGGCGCATCCGCAAGGCGTTCGTGGAGAGCAATCCCCTGGGCGATTATGTGCTTCCTGTCGTCGGCCTGGTGCGCGGGCGGCGCGTGGAGGATCGCCTGCAGGAGCATTTCGGCGAGACGCTGATCGAGGATCTCGAAGCGCCGTTCTTCTGCGTTTCGACCGATCTGGTCTCCGGCTCGGCGCGCATACATCGCGCGGGATTGCTGCGGCGCGCGCTGCGCGCCTCCATTTCGCTGCCCGGCATTCTGCCGCCCGTGCTCGACGGCGCGCATGGGCTGCTGGTCGACGGCGCGGTGGTGAAGAATTTTCCGGTCGATGTGCTCAAGGAGATGCATCGCGGGCCGATTATCGGCGTGGACGTGGCGCTGCGCGAAGGCATCGATCCGGAGGATTTCCGCGATCCGCCCGGCTTCATGGGCTGGGTGGCCGCGCATGGCTTTCAATCGGCGCCGCCGATCGCCTCGCTCTTGATGCGCGCGGCCACCATGGCGATCGATCCCTGGGAAGGGCGCGCCGGCGCGGACCTGTTGATCGCGCCGACCATGCCCGACATCGATTTGCGCGATTGGAAGCGCTTTGATGAGGCCGTCACCGCCGGTTACGAAGCCGCTGTCGCCGCGCTACAGCGCCCGCATGGGCTGTTCCAACCGCCGGCGGACGATTTGGTCTCGCCGGTCGCGGCCAGCCTGCCGCTTGAAGCGGCGGAATAGGCTGGCGCCCGCGCGCATCGTCGCTATGGTCCCGACTCGAGGGATCGATGCGCCAATTCGCTATCATTTTCGCCGCATTCGTGCTGGGCGCATGCGGGCAAGCAGAGCGTGACGCCGCTGGCGATTGCACGCTTTCCGCCACGCGCGCGCTGACTTGGCCGGAAGGCGATGCGCGCCTCACAGCCACAGCCTCTTCGGCCGGCGCTTGCGACAGCGCCATGCTGACGCTGGAGATCGTTGGCGCTGACGCGGCCAATGCAGTCGCCGCCCCTTATGCGACGCTCGTGCCGAGCGGCGACGACGTTGCGCGCGCTGACGTGCAGCGCTTCTTGGACGCATGGGTCGACATCACGCCGATGCGCGCTTCGGCGCTGCCGGCATGGAGCGAGACAATGAGCCGCCCTGGCGAAGGCGTGGAGGCGTTGCCGTATGCCTCGCCTTTGACACGGAGCGATTACGAGGGGCTGCGCGCGCGCAACTTGCCTGCCTTTTGCATCGCCGAAGCCGCCGCCGCGGTGACGTGCTACGTGGTCGATAATGACGGGGGCGCGTTGCGCGCCGTGCTCGGCTACGGCGCATGAGGACGCTCGCCGCATTTCTGCTGCTGGCGCTGATCGCCGCTTGCGCGCCAAAGCCGGCGAATACCTGTGAGATCAGCGTGACGCGCGAAGCTGCGTTCACGGCGCCGGATGCGCAAGACGTGATCACCACGCGCAGTTTCGGCGCCGCCTGCGATCAGGCGATTGGACTCTACACCATCACCACCGCGGACGGGCATCCGGTTTGGGCGCACGCGACGCCGCTGGCGCGCGCGTTCGGCGACGGCTTCGCCGAACCGGAGCCCGAAGCGATGCGCGCGTTTCTTGAACGCTGGGCCGAGCCCGAAATCGCCACCACGGCCGATGCCCCCGTTTGGAGTCAGCTCGCGCCTGGACAAACCACGCTCGATCGCCTCACTTACGACGATATCCGCGCGCGGAATTTGCCGATGCTCTGCCATTTTTCCGGAACGGGGCGCCAGCTCTGCGTGTTCTGGGAACCCGGCGCCGGCGGCGCGGGGGATTTTTTTGATCGTGAGATCGCCCTGGAGGACGAGACGCAATGAAGCGAATGAGCGTGATCGCATGCGCATTGGCGCTGGCCGCGTGCCAGCCCGCCGCGCCCGAAGGCAAGACCAGCGAGACGGCGCAGATTCCAGCGCCGGTGCAAGGCGGATGCGACATGCAGGCGTCGCGCGATTGGTCGGCGGTGGGCAGCCAATATTATGTGATCGAAGCCGAGACGCGCGGCGAAACGTGCCGCGACGCCATCGCCACCATCCGCATCGAGACCACTGAAGGGCAGACGATTTTCACGCGCGATTATCCGACCGCGCAGGTGCCGCTCGCGTTCAGTCCCAACAGCGACCAGACCGGCGTGCGCACCGAGTTGGAAGCTTGGATCTCCAATACCTCCGAGACGCAGCGCGCCAGCGAATTGCCGGCTTGGCCCGCGCGCGCCGAGCGCCCGCCGGGCTTTCAGCCGGCGGCGACGCGCGGGCAATACGAGGCCGCACGCGGCGCGCAAGGGCCGCTGTTCTGCTATCCCGACGGCGGCGAAAGCAATGCGTGCGTCGCGCTTGCAGGCGCGAACGCCACGCTGCTGGGCTCGCTCACGCCTGAGCGCGAGTGATCATTCTGCTTCCTGTTCGTAGGCGATGAGATCGAGGGCGCGGTCGGCGCTCATTTGCGCCATGCAACTGGCCAGCGCCACGCGCGCGCCTGAGCCTTCGCCCCAGCGCGTGACGCGATAGCCGCACTCGCGCGCGCGATAATCGCTCCACGCGGCCTGTGCGGCCGCGAGCGCATCGGCGCGATCGGGTTCCTCGGCGCTGAGGCGCGCGAGCGATTGCGCGATCACCTCATCCCACGCCTGCCCTTCCCCGGCCGCGCACATCACCATGTGTTGCGTGGCCAGCGCGATGTCGTGACACGGCTGGGCGCCGACGCCCTGGCAGGCGCGCACAGCCGCTGCGTCGATCCCCGCGGCCTCGACACAGGCAAGAACCGGCGCACGTGAATCGGGCGCGGCCGGATCAGCCCACGCAGACGCCGCCAGCGCGAAGAATGCGCAGATCATCAAAAGCCGCATAGCCAAACCCTTTCACCCAATCGTGCGTACGACGCCACGGCCGCTCGCGCGGTGCAGTTGAAATTATCCATCGCGCTTGCGGGGCGCGCGAAGCACCTTATCTTAGGCAATCCGGCAGCTTCGCCGGCTTGTTTAGGAAAGGAGGTGATCCATGTCTCATTGTCACTCGTTAGGGGCAACGTTTCAGGCTTGGACCACCTCGAGCGCGCGCTCGGTTGGGGGCTTCGCCTGATCGTCCGCCCGGCTAGGGGACAATGGAGGGCCGCCGCGGCGACGAGGCGGCCCAATTTTATTTCGTATGAGCTTACCAAAAAAGATGGGGG
>CAZWQS010000021.1:9257-25720 GCA_964635925.1 uncultured Terricaulis sp. | reverse complement strand
AATTGCTTGAGCGCAACGGCCTCAAGATCGACGACATCGATATGTGGGAGTTGAACGAAGCGTTCGCGAGCCAATGCCTCTATTGCCGCGACAAGCTCGGCATCGATCCGGCGAAATACAACATCTCTGGCGGCGCCATCTCGATCGGCCATCCTTACGGCATGACCGGCGCGCGCACCGCGGGCCACATCCTGCATGAAGGCAAACGGCGCGGCTACAAATGGGGCGTGGTGACCATGTGTGTCGGCGGCGGCATGGGCGCGGCGGGCCTGTTTGAAATCTTCTGAACACAGAGGGAGCGGCGCGTGGCGGTGCTGAGCGAAGAACAGGAAATGCTCCGCGACGCCGCCAAGGCTTGGGCGGATGAGCGCAGCCCCATCAACGCTTTGCGCCGCGTGCGCGACGGCGGCGCGGACGCGGCGTTCGATCTCGCGCTCTGGAAGGAGATCGGCGAGCTTGGCTGGGCCGGAATCGTCACGCCCGAAGCCTATGGCGGCGCTGATCTAGGCAATCTCACCATGGGCCTTGTGCTCGCCGAGCTTGGCCGCACGCTCGCGGCTTCGCCGCTCTTGATCTCGGGCCTTGCGGGCGCCACCGCGCTCACGCGCGGCGGTTCGCCCGCGCAAAAGGAAGCGTGGCTGCCCAAGATCGCTTCGGGCGCGGCGATTATCTCGCTCGCCGTCGATGAAGGCGCCCACCATGCGCCGGCGCGCATTGCGCTCGCCGCGCGCCGGGAGAGCGAGGGCTTCGTGCTCAACGGCGCCAAGATGTTCGTGATGGAGGGCATGAGCGCGGACGCCTTCATCGTCGCCGCGCGCACGGCGGGCCGCGCGGGCGAAATCGACGGCCTCACGCTCTTTCTGGTGGAGAGCAACGCGGGCGGCCTGGAGCGTTCGCGCTTGAAGCTGGCTGACAGCCGCGGCTACGCGGCGTTGGCGTTTGCCGACGTGAAAGTAGGGGCGGACGCCGTGATCGGCGCGGTCGATCAAGGTTGGGCGATCCTCGAGCCTACGCTTGACCGCGCCTGTGCGGGGCTGTGCGCGGAAATGCTGGGCTCGGCCGAGCATGCGTTCGCGATCACGCTCGATTATCTGAAAACGCGCGTCCAATTCGGGCAGGTGATCGGCGCCTTCCAGGCGCTGCAGCATCGCGCGGCGGGGCTTTATACAGAGCTCGAATTAGCGCGCTCCACCGTGGAAGCGGCGCTGACGGCGCTCGATGACGATGCGCTGGATGCGGCCGAATTGGTTAGCCTCGCCAAAGCCAAGATGAGCGACACGTTCCATCTTGTGTCCAACGAAATGGTGCAATTGCACGGCGGCATCGGCATGACCGACGCGCACATTTGCGGTTTCTACATGCGCCGCGCGCGCGTGTGCGAGGCCGCGTTCGGCAGCGCCGCCTATCACCGTGATCGCTACGCACGCTTACTTAGATATTGATCAATAAGGGAGGCCCGCATGGATTCGGGGTCGAAATCGCCGACGACATCTTTTGGCTTCAATCCGCTCGACGATCTGAGCGATCTACGCATGTCGGAAGCGGCTGTTCCGCTTCATGCGCATGTGCGCCGCTTCGTAAGCGAGGTGGTCGAGCCGATGTCGGTCGCGTATTTCAAGCTCGACGAAAAGAAAGACGATCCCTGGACATTCGCGCCCGGTCAGCTCGAGCTGCTGGAAGGCGCCAAGGATGAAGCGAAAAAGCAGGGCTTGTGGAATTTCTTTCTGCCTGACGCCGGTACGGGCGAAGGGCTGAAGAACCTCGATTACGCTTATCTCGCTGTTGAGCTCGGCAAGAACCGCCTGGCCTCGGAGGTGATGAATTGCGCCGCGCCAGATACGGGCAACATGGAGGTGCTCGAACGCGTCGGCACGCCCGAACAGAAGGCGCGCTGGCTTGAGCCGCTCTTGCGCGGCGAGATCCGCTCCGCCTACGCGATGACGGAGCCCGACGTGGCCTCCTCCGATGCGCGCAACATCGAAACGCGCGCCGTGCTTGATGGCGACGATTGGGTCATCAACGGCGAGAAATATTACATTTCCGGCGCCGGCGATCCACGCTGCAAAATCCTCATCACCATGGTGAAGACAAGCCCGGACGCGAAGCCCTATCGCCAACAATCGCAAATCCTGGTGCCGATGGGGACGCCTGGCTTGACGGTGCTGGGGCCGATGTACGTGCTGGGCGAAGATGACGCCCCGCGCGGCCACATGCATCTCAGGTTCGAGAATGTGCGCGTGCCGAAAGAAAACGTGTTGCTGGGCGAGGGGCGCGGCTTTGAGATATCGCAATTGCGCCTGGGGCCCGGGCGCATCCACCATTGCATGCGCTCGGTGGGCGCGGCCGAGCACGCGCTCGATCTGATGATCCGGCGCGGCCTCTCGCGCACGGCGTTCGGCAAGAAGCTGGTGCACAATGGCGGCAACATGGAGATCATTTCCCGCGCGCGCATCGAGATCGAGGCCATGCGTCTCATGGTGCTGAAGGCCGCGCGCGCGATGGATGTTCTGGGCAACCAACAAGCGCGCGTTTGGGTGCATATGATTAAGGCGATGATCCCCGAGCGCGCGGCCAAGATTGTCGATCAGGCCATTCAGATGCACGGCGCGACCGGGCTTTCGCAATGGTCGCCCCTGGGCAAGATGTATGCCCAGCAGCGCGTGCTGCGCATCGCCGATGGGCCCGATGAGGTGCATCACATGGTGGTCGGCCGCAACGAGCTGCGCCAGTACGAGGGCGGCGAAGCGGAGCCGGCGTCCGCTACGGTTTGGCGGAGCTGACGGCGATGAAGCTCTACCATTGTCGCAATGCGCGCTCGTTCCGTGCGCTCTGGGCGCTGGAGGAGCTGGGGCTGGAGTATGAATTGATCAACATGCCGTTCCCGCCGCGAACGGCATTTCCCGGCTATCTCGACATCAATCCGCTCGGCACCGTTCCCACCTTTATCGACAAATGCGTGACGCTGACGGAATCTTCCGCCATCTGCCACTATCTCGCCGAAACGCATCAGCCCAACATACTGCGCCTCGATCCAAGCGAGGCGCAGTATGGCGCCTACCTCAATTGGCTATTTCGCAGCGACGCGACGCTGACGTTTCCGCTGGCGATCGTCATGCGTTACACGCGGCTCGAACCGCCGGAGCGGCGTTTGCCGCAAGCGGCGGAGGATTATTCGATCTGGTATCTCTCGCGCCTGCGCAGCGTCGAGGCGGCCTTGGAAGGCGGCAAAGAATTTTTGTGCGCCGATCGTTTCACCATGGCCGATATCGCCGTGCATTTCGCGCTTATGCTGGGCCGCTCCGTCGGTCTTGAAGCGCGGATGAAGCCGAACTGTCGCGCCTATCTCGATCGCCTGGCCGAGCGACCGGCCTTCAAGCGCGCGCTCGAACGTCAAGGCGATTGAGCGCCCTCATTCGCCGAGCAGCGCGCGCGCTAGCCGCCGCCACGTCGCGATCGCGTCCTTGATCGGGAGGCGCTGCTCCAGGCGCATGCGCCGCCAGGATTCGAAGCAGAAGCTCAAATCGAGCGCGTTAATCAGCTCTTCATCCGCGCGGATGCGTTCCGGCAGAATGCCCAGCAACGTCTCGCGCTGCAGCTTGGTGACCTGGCGGTGCCCCTTCTGCAAAAACACGGAGCGGTGCCGGTGTACGTCGGCCGCCGATTTGATCGGCTGCATTTCTTCGAACATGCGCGCGCGCCGTTCGATCAGTTCGTCCACCTTGGCGCGCCAAGTGGTGGCGACGAACGGCGCGGAAAACATCGGCGCGATGCGTTCGACCATGACGGCATGCATCTCGCGATAAACACCGTCCATATCGGTAAAGAGACGAAACACCGTGCGCCGGCCCACGCCCGCCGCATCGGCCACTTGCTCGGCGCTCGGCGCCACCTCGCCCGCGCGGGCGAGTTCAAGCATAGCCAGCGCGATGCGCCGTCGGCTCTGATCGGCGCGCTGACGGCGCCCGTCGGTTTGCGCGGCTTCGCTCAAGCGGCGCCTTTGATGAAACGATCGAGCACGTCGACAATGGCTTCGGGCTGATCTTCCTGCAGGAAATGGCCGGCTTGGGCGATGATCGTGTGCGGCTGGCCTTTACAGCCGGGAATGCGCGCTTGCAGCCGCTCATCCGACCCTTTGGTGATCGGATCGGAATCGCCGAAGGCGGTGAGAAAGGGCTTGTCGAAACGCTCCAGCACTTTCCAAGCTTCCTGATTTTCCGCCACCGAGGGCATATCCGGCTTCACCGGCACAAGTGCGGGAAACTGGCGTGCGCCGGCTTTGTAGCTCTCATCCGGGTAGGGCGCTTCATACGCGTTGCGGTCAGCCTCGTTCAACTCGCGCACGCAGCCGCCATTGACGATCATCGGCGTAGGGAAAACCGGCACGCTCTGGCTGAATTGCAGCCAGGCTTCAAACGCCGGCGACGCGCCGGAGCCGGTGGGCAGGAACGTGTTAGCCGCCACGACGCGCGCGAAACGCTCGGGAAACGCCGCGACCAGGCGCAGCCCGATCAGCCCGCCCCAATCCTGGCAAAACAAAGTGATGTTCGTGAGATTGTTCGCGACCAGCCAATCGCCCATCCAGGCGACGTGACGCTCATACGTATAATCGCTGCGTTCGGCGGGCTTATCGGAGCGACCGAAACCGATCAGGTCCGGCGCCACGGCGCGATGGCCTTTGGCCGCGAGGCCCGCGATGATCTTGCGATAGAGAAACGACCAGGTCGGTTCGCCATGCAGCAACAGAATGGGCGCCGCATCCTTCGGGCCCTCATCGATGTGCGCGACGCGAAGCTTGGCGCCCGACGCGCTATCAGTCACCTCCGTGTAGTGCGGCGCGAACGGAAAATCCGGCAGGCCGGCAAAACGATCCTCGGGCGTGCGCAGAACCTGCATGGGCGATCCCCTCTCGAAGCTGGTTGACCAAATTATGTATTGGCACTAATAGTGCCAATAGTGTGAGAGCGCAAGAGCGCATGCTTTGGGAGAAACGCCGTGAAAGCATGGCATTGGCTCGGTGGCTTGGGCGTAGTGCTGGTTTTGGCCGGCGCGGCGGCGTTCCATTTCCGCGGCGAAATCGCTACGCGCCTGGTCGCGCGCGCAGCGCAGCAGGGTATGAGTTCGAACCTGCCGGACGAGTTGGGCGACGGCTTGCACGCCGCGTTTTGCGGAACCGGCTCGCCGCTGCCTGATCGCACGCGGGCGGGGCCGTGTTTGGCCGTGATCGCGGGCGGGCGCGTGTTCGTGTTCGACGCAGGCGAGGGCGCCTCGGAGACGCTCTCGCTGATGGGCGTGCCCCAGGGCGAGATCGAAGCGGTGTTTCTCACGCATCTGCACTCCGATCATTTCGACGGCCTCGCGCCGTTGGCGCTGCAACATTGGGCGATGGCCTCGGCCACGACGCCGTTGAACGTGATTGGGCCTGTCGGCGCGGCGCGTGTCGCGGCGGGTCTGAACGAAGCTTACGCGATCGATTCCGGATACCGAACGGCCCATCACGGGCCGGAGATCATGCCGCCGACCGGCGCGGGGCTGCGCGCGGAAGAATTTACGCCGCCTCCGCTCGACGGCGAAACCATCGTGCTGCGCGATGAGGGCGGCGTGCGCATCCTGGCGTTCCGCGTTGATCACGCGCCGACCGACGCGGTGGGCTATCGCATCGAATATGGCGGGCGCTCGATTGTAGTGAGCGGCGACACCTCGCGCTCGGCCTCGCTCGCCAGCGCGGCGCGCGGCGCGGATTTGCTGGTGCACGAGGTGATCTCGCCGCGGCTCGACAAAATCATGCACGACGCGGCGATGGCGCAGGGGCGCGAGAATGTCGGCGCCATCCTCCACGACATTCTCGACTATCACACGAGCCCCGAAGACGCCGGCGCGGTGGCGCAGGAAGCCGGTGTCGGCGCGCTCGCGTTCACGCACATTTTGCCGCAAACGCCGATCCCCGGCCTGACGCATACGTTCGTGCAAGAGGCCAAGCGCGCCTATGCCGGCCCCGTCTACGCGATGCGCGACGGCGATGTGATTTCGCTGCCGATTGATGGCGGCCTTAAGCGCAGCCGGCATTTGCGATTCTGAGGGAGAAGGCGATGAAACGCTGGTGGATCGTTCTGGGCGTCGTCGCGGCCCTCGCGCTCGGCGGGTTCCTGCTGTTCCAGAATTATTGGTATTATTTACCTGGTTTGCGCCAGAACCTGATGGACCCGGTCGCGCCGTATCAGGAGATTTCCTGGCAGGCCGGGCCGGCGGAAGCGCCGCAAGGCGCGCGCGCGCCCAACATCATCGTCATCGTCGCCGACGATCTCGGCTACAACGATATTTCGCTGCACGGGGGCGTGGCCGGCGGACGCGTGCGGACCCCGAACATCGACGCGCTCGCGCTCGAAGGCGTGCAGGTGGAGGCCGGTTACGCCGCCAACGCCACCTGCTCGCCCTCGCGCGCGGCGATCATGACAGGGCGCTATGCGGCGCGCTTTGGCTTTGAATTCACCTCCGCGCCCGTCGAGTTCGCGCGCTATCTTTCGCACAGCGACCCCAACGCGCTGCGCCAGCCGATCTTTCACGATGAGCGCGTGTCGCAAGTGCCGCCGCTTGAAACGCTCGGGCTGCCGCCTGAGGAGATCACCATCGCCGAGCATCTGCGCGGCGCGGGCTATCGCACGCTGCATATCGGCAAATGGCATTTGGGCGAAGCGCCTGAGCTGCGCCCTGAGGCGCAGGGCTTCGATGAAAGCCTCGGCTTCATGTCGGGCGCGGGCATGTTCATGCCGCGCAACGATCCCGATGTGGTCAACGCCTATCTGCCGTTCGATCCGATCGATCGCTTTCTTTGGGCCAATCTTCCGTATGCGGTCCAATATAATGGCGGTCAGCGTTTCAGCCCGCGCGGCTATCTGACGGATTATTTCACCGAGCAGGCGGTGTCGGCGATCAACGCCAACCGCAACCGCCCGTTCTTCCTCTATCTCTCCTACAACGCCCCGCACACGCCGCTGCAAGCCGCACGCGCGGATTATGAGGCGCTCTCCGATGTTGAGGATCATACCGAGCGCGTTTACGGCGCGATGATCCTGGCGCTTGATCGCGGCGTGGGGCGCGTGATGCAGGCGCTGCGCGAGAACGGTCTCGATGAAAACACGTTGGTGATCTTCACCAGCGACAATGGCGGGGCGTGGTATCTCGGCCTGCCGAACCTCAATCGCCCGTATCGCGGCTGGAAGGCGACGTTCTTTGAAGGCGGCATCCGCACGCCTTTCTTCGCGCGCTGGCCTGCGCGCTTGCCCTCGGGCGCGCGTATGGCGGGGCCGGCCACGCATATCGACATCTTCGCCACCGCCGCCGCCGCCGCGAACGCGCCGGTGAGCCATCAACTCGATGGCGTGAATCTGCTGCCGTATCTTTCCGGCGAGGCGCAAGGCGCGCCGCATGAGACGGTTTACTGGCGCTCCGGCCCGTATCGCGTGGTGCGCGCCGGCGATTGGAAACTGCAGGTTTCGGAAACGCCAAATCGCGTTTGGCTCTTCAATCTGCGCGACGATCCCACCGAGCAGCGCGATCTCTCCGCCCAGGAGCCCGAGCGCGTGGCCGCGATGCGCGCCATGATCGAAGCGCAAAACGCACAGATGCCGGCGCCGTTGTGGCCGGCGCTGCTGGAAGGGCCGGTGCGCATCGACGTGCCGCTCAATGCGCCGTGGCGGGAGGATCAGGAGTATATCTATTGGTCCAACTAACGCTCATCGTTCTCGCATGCGTCGCAGCGCTGATCGTGCTCGCGTGGACGATCGGCGCGCGCGAGCCGGTGTTCGCCATCATCAAACCCGGGCCCGCCTGGTTCGTGGCGCTGAAGCGCGCCCGGCCAGGGCTGCTCGATCTGGCGCCCGGCGTCATCGTGGCCTGGGCTGCGCGCGCGGATTTCGCCTTTATCGGCGAGGATGCGTATTGGAGCGATTTCTTGGTCCTCACGGGCGGGGAGGCCGACAAGGCGCCGCTGGCGCTCGGCAGTGAAGCACAGGATGCGTTTATCGCGCGCTTGAACCTTGTACGCCCGCCAAAGCTAGCTTTGGGCGCGCTGCGTTTGCTGGTCGCCATGGGCGTGCTGGCGCGCCCGCGCGGGCCGGTGATCCGCGACGCCGCCGCGCTTGGCGAGGCGGCGCATTTGCCAAACAACGAAGCGATCGCCGCGCTGCTGACGCGGCCTCCAAGCTATTCGCCCGCCATGATGAATTTCCTGGAATATAAGCCCGGCGGTGCGGCTGCATATGAACGCTATGGCCGGGTGGCGATGCGCACGGTCTATCGCACGGGCGGGCGTCTTTTGTTTTTTGGGCGGATCGCCGAGGTGCTGCGCCCCGCGCAGGGCGGCCCTTGTGCGGGCGCCTGGGACGATGTGGCCGCCATGCACTACAATCGCCCGGAAGCGATCTTGAGTATGGAGCATGCGCGCGATTATCGCGCCGCCCTGCGGCATCGCGATGAGGGGTTGGCGCGCACGGTGGTGGTGGCGTCAACGCCGGGAGAGCAGGGATGAGCCTCGTCTTTGATTTCTATTTCTCGTTCCGCAGTCCGTATTCATATCTCGCCGCGCCGCAGATCGAGGCGCTTGCCGCGCAATACGAGGTCACGCCGCGCATGCGCATCGTGATGCCGATCGCCATTCGCATTCCTGGCTTCTTCAAGCAAGTGAACCCGCTTTGGCCGCCTTATCTGTTGCGAGACACGTTCCGCATCTCGCAGATGCATGACATTCCGTATCGCTGGCCGCGCCCTGATCCGATCGTGATGGATCACGCCAAAAACGAGGTCGCGGCTGAGCAGCCTTATATCTACCGCGTCTCGCGCCTGGGCGTCGCGGCGGCGCGCCTGGGCAAAGGCTTGGAATTCGTGCGCGGCGCCAGTCACGCGATCTGGTCAGGCGAGGTTGATGATTGGCATGAGGGCGATCATCTCACGAAGGCGCTGGCGCAAGCCGGGCTCGATCCGGCCGAAGCCGAGCGCATGGTCGCGGAGGACGCCGCAGGCGTTGACGCGGAGATCGCCGCCAACGAAGCGGCACAGAAAAACGCCGGCCATTGGGGCGTGCCGCTGTTCGTGTTCAACGACGAACCGTTTTTTGGCCAAGACCGGATCGATCATTTGATCTGGCGCATGAAGCAGGCGGGTCTGACGAAGCGCTAGTGCTTCCACGCCGCCGGCAGCCAGAGCGACAATTCCGGAATGAACGTCACCAGCAGCAGCACCGCGATCGCGGCCAGATAGAATGGCCAGATCGATTTCATCGCCTCGGCCACACTGATCCGCCCGATTGCCGAGCCCACGAACAACACTGAGCCTACAGGCGGCGTGATCAGGCCGATGCCGGCCGCCAACACCAGGATCACGCCGAAATGCAGCGGCGCGACCTCATAGGCGCGCGCCACCGGCAGCAGGATCGGCGTGCAAATGATGATCATAGGCGCCAGATCCATGAACGTCCCGAGCACGAGCAGGATCACCAGCATCAGTAACAGCACGATCACTTTCTCGTCTGTGATCGCGTTGAGCGCCTCCACGGCCATGGACGGGATTTGCAGATAGGCCATCAGCCAGCCGAACGCGGCGGCGGCGCCGATCACAAACAGAATGGCCCCGGTGGAGCGCGCCGCGTGGCTCACCGCGCCGACAAACGCGCCCCAGCCCATGCCGCGATACACCAGCAACGTCACCAGCAGCGCGTAAATCACCGCAACTGCGGCGCTTTCCACGGCGGTGAAGATGCCGGCGCGGATGCCCCCGAAGATCACCACGATCAGCAGCAGCCCTGGGATCGCGGCGATGAGGCGTGTCAGCACAGCGGCGAAGCCGGGGAAAGTTTCCGTCGGATAATTGCGCGCGCGCGCCAGGAAGTACGCCGCGATCATGACGCCGAGCGCCAGCATGAGCGCGGGAATGATACCCGCGGCGAATAAATCGGCGATCGACACGCCCCCGCCTGCGATGGCTGAATAGAGGATGAGATTGTGCGAGGGGGGCAAAAGCAGCGCCACCAGCGCGGCCGAAACCGTGACGTCCACCGCGTAATCCTTGGAAAATCCGCGCTTCTCCATTTGCGGGATCATGGTCGAGCCGATGGCGGAGACATCCGCCAGCGCCGAGCCCGAAACGCCGCCGAACAAGGTCGAGGCCACGACGCTGACTTGCCCCAGGCCCCCGCGCAGATGGCCCACCAACGATGAGGCGAGTGAGATCAGCCGTTCGGAAATGCCCCCGCGCAGCATCAATTCGCCCGCGAAGATGAAAAGCGGGATCGCCAGCAGCGACACCTTGGTGAAGCCAGAGGCGACTTGCTGCACCACCACGATTGGCTCGAGCCCGATCGCGATCACGCACGCCACGCTCGCCATCGCAATGGCGAACGCCACCGGCACGCCGAGCACTAAAAGCAGAGCGAATACGCCAAAGAGGACCGCGACTTCCATGCGCTCACGCGTCCTTCTGTTCGGGATCGCCGCTGAGCAGGCGCTCGAACGCGAAGATCGAAATGAGCGCCCCGCCGGCGAACACGCCGATGAAGCTCACGCCTTCTGGCATCGGCGCGCCGGCCATGGGCACGTCCCACGCGTCGGCCATCAGCACCCATCCGTAGAAGCAAAGCGCGCCGCCGAAGGCGAGGGCGATGAGGCGCGCCAGCGCCTTCAACGCCGCGCGCAGCGGCGCCGGCGCGGATTCTACCAGCGTTGGGAAATTGAAATGCGTTTCATTGCGTACGGCCACGGCCGCGCCGAACAAAGCGGCGATCCCCATCAGAGTGAGCGCCACCGGCTCGGTCCAGCCTGGGCTTTCGTTCATCACGTAACGGCCGAATACTTGCCAGGCGAGCACCAGCACCAATGTGCAAAGCGAAACAGTCGCCGTCAGCATGGCCAGCCGCGCAAGCGCGGCGAATGCGCCTTTGAGCGCGCCCATGGTTCCTCTCCCCATCGCCGCTTGGCGGCGTTGTTATTCGTACGCGTCGATGCGCGCGAGCATGGCGGCCGCTTCGTCGTCGCGCGTGAAGCGCGCGCGCATCGGCGCGACGGCGCGGCGGAAACTTTCGATGTCGGCCAAATTGTAATGCACGCCGGCATCCAGCACGGTTTGGCGCGCGGCGGCCTGTTTTTCGTCCCACAGGCGGCGCATCACGGCGACGCTCTCGGTCGCTTTCGCCAGGATCAGCTCTTGATCGGCGCGCGCGAAACTATCGAAGCGGCGCTTGGACAGCAGCAGCGCTTCAGGCGCGGCGCAATGATTGGTCTCCGACCAATAGCGTGCGACTTCGTATTGGCGCGTCGATTGAAAGGTCGCCCAATTGTTTTCCGCGCCGTCGAGCAGATGCGTTTGCAGCCCAGTGAACACCTCGCCGAACGGCAGGGGAGTGGCGTTCGCGCCCATCGCGCTCAGCATCGCCATGAACACGTCCGCGCGCGGCACGCGCACTTTGAGGCCGCGCATGTCATCCGGCGTGTGGATCGGGCGGCGCGCATTATACATCGAGCGCATGCCGCTGTCGTAGAAGGCAAGGCCAATCAGGCCGCGCTGCTGGAATGTCTCAAGGATTTCGCGCCCGATCGGCCCGTCGCAGACGCGGCGCATATGGCCTTCGTCGCGAAATGTGTAAGGCAGCGCCAGCGGCATGGTGGCGGGGAAAGCGTTGTTGACCGCGCCCAGATATACGCGCGCGATATCCAGCACGCCGAAACGCGCCAGCGTCACCGTATCGGTTTCCGTGCCGAGCTGGCCGGAGGGATAGAGGCGGAATCTGATGCGCCCGCCCGTCTCGCGCGCGATCTCCTCGCCCATCCAGCGCACGGCTTCAACGGTGGGATAGTCGCTGGGGTGCACGTCCACCGCCGTCAGCGTGACAGCGCTTGCGTTCTGAGCGATTGCGGCGCCTGCGCCCGCGGCCAACACCGCGCCCGCGCCCATCATCGCTCGCCGCGAAATCATGAGGAGCCCTTTCCGTTCGCGTTGGCTTTCACCGCCGCGCACAGAATATCCCCGGATCCGTTGAAGCTCACGCGTGATCGTTGGCCGATGCGAATATCGTGCACGCCGGTCACCGCGCCGGTGGAGACGAGTTGGCCCGCTTTCAACGGCATGCCGCGCTGCGCGAGATGGCCCGCCAGGAACGCCAGCGCGTCGAGCGGGCCGTCGTCTTTCGCGTCCGCGCCGCCCGCGCCCACGCGCTCGCCCTCGATGAAGGTTTCAGCGTTCAGCCCCTTATCGAGCTTGGCGCGCCAATCGGGCACCTCAGGCCCAAGGATGAGCCCGTGATTGTTGCCGAAATCGGAGACGACGACGGTGGAGCCCAGATCATTGATGCTGGCGAGCGGGCTGCCCGCCGTTTCCACGCCCACATGCATGGCGCCGATCAGCGCTTCGGCATCCGCGCGCGCCCACATTGTTTTCCCGGGCGGCGCATCGGCGCCGATGCGGAAGACATATTCCGCCTCAACAGCGGCGAAGCCGTTTTCATAGACCGGGAAGGCAGTCTCCGCGCCAGGTTCGGCGCGCCAGACGAGCTTGGCGAAGATCGGGCCGGACACGCGCTCCGCCCCCAATGCCGCGACCTGGCCGGGCGGCACGCGCCCGATCTTCCAGCCGGCGACCGCATCGGGCCAAAGCGCGATGGCCGCATCCTGGACTCGGTAACCGGTGGCCAAATCGCGCGGCGGCTCGCCCGGAAAATCCGGCAGCGCCATCGCTTCTTGGCGCGCGGTCACGAACGACCGGGCGATCTGGCTGGTTTCGGTGGTCACGGCGCTCCCTTCCTCCTTTGGGATGTCGCCCGCGTTACGGACTTGGCCTGCATATACGACACCGGTGTCATTTGCAATCCGGGTCGCTTACGGGGAGGCAGGCGGGCTTATTCCGCCCAAAACACCTGAGGGAACCCGGCCGGAAGCAGGAAAAGGCGGCCGGCGGGGCAGGAGGTCGAGGTCATGTAGGCTTGGCCGATGCGGTCGTATTTCGCTTTGCCCGTGATCAGCAGACCGACCCGATCCACCCGCGCCAATCCGCTGAATGTCAGCGTCAGCCGCTCTGCGGCGCCGGCGGCGCTTGGCGCGCGCACGGCGGCGACCGTGCGCGGATTTTGCGCGTCCACCAGCGCGTCGAAATTCGGCGCGTCGGCAAACCATGACGCGGTGTGGCCGTCTTCGCCCATGCCCATCATCGCCACATCGATTTTGAGCGGCGCATAAAGCGCTTCAGCGCGCGCGGCGGCTTCTTCCACATCGCGCGCGGGCGCGTACATCGGCGCGAGTGCTGCGCCCTTCGACAACACCGGCGCCAGCGCGCGGCGCAGCATGCGTTCATTGGAGGCGTCGTGATCGGGCGGTACGAAGCGTTCGTCGACGAGTGCGAACGTCACGCGCGGCCAATCGAGATCGCGCGCGGCGAGCAGGGCGTAGGCCGGCTCTGGCGTTGAGCCGCCGGAAAGCGCCGCGCACGCTGCGCCGCGCTCGCGGATCGCACCCTTCAAAGCATCGGCGATGAAATCCGCCGCCGCCTCCATCAGCGCTTGGCGCGTCGGGAATTCGGCGGGGTTGGAGCGCGTCATCCGCGTTCGGCGAGCAGTTTGGCGAGAGCGTCCGCGGCCTTGGCGCCATGCTCCTTGCTGGCCAGCCCGTACGCCGCGTTGGCGCGCAAATAGCCGATTTTATCGCCGCAATCGTAGGTGCGGCCATCATACTCCAGCGCGTGGAAAGGCTGCATTTTCATGAGCCGCGCCATCGCGTCGGTGAGCTGAATTTCGTTGCCTGCGCCTGGGCCTTGATCGGCCAGCAGTTTGAAAATCTCTGGCTGCAGAATGTAGCGGCCGCTGATGAAAAGATTGGAAGGCGCATCCTCGCGCTTGGGCTTTTCGACCATCCCCTTCATCTTGAGCACGCGGCCTTCGCGCGATTCCGGATCGATGATGCCGTAGCCTGAGGGATCCTCGCATGGCTCCACCGCGATCACGTTGCCGCCGACCTTGTCGTACACCGCCGCCATCTGCGCCAGGCACGCGGGCTCGGCCATCATCAGCATATCGGGCAGCATCACCGCGAAGGGCTCATCGCCGATAATGTCGCGCGCGCACCAGACGGCGTGGCCAAGCCCGAGCGCGGCCTGCTGGCGCACGAAGCTCATTGTGCCTGCGGGGCGCACGCTGGGCGCCAATTCGGCGAGTTGGGCGGTCTTGCCCTTCTTCTCGAGTGTTAATTCGAGTTCATATGCGTGGTCGAAATAGTCTTCGATCGCGCCCTTGCCGCGCCCCGTCACGAAGACGATGTGCTCGATCCCCGCGGCGATGGCTTCGTCCACCACGTATTGAATCGCCGGCCGGTCGAACACTGGCAGCATCTCTTTGGGGATAGATTTGGTAGCCGGCAGCACCCGCGTGCCGAAGCCGGCGACCGGGAGTACCGCTTTCCGTAGGGGCCGAGGGCGGGGGGATACGCTATCCATGGTGTTCCCTTTGCCGCGCCGCAACATGGCGCCGTTGCGCCCCGTTTAGACCTCAAGGATTGCGGAATCGCAACCGAGCTAAGCCGCCCATTCGGCTTGAATTCAGCTTTGTGCGTTACGATCTCCGAATGCCGCGGAAGACGGCGGGGGTGTCGGCTTTGAGGGAGGGTGACGGGGGTCACTTCGAAAATCTCTTCGGCGCCGCAAACTAGCATTTGCAAGGTCGGAAACGTTCTGTTAACCGGCCCGCTGCCTCGGAGCATTGTTCCCCATGTACGCGTCGCCCACTGAAGCCCGCCGCAAGGCCACCACGCGCATGATCGCCACCAGCTTTGTTGCTGGCGCCGGTCTTATGCTGGTTGCGGGTCTTGCTGTGCCGCTGACGCAGATGGGCATGTTGTCGGTTCGCGGCGCGGAAGCTTCCACGCGCGAAATCCATCAGCAATTGATCGAGCCGCTCGATGTGAACGCCGTGCGCGCGCAGCTTGCCGCCGCCGATCAATCCATGCAGGCCGCACGCGCGACGACGGATGACGACATCGCCCGTCTGAACCAGCTTACGCGACGCTAAGATTTCGCGCCAAACGCGCAGAATAAGCCCCGCTCCGAAAGGAGCGGGGTTTTTGATTTGCGCTTAGAGGATCGACTGCCCCGTCGCCTTCCAGTCTTTCAGGAAGGCTTCGAGCCCCGCATCGGTCAACACGTGCTTGAAGAGGCTCTTGAACACCGCGGGCGGAATGGTCGCGCAATCGGCGCCGGCGAGCGCGGCGTCGCGCACGTGCGCGGCGGAGCGGATCGAGGCGGCGAGGATGTTCGTGGCGAAGCCGTAATTGTCATAGATGGCGCGGATTTCGCGGATGAGGCCCATGCCGTCCGCGCCATTGTCGTCGAGCCGGCCGAGGAAGGGCGAAATGAATGTCGCGCCCGCTTTGGCCGCCATGAGCGCCTGCACCGCAGAGAAGCAAAGCGTCACGTTGGTGGGATGGCCTTCCTCCTCCAGCACTTTGCACGCCTTGAGGCCTTCGACCGTCAGCGGCAGCTTGACGACGATGTTGTCGGCCACGGTGCGCAGCTTGCGCCCTTCGGCCAACATGGTCTCGGCGTCCTGGGCCACGACTTCGGCGCTGACCGGGCCCGGCACGGCGGCGCAAATGGCGCGCAGGGTCTCGAAGAAATCGCCCCCGGCTTTCGCCACCAGCGAGGGGTTGGTCGTGACCCCGTCCACGAGGCCGGTTTGCGCCAGGGCCGCCAGTTCCTTGGCGTCGGCGCTGTCGATGAAAATCTGCATAGGAAGCTCCGCTGCCGCATGTTCGCGGGCGCATTCCGCTGATACCCAAACCGGCGCGCCCGGCAAAGGCGCGAATCGGCGCAAAACACCGCGCGAGGCAGGGAAATGGCATGAGCAAGAGCGAAATGATCGAAGGCGTAGAAGCGCGCCTGATGGCCGGGGCGATCCGCGCGCTGGCGATGGACGCGGTGGAGCAGGCCAAATCCGGCCACCCTGGCATGCCCATGGGCATGGCCGACGCGGCGACCGTGCTGTTTTCCAGGTTTCTGAAATTCGACGCCTCGAACCCGCGCTGGCCCGATCGGGACCGGTTCGTGCTCTCGGCTGGCCACGGTTCGATGCTGCTCTACGCGCTGCTCCACCTCACCGGCTACAGCGACATGACGCTCGATGAGCTGAAGTGCTTTCGCCAGCTCGGCTCGAAAACCCCGGGCCACCCCGAATACGGCCACGCCGAGGGCGTGGAGACCACGACCGGCCCGCTCGGCCAGGGCTTCGCCAACGCCGTGGGCATGGCGATCGCTGAAGCGCATCTCAATGCGCGCTTTGGCGATGATCTCGTCAATCACCGCACCTGGGTGGTCGCGGGCGACGGCTGTTTGATGGAAGGGATCAGCCAGGAAGCGCTGTCGCTGGCCGGGCGCCAGAAGCTCAACAAGCTGATCGTGATCTGGGACGACAATGCCATTTCGATCGACGGCGCGGTGTCGCT
>CAZWQS010000021.1:0-9157 GCA_964635925.1 uncultured Terricaulis sp. | reverse complement strand
CAAGGGCGCGGGCGCGCGCGAGGCGTGGGAGATGCGGCTCAAGAAATCGCCGCACCGCGAAGCTTTCCAGGCCGCTTTCGGCGAGACCAACATTGACGCCGCGATCGCGGCGCTCGGCCTGCACGCCTCCAAGCTCGCGGCGGAAAAACCGGCGCTCGCCACGCGCGCCTCGTCTGGCGCGGCGATCAACGCGATTTGGGAGCAATTGCCTGAATTGCTTGGCGGATCGGCGGATTTGACGCCGTCGAACAACACGCTGGCCAAGGACGCCGCCGATCTCACGCCCGAGGCGCGCGATGGGCGCTATATCCGCTACGGAATCCGCGAGCACGGCATGGCGTCGGCCATGAACGGCATGGCGCTGCATGGCGGAATTGTCCCCTATGGCGGCACCTTCATGTGTTTTGCCGATTATTCACGCCCGGCCATTCGTCTGGCGGCGCTGATGGGTCAGCGCGTCATCCATGTGATGACGCACGATTCCATCGGCCTTGGTGAAGACGGGCCCACGCATCAGCCGGTGGAGCACCTGGCCGCGCTGCGCGCGATCCCGAACCTGCACGTCTTCCGTCCAGCCGACGCGGTGGAAACCGCTGAATGCTGGCAGGCGGCGCTGCTGCGAGACGATGGCCCGTCCGTGCTGGCGCTCTCACGCCAAACCACGCCGGCGCTGCGCGGGGACGCCAGCGAAAACATGAGCATAAAGGGCGCCTACGAATTGCTGCCCGCCGAGGGCGGAGCCTCGCGCGTGGCGCTGTTCGCCACCGGCACGGAGGTCGCGCTCGCGGTGAAGGCGCGTGAGATGCTGCAGGCCCAAGGCGTGCCCACGCGCGTCGTCAGTGTGCCGTGCTTTGAATTGTTCGCGCTGCAGAGCGACGATTATCAGGACGAGATCGTTGGCGAAGACGGCGATGAAATCCACATCGGCGTCGAAGCCGGCGTGGCGCAGGGCTGGGCCGAGACCTTCGGCCTGCATGATTTCATCGGCATGAGCACGTTCGGCGCCTCCGCGCCGGCCAAGGACGTGTACGCGCACTTCGAGATCACCGCGGACGCCATCGTTGAATCGGCGACGGATTTCCTGGGCGCTTAAGGCTGCTTGCCCGTCAGCGCCTTGAGGGCTTTGACGTCCTGCGCGCGCTCACGCGGCAGCACGATTACGCCGTCCTTGCTGGCGATGACGATAAGATCGCTCACGCCCGCGACGCGCACGGCCACGCCATCGCCGCGCACGAGGTTGCCGGCGCCGTCGAGCACGGCGGCGTCGCCATGTAGGGCGTTGCCGTCGCCATCCTTGTCGCCGAGGCGCCAGATCTCGCTCCAGGAGCCCACGTCGGCCCAGCCGATGGCGCAGGGGGCTACTGCGGCGCGTTTGGTTTTCTCCATCACCGCGATGTCGAGCGGAACGGAGGGAATGGCCGCGAAGGCGTCGGCGTCGGGATAGATCGCCTCGCCCTCGCGCTTGGCCCTATCGAGCGCCCGGCGCGCGCCGTCCCGGATGTCGGCGGCGGCCGCGAATTCTTCCAGCAGAACCTGCGGATCGAACAAGAACATGCCGGCGTTCCAGGCGTAGCCGCCCTCGGCCAGGAAGGCGGCGGCGGTTTCGGCGTTGGGCTTCTCGCGGAAGCTGTCGATGGCGTAGACGCCCTCGGCCAGGGCAGCGCCCGCCTTGATGTACCCGTAGCCGGTTTCGGGCCGATCGGGGGTGATGCCGAAGGTGACGATGCGCTCACGGGCGATCGGGGCGGCGCGGGCGATCGTGGCCAGGAAGGCGTCCGGGTCGGCGATGATGTGATCGGCCGGCAGCAGCAGCACCAGCGCGCCGGGCTCCAATTCCTGCCCCAGCAGGGCCGCCATGGCCCCCACGACCGCCGTATTCCGCCCCGCTGGCTCCAGTACAATGGCCGACGCCGCGGTCCCCGCCGCCGCCAGATGGGCGCGGATATGATTCAAGTGGCTGGCGTTCGCAGCGATCAGCGGCGGGGCGAAGGAGAGGGCGCCAGCTTTCCCGCTGACCCGGCGCACAGTCTGCGCAAACAGCGACTCACCCCCGCCGAAGGCGTGAAACTGCTTCGGCGCGGCCTCGGTCGAGACCGGCCACAGCCGGGTCCCGGCGCCGCCGGACATGATTGCGGGGAGGATGCGGTGTGTCATGGGCTCCTGCTTAGCGGGGTTTGCTTGAGCCTTGAAAGCAAAGCCTTTGCCGCGCCGAAGATTGCGTCTGCGAAACGCGCCGGCTGGGCGGTGTTAAGCCTCAAACTTCAATGAAATCCACGCTGTTTGCTTCAAATCGGGGCACGCGCCGCCGCTTTGTTAGGAAAGGTTGCGGCATCGTCACCGCCGGGGTCGTCTTAGCGCTTGGCGCCACGGCGAATTTAAGCTTTGTTACCCCCTCGCGGCTTAAGTATTAAGCGGCGCAAACGCGCTTGGCGGAGCCCGGAATGTCGGAACGTGAAACGGATTACGGGCGCGAAGTTCGCGACACCATCGTGAAGTCCAGCCTGACCGGCGTGGCGGCCACGGTGATGGCTGTCGCGGCGTTTTCGCCCGCCGGTTTCGGCGGCATGGTCGGCACGTCCGTCGCTTCGGGCTTCGGCGCTGATGCAGCCGCCAACACGGCCGACGATCCGTACGCCAATCTGCCGCCTTATCCCGCGCCGCTGACGACGGAAGAAATCTCCGACATTCGCGGCCAGCTCGCCGCCACCGCCGCATCGCTCGAAATCACGCGCGCCGCGACGGAAGCAAAGATCGAGCAGATGCGCGCGCTGACGATCGCGCCGGCGTCTGTCGCCGCGCCCGTGCCTGTGCATGCGCCTGTAGTGGCGCCCGTCATCGCGCCGGTGGTTGAAGCCCACGCCGCGCCGCTGACGGAAGACGCGCAAGTCGCCCATGACGGCGGCGAGCCTTCGTACCGCGACCGCCATCAAGAGCTGGCGTCGCTGCTGCTGAACGATTCTCTCTAACTCAACACGATCGCGCTGCTGACATGCGCGCGCGCCCGCGCCATGAGAAGCCATGACTCATGTGCTGATCACCGGCGCAACGGGCTTTATCGGCGCGGCGTTGACGGCGGCGCTGCGCGTAAGCGGCGTCGCTGTGCGCACGGCCGGGCGTGGCGACGCTGACGTGCGCGTGGCGGCGCTGAGTGCGCAAACGGATTGGCGCGCCGCGCTCGAAGGCGCGACTTGTGTTGTTCACCTCGCGGGCCCCGCGCATGCGCGCTTTGATGCGCGTACATTGCGCGAAGCGATCACCGACGCGAGCGCGGCCCTAGCCGCGCAAGCCGTAGCCGCGGGCGTGCGGCGCTTTATCTATGTGAGCTCTATCAAGGCGGCCGCCGCGCGCACGTTCGATCGCGCGGCCGCGCCATGCGATCCGCCAGCGCCCGAAGATGCCTATGGCCGCGCCAAGCTGCATGCCGAGCGCGCGGTGTTGGCGCATGATGCGCTGCAGCCGGTGGTGCTGCGCCCGCCGCTTGTGCATGCGCCCGATGCGAAAGCGAATTTCGCCGCGTTGCTGCGCTTGGCCGCAAGCGGGGCGCCGCTGCCGTTCGCCGGTGTAAAAAACAAGCGCAGCGTGATCGCGCGCGCGGCTTTGATCGAAGCGATCAAGGCGGCGATGGGCGAAGGGCCGAGCGGGGTGTTTCATGTCGCAGATCAGCCCGCGCTTTCAACGGGCGAGATGATCGCGGCGTTGCGCCGGGGCTTGGGCCTTGGGCCCAATCTCTTCAACGCCGGCCCCATCATCGGCCTCGCGCCCGCGGCGTTGACCGAGAGCTTGGAAAGCGACGACAGCGCCTTCCGCACGGCCTACGGCTATGGCGCGTGCGCGAACGTCAACGCAATCGATGCGCTGGAGGAAACCGCGCGCGCGTGGAAGGCGCGGCGATGACGAAATTGCTTTTCCTGGTGACCGAAGATTGGTTCATGCGCTCGCACTTTTTGCCGCTGCTGCGCCGCGCGCGCGCGGAAGGTTATGAAGTCGTCGTGGCGGCGCGCGCCTCCGGGGCGCTGGCTGATCAGGATGTGCGCGTGATCGACATGCCGTTCGCGCGCGGCGCCTACAATCCGCTGGGCTTGGCGCGTGAGACGTTCGCGCTGCACAACCTGTTGCGCGCGGAGCGGCCGGACATCGTGCACGCGATCGCGCTCAAATCAATTGTGCTGGCGCTCGCCGCCGGCGGGCATGGGTCTGCGCGCGTGTTCGCGCTGACCGGGCGCGGCTATATGGCCGCCTCGCGAAACAACCTGCTGGCGCGCCTGATCGCGCCGCACCTGCGCCGGGCGTTGGAGGATGAACGCAGTGCGCTGCTGGTTGAGAACACGGCCGATCGCGCCTGGGCGGAGATGGGGCGGGCGCTGCCGGATGCGCGCGTGGCGCTGATGCCGGGCGCGGGCGTTGATCCCGAACATTTCACGCCGTCGCCTGAACCGCCTTCGCCGCCGATTGTCGTGGGGCTTGCGGCGCGCTTGGTGCAATCGAAGGGCGTTGATGTCGCGGTGGAGGCGGTGCGGCGGCTGAACGCGGAAGGTCTCGACGTGCGCTTGCGCATCGCGGGCGAAGCCGATGGCGACAATCCGCGCAGCGTCAGCGCCGCCACGCTGGCGCAATGGCGCGCGCGTGGCGAGCTTTCGCTGCTGGGCCGCGTGCTCGATATTCCCGCCTTCTGGGCGGATGCGAACATCGCCTGCCTGCCTTCGCGCGGGGGCGAGGGCTTGCCGCGCAGCTTGCTGGAGGCCGCCGCCTGCGGGCGCGCGATCGTGACGACCAGCACGCCCGGCTGCGCCGATTTCGTGCGTCATGAACATGACGGGCTCGTCGTCCCGCCGGATGATCCCGCCGCGCTCGCGGCGGCGCTGCGCACATTGGCGCGGGATGAAGGCAAGCGCGCGGCCTTCGGCGCCAGCGCGCGCGCACGCGTGCTGGCGGGTTACACGGAAAATCACGCCGCCGATGTGGCGGCGGCGCTGTGGGCGCGTCTGCTTTAGCCGCCCGCCTTCACGAATTCGCGCACCGCGCCGGCAATCTTGGTTTGCGTTTGCCCATCGAGATAGGCGTGCATCGGCAGCGCCAGCACGCGGTGGCAAATATCTTCGCTGACCTTCAAGCCGCCCGCGCCGACGGGGAAATTCTCGTACGCGGTCTGCTTGTGCAGGGGCTTGGGATAATATTGCGCCGTCGGCACGCCCGCTTCGCGCAGGTGCGCGGCCAGGCCGTCGCGATCTTCGGCTTCGATCACGTATTGCGCCCAGGTGCTGACGCCGCCTTCGATCACTTTCGGCGTTGTCGCCAAACCATCAAGCATTTGCGCGTAGCGAGCGGCGACCTCGTTGCGCGCGCGGATTTCGTCGGCGAAAATCGCCAGCTTTTCGATCAAGATCGCGGCCTGGATGGTGTCGAGGCGCGAATTCATGCCGATGCGCGCGCAATTATATTTATCGTCGCCGCTGGCGCCGTGAAACGCGAGCGAGCGCATCAGCACGTTGTCGCCATCGTCATTGGTCAGCGTGGCGCCGCCATCGCCATAGCAGCCCAGCGGCTTGGCGGGGAAGAACGAGGTCGTCTGCGCGTCGGCCCAATGCATGGGGTGCTTGCCGTTCAGCGTGCAGCCGAAGCCTTGTGCGCTATCGGCGATCAGCTTCAGCCCTTCGCGTTTGCAGATGGCGGCTAGCGCGGGATAATCCGCCGGCTGGCCGAACAGATCGACCGCGATCACCGCCTTAGGCTTCAGCTTGCCTTTTTTCTTCACGCCGGCGATCGCCGCTTCAAGCGAGGCGGGATCCATATTGTACGTATCGGGCAGCACGTCGACGAACACCGGCGTCGCGTTGGTCCACGGCACGATCTCGGCTGTGGCGGCGAACGTGAAGGAAGGCGTGAACACCGCATCGCCCTGCGTGACGCCCCACGCCCAGAGCGGCAGCACTAGCGCGTCGGTGCCGTTGGCGTTGCCGATGCAATGCTTGGTTTGCGCGAACGCGGCCAGTTGGCCTTCCAGCGCCTTCACCTCTGGGCCGAAAATATAAGCGCCCGAGCGCACGACCTTGGAAACGGCGGCGTCGATCTTATCGGCGATGCGCGCGCGCTGGGCTTGCAGATCGATGAACGGGATCATGGTTGTCTCTCAGGTCTAAACGCTCGCGCCCCGCATCAAGTGCGGGGCTTGGCGGGGAAACGTGGGTGAGTTTGTTTTCATGTCAGTGACGGCAAGCCGCTTGCGCGGTCCACCTCAAGCGCAAGCTCAAGCACGGCGAGTGCTTCCTCGCCATTCACCACCGGGCGCGGCGCAACACCGAGCACGGCGTCGATGAACGCGGCGACGTTGGCGCCAAGCGGATCGGCGCCGATGCGCGTTTCCGCCCAAGCGGTGTTGAGCGGGAAGCTCGTTGTGTTCTCAAACGTCCGCGCCAGGAAATCGATGTTCACTTCGCCGCTTGGATAAACCGCGCGCATGAAGCGCCGGCGCTGGGGCGCGATGCGGCTGGAGATGAACACCGCGTCGGCGCCGCCAAAGGCGAGGCGCGCTTCGATCGCGTCCGCCGTGCGCCCGTGCTCGCTGCGTGCGGTGGCCAGAATGCCCTCGGGCGCATGGTCAAGCAGGCGCAATGCGAGATCGAGGTCGTGCACAGTGAGGTCGAGCGTGACCGAAACGTCCGCGCTGCGGCCGGTCCACGGGCCCTCACGCACGCTTTCGATGCGCACGGGCTTTTCGGGCGCGGAGAGCAGCCCCATCGCCTCGAACACCAGGCGCTCCTGATGGCCGCAGGCGAGTACGACGTTCTTGTCCGCCGCAAGGCGCACAAGCGTTGCGCCGTCTTTCGCATCCGTCGCCAGCGGCTTTTCAATCAGCACGTGCTTGCCCGCCTTCAGCGCCGGCAGCGCGGCGTTCGCGTGCAGAGAAGGCGGGGAGGCGATGGTCAGCACATCGACAGCGCCCAGCAACGCCTCGAGCGAGGCGAATGCCTCCGCGCCATGCGTATCGGCCAACTGGCCCGCGCGTTCGTCATCGGGATCGAATACGCCCGCGAAATGGACGCGCGCATCCTCGGCGTATTTGCGCGCGTGGATGCGCCCGAAAGCGCCCGCGCCGACAACGCCTGCACGAAGCTTGCTCATTCCACCGTCACCGATTTCGCGAGGTTGCGCGGCTGATCGACGTCGGTGCCTTTGTGCACCGCTGTGAGATAAGCCAGGAGCTGGATCGGCACGGAATAGACGAGCGGCGCCACGAACGGGTCGCACGCGGGCGCAAGGATCACGTGCTTGGCGATATCGCCCGCCGCCGCCGCGCCCGCCGCATCGGTGATCAGCACGATCTTGCCGCCGCGCGCGGCCACCTCCTGCATGTTTGAAAGAGTTTTCTCGAACAGCGCATCATGCGGCGCGACGACGACGACCGGCGTTTCTTCATCGATCAGCGCGATCGGCCCATGCTTCAGCTCGCCCGCCGCGTAGCCTTCGGCGTGGATGTAGGAGATTTCCTTGAGCTTCAACGCGCCTTCTAGCGCGATAGGGTAATGCACGCCGCGGCCAAGATAGAGCACGTCGCGCGCGTGGGAGATTTCCAGCGCGATCTTGTCGATCTCCGCTTCCGCATGCAGCGCATCGGCGATCAGGCGCGGGGTCTCCATCAGCGCATGCACAAGCCGGCCTTCCTCTTGCGAGGAGAGCACGCCCTTGGCGCGGCCTACAGCGATGGAGAGCGCGGCGAGCGCGGAAAGCTGCGCCGTGAACGCCTTGGTGGAGGCGACGCCGATTTCCGGCCCCGCCAGCGTGGGAACGCGCGCATCGGATTCGCGCCAGATCGTGCTTTCCTGCACGTTCACCACCGCGAGCGTTTTCAAACCTTGCTCTTTGCAATAGCGCAGCGCCGCCAGCGTATCGGCGGTTTCGCCCGATTGCGACACAAACACCGAAAACGCCTTCTTGCCGAACGCCGGCTTTCGGTAGCGGAATTCGGAGGCGATATCGGTCTCGACCGAAAGGCCGCCGACCTGTTCGAGCCAATATTCCGCCACGCGCCCCGCATAGTGCGCGGTGCCGCAGCCGATCAATATGGCGCTGTCGGCGGCGAGATCGACACCGTCGAGATCGGGCATTTCCACGCGCTCGTCGAACGCGTTGACATAGCGCGCGATGGTGCGGCCAGTGGTTTCCGGCTGCTCGTAGATTTCCTTCTGCATGAAATGGCGGTGGTTGCCTTTCTCCACCGCCGCCGCGCCGCCGCTGAACACGGTGACTGGGCGATCGACGACGCGATCGTTCGCGTCGATGATCTTGCGTACGCCGCGCGTCAGCACCGCGACATCGCCCTCATCGAGGTACACAACGTGCGTGGTGAATGGCGACACCGCGATGGCGTCCGAGCCCAAAATGGCTTCACCCTCAAGCACGCCGACCACCAGCGGGCTGCCCTTGCGCGCGCCGATCAGCACGTCCTCATGGCCGGCGAAGAGGCAAGCGATGGCGAATGCGCCTTCCAGGCGCTTGATGGCGGCGCGCGCGGCTTGCTCGGGCGTTTGGCCCTTGTCCAAACCGGCGGAGATAAGGTGGGCGATGACTTCGGAATCCGTTTCGGATTCGAATTTGCGCCCCGCCTTCACCAGCTCCTCGCGCAAGACGCGGAAATTTTCGATGATGCCGTTGTGGACAATGGCGACCTTATCGGTCGCGTGCGGGTGGGCGTTGGCGGTGGTTGGTGCGCCGTGCGTGGCCCAGCGCGTATGGCCGATGCCCGAAACGCCCGTGAGGGGAGAGGCCGCCAGCTCGGCTTCCAGATTGCGAATTTTGCCCGCTGCGCGCCGGCGCTTCAGCGTCCCGGACTCCAGCACGGCCACGCCGGCGGAATCATAGCCGCGATACTCAAGCCGCTTCAAAGCCTCGACCAACCTGGGCGCGGCCGGGTCCGCGCCCAGGATTCCGATGATGCCGCACATGTTAAGCCTTGGTCCCTTCGGTCCCGCCCGGCGCCCTCATGCACGCCCGGCCATTGATTTGCACCTCAATTAGTCTTTCAACATGCGACGAAATTCGGAGTAATGCGCGCATGACCAGAGCCTATTTCGGCACGGACGGCATTCGGGGCACAGCCAACAAATACCCCATGACGCCCGAGATCGCCATGCGCGTGGGGCTGGCCGCCGGCAAGCGCTTC
>CAZWQS010000020.1:0-26588 GCA_964635925.1 uncultured Terricaulis sp. | reverse complement strand
TCGGCAGCGTGCACGCCGTCGATGCCAAGATGGCGCTTGAGCACGCGCGCGATACGTACACGCGGCGCATGGAAGGCGTGAGCTTGTGGGTGCTGCCCTCGGCGCAGATCACCGCCTCCGATCCGGGCGACGCGGCGGCGCTGTTCGAGCCGGCGGAAGATAAAGTCTATCGCCACCCCACCTTTTACAAAATCCCAGACGGGATCACGCATATCTGATGGATAAGCTGGCTCAATACGCGCTGCGCCTTGGCGATGATGCGCTGATCCTGGGCCAACGCCTCGGTGAATGGTGCGGGCACGCGCCGGCGCTGGAGGTGGATCTTTCGCTCGCCAACATCGCGCTAGATCAAGTGGGCCAAGCCACGCATTTCCTCAATCTCGCAGGAGCGCTTGAAGGCCAAGGCCGCGATGGCGATGCGCTGGCCTTCCATCGCGACGTAATGGATTTCACCAATTGCCTGCTGGTGGAGCAGCCGAACGGCGATTTCGCGCAAACCATGGCGCGCCAATTTCTTTATGCGCACTATCAGCACCTGCTGTTTGAAGCGATGCACGCCGCGAGGGACGAGCGCTTCGCTGCGATCGCCGCCAAAGCGGTGAAGGAGACCGCCTATCACGCAAAGATCGCCAGCGATTGGGTGATCCGCCTGGGCGACGGCACCGAGGAAAGCCGCGCTCGCATGATCGCGGGCCTCGACTGGATGTGGCGCTTCGTGGACGAATTGTTCGCGATGGACGAGATCGACGAAGCGGCGATCGCGGCGGGCGCGGGCGTCGATAAGGCCGCGCTCTGCGCCACTTGGGATGCGCGTATCAACGCAACGCTGGCGGAAGCGACGCTAGAGCGTCCTGCTTCGCGCCGTCCCGTGCTGGGCGGGCGCAGCGGACGCCATAGCGAACATCTCGGCCATCTGCTGAGCGATATGCAATTCCTGCAACGCGCCTATCCGGGCGCGACGTGGTGAGCGCGCAATCTTGGACCGCCGGCGTCTCGCCGGCCAGCGCCGCGCGTGCCGGCGAGACGCCGGCGGTCCAAGAGATTCTGCGCATCCTCGCCGACGTGCCCGATCCGGAAATCCCCGCCGTTTCCGTGCTTGATCTCGGCATCGTGCGCGAGATCGGCGCCGATCGCGTGATCATCACGCCGACCTACACCGGCTGCCCGGCCACGCTCGCCATTGAGCAAAGCATTCGCCGAGCGCTCGACGCACATGGCTTCGCGGATGTCGCCATCCAAACCACGCTTTCCCCGCCCTGGTCCACCGATTGGATCAGCGATGCGGGCCGCGAGAAGCTGCGCGCTTACGGCATCGCCCCGCCGCCGAAGGGCGCCGACGCCGCTTCGCTCAAAAACGAAACGCCCGCGCAATGCCCGCGTTGCAGCTCAAGCAACACCGAGGAAATCTCCCGCTTCGGCTCCACGCCCTGCAAGGCCCTGTGGCGCTGCAAGGCGTGCGCCGAGCCGTTTGACCGCTTTAAGTGCCATTAAGATGAGCCACGATTTTCACACCCTGCGCGTTGCGGAAGTAAAGCGCGAAACGCCGGATGCAGTTTCGGTGCGCTTTGATCTGCCGGAACGCTTGCGCGCGGCGTTCGCCTTCAAGGCCGGCCAGCACCTCACTTTTCGTCGCGATTTCGGCGGCGAAGAGGTGCGGCGCAATTATTCCGTCTGCGTCAGCCCCAGCGAAGGCGTGCTGAAAATCGGCGTGAAGAAGATCGCGGGCGGGGTGTTCTCCGGCTGGGTGAACGATGAGCTGAAGGCGGGCGATGAAATCGACGTGATGGCGCCGCACGGCAGCTTCTGCTGGACGTTCGCGCCCGACGCCCAACGCGAATATGTGGGTTTCGCCGGCGGCTCCGGCATTACGCCGGTGCTGTCGCTGATGAAAACAGCGCTCGAACTTGAGCCGCGTTCGCGCTTCACGCTGTTTTACGGCAACCGCGTTTCCGCCGGCATCATGTTTCTGGAAGAAATCGCCGCGCTGAAGGATCGCTATATCGATCGGCTCTCGGTTTTCCATTTTCTGGAAGACGAAGAAGAAGAAGAGATCGACCTCTTCAATGGCCGGCTCGACCGCGCCAAGGCCGAGGACGTGCTGGCCAAGCTCGCGCCCGCCGACGCCGACGCGTATTTCATCTGCGGCCCCGGCCCGATGATGGATGCAGTCGAAGAAGCGCTCACCGCGCGCAACGTCGAAAAGTCCTGCATCCTGATCGAACGCTTCACCACCGGGCCGCTTTCCGCCGCGCAAGCCGCCGCCGCGCGCGCGCTGGAGGAAAAAGCGGCCGGCCTCAAGATGAGCGTGACGCTGAACGGCCGGCGCGTGAACGTGACGTTCGATCCGGCCAATCACTCGATCCTCGACAACGTGCGCGCCGCGGGGCTGCCCGCGCCGTTTGCGTGCAAGGGCGGCGTCTGCGCCACCTGCCGCGCCAAGGTGATCGCGGGCGAAGTGCAGATGAAGGTGAATTACGGGCTCTCGGCCGAGGAAGTCGCCGAAGGCTACGTGCTGACTTGCCAGGCGACGCCGGTGAGCGAGGGCGTGGCGCTAAGCTATGATGTCTGACGATAAGAGGGGCTAACCCGCAGCCTTCGCCAACCCGCCCAACGTCACGTCCACCGCCATATCGGCCAGCGCCTCGGCGCTGACGGACCCTTTGGCGTCAAACCAGGTGTGCGTCCAGTTGATGGCGCCGAAGAAGAGCATCGCGGCGGCGAAGCTTTCGCCGCTCTTCTTCCGCAAGCCCGGCGCGATCTCCGCCAGCAGCGTGCGCACCGCCTCGATCAGGCCACGCTGCACCGCCACGATCTCGGCCCGCCGCGGCTTGGGCAGGTGGTCGAGATCGTTCAGCAGCACTTTGTGCCGATCCGCCGCGCCCACATAAAGCGCCATGAAGCGCCGCGCGAGCGCGCGCAATTTATCCTGCGCCGGCGCATCCAGCGCCATCGCGGCGGCGGCGGCCTCCTCCAGCGCGCGCACATGGGAGATCATCACATCGTAGAGGATGTCCTCTTTCGAAGTGTAATAATGATAGATGGCCGATTTCGAGACGTCGCACGCCATGGCGAGATCGGCGACCGACGCGCCCAAAAAGCCGTGGCGCGCATAAAGCCGCGCCGCCTGCGCGACGATGTCGGCGCGCCGTTGATCGTAGTCCGCCGCTTGCGTGCGCGCCATGTTTGAAACCCCGCCGCGCAGATTAATAAAGCCCGTCCACGCGGTCAAACAATGCCGCGCCCCCGTTTCGGCCCCTGCTTTCACGAGGAAAAGCAGGGGCCGTGGCTGCTCCAACATTGGCGGGAGGCGGAAGCAGCCAAGCACGCCCAGGGGGCTGATGCGCGCAAGAGCCGCCGCTGCAACCGATGTGCCATTTTGAACTATGCGAAAAGAGTGTTGACGCGCGTGCGGGTAGTCTCGGCTACGATCGACCAACGCCATGCGAGAGCGCTTGCCGCTGGAGCGGGCGCGTCGCAATATGGCGCAGGCACTCGCGCCCGGAGATTGCGCCATGAAGGTCCGTTTCTGGGGGACGCGCGGCTCCATCGCCACGCCTGGTCCCACGACCATTCGCTATGGCGGCAACACCTCCTGCATCGAGGTGCGCACCGATTCCGGTCAAATCATCCTGCTCGATTGCGGCACGGGCGCCCATCCGCTGGGGCAGACGTTAGTGCAGGACCACAAGCCGTGCTCCGGCGCGATCCTGATCTCACATACGCATTGGGATCATATCCAGGGCCTGCCCTTCTTCGCGCCGCTGTTTGAAGAGGGCAACGAATGGCGCATTTACGGCCCGCGCGGGCTTGGCCAATCGCTGCGCGAGGTGCTGGCCGGGCAGATGGAGTACGCTTATTTCCCCGTCACCATCAACGCGTTCGCCGCGACCGTGCATTTTCACGAGGTGGTGGAAGGGGCCATCCAGATAGGCGACGCACGCATCACCACGCAATATCTCAACCACCCCGCGCTCACTGTCGGCTATCGCATCGAGGCCGATGGCGCGGTGCTGGTCTACGCCTCCGACCATGAGCCGCACAGTCCGGACGCCGCCCAAGGCTGCTCCGCCCGTATCGAGGGCGGCGACGCATCCCATATCGATTTCGTGCGCGGCGCCGATCTCTTGATCCACGACGCGCAATACACGGCGGCTGAATTTCCCGCGAAGGCCGGCTGGGGGCACAGCACGGTGGAATATGTCACCGACGTGGCGATCGCCGGCGATGTCGCGCAAGTGGCGCTCTTCCATCATGACCCCGCCCGCCATGACCGCGCGGTGGATGCGCTGGTGGAGGCCGCGCGGGCGCGCGCCGCGAAGGCGGGCGCCCGGCTGATTGTTAGCGGCGCCGCCGAAGGCGTCACGATTGAACTGCGCGACGCGGGCGCGCGGCGCTACACGCCCTACGCGCCATCGGGCCTCGTGAACCCCACCGACGATCTCTCCGACGCCTCCGTGCTGTTGGCGGGCGTGAAGGTGGAGGATCGCCTGATCCTCACCGCCGCGGCCGAGGCCGATCACATTCCGGTGTCGGAGGACAATTCGTTTGAAACGCTGAAAGCGGCGGTTCAATCCAGCGAGCCTGTGATTATCTTCCTCGGCGAGGCGACGCCCGGGGTCGATCCGGTCGAGCTCTGCCGCCTGCTGCGCGCGGAAGAGAACGGCCAGGATACGCCGCTGATTATCGTCACCGATCAAGCGCGCGTGGCCGAACTGGGCGACGCCGCCGGCGTCACCGATTGGCTGACGCGGCCTTACAGTTTGCAATACGCGCGCTCGCGCATGCGCGCGTGGCTGATGCGCTCGATGTCGCGCTGGCGCAAAGCGCCGCTGCCGCAGGATGAGGAAAAGCGCCTGGCCGCCGTGCATGGCCTCGGCCTGCTCGACACCGCCGCCGAAGAGCGTTTCGATCGCCACGCCCGCATCGCCGCGGCCGCATTGGATACGCCGATCGCGCTCGTCACCCTGGTGGATCGCGACCGGCAATGGTTCAAATCGCATCTCGGCTTCGATTTCAGCGAAACCCCGCGCGACATCGGCTTTTGCTCGCACGCCATTCTGAGCGATGAGCCGCTGGTCGTCACCGACGCGTTGATGGATGACCGCTTCGCCGAAAACCCCGCCGTGGTGGGCGATCCGCGCGTGCGCTTTTACGCCGGCGTGCCATTGAAAGCGCCCGACGGCAGCCGCGTCGGCGCGCTCTGCATCGTCGACCACAAGCCGCGCCAGCTCAGCCCCGCGCAGGTGCGCATGCTGCAAGACGTGGCGCGCCTGGTGGAGGAAGAGCTGCGCCACGGCCCCAACCCCAAAGTCGCCAAAATCGCCCGCGCGCCACTGGGCGGGTAAGCGCGCTTTACGCCCGCCCGCGAGTTAGGCCACGCGGGCGTCGATCGATGCGGCGGCGGCGCGCTGATTTTTCTCGGCCCAGGCCAGCGCATAATCTGCGACCTCTTCCCAGCCCGGTTCGGCGCACAGATAATGTGATCGATCCGGATAGACTTTGAGCTCGGTGAGCGACTCGGCGCGCTTTTGCTTGTCGAAGATCGCCTTCGTCATGCTGGCCGGCGCAATGAGATCCTTGCCGCCGCCAATCAGCAGAAGCGGCGCGCGCGTTTTGCTGTTCCAGGTGATGGGGCCCGCGCCGCCGGAGAGCACGCCATCCCAATACACTTTGCCAGCCGTCGGCACGACATATCGCGCGAAGTGCGCATCCACCTGATCGCGTGGCAATCCGTTGGCGAAACGCTCGGCGAAGAATTGCTTTGTCATCGACACGACCTTTCCCCCGCTCGTCAGATCGCCGAGCACAGGGAACGCCGAGATCACCGCATCCAGCGGCAAGCCGACGCCCGGCGTCGGCGCGGGATCGATGGCGACGCCGGCAACGCCAAGGCCGCGGTCAAGCAGATGTTGCGTAAACACGCCGCCCGCGGAGTGGCCGACGATAATCGGGCTCTCGGGCAACGCGCGTAAGATGCGCTCATAATGGGCGACGATTTCCTTGGGTCCGAACTGCGTCAGCTCCCTGCGCGGATTGGCTTTGAGATCGACCGGATCGCCCTCATCGCCCGGCCAATCGGGCGCGACAACCGTGTATCCCCCGGCTTCGTAGCGTGCTTTCCAATTCTCCCACGCGCGGCTGTTGAGCCAAGCGCCGTGCACGAGAACGATTGTCTTGGTCATTGGGCCGCCCTCCGTCTCATTCGATGACGAGTGATGCGCAAGACCCCGCCATCCCCATGGCCATCTTACATGAAGCCAGCCGCCTCATACGCTGGCCTGATCGCGCTGATTGCGCGGTCGCCCCCGCTGTTCATGCGAGAAGCACCGCTCATTCGATCACGCCCAATTAGACGGCGGCGCTCTTCCTATTTGGGCCGGGGGCAGCTATCTAGCGCACCGAGCGCGGGCGTAGTTCAGAGGTAGAACGTCAGCTTCCCAAGCTGAATGTCAGGGGTTCGATTCCCCTCGCCCGCTCCAGCTACCCCGTCTGCAACACTGAACTGGACAGCACCAGGCCGAATACGCCGAGCGCGGAGGCGCCGAGGCGGCGGATGAGGCCGGGGCTGACTTGCGTGCGCGCGCCCGCGCCGATCATTGCGCCCAGACTGATCCAGCAGAGCGAGGCGGTCAAAGTCATGCCGGCATGGGCGGCGAGATACGGCAGCGCCGCGGGCACGTCGCGCCCGCCGAGATGGGGAATGATCACGAACGCAAACAGCATGCCCTTGGGATTGAGCAGCGTGACGACGAGAATGCGACGGAAGCTCACCGGCTCGCTGCTGGTCAGCGCGTTTGCGCCCTCGCGCCAGAGATGGACCGCTGACCAGATGAGATAGCCCGCGCACGCCAGGCGCAGCCCCTTCGAAATCAGCGGCGAGGCGTGCACCAACGGCGCGATCAGCAGCGCCATGGTCCAGATCGCGATCGAATAGCCCATGAGCTCCGCCACAGGCAGGCCGAGCGAGCGGCGCACGCCGCAGAGCGCGCCCGAGGTGGCGAGCAGCGTGTTGGTCGGCCCCGGCACGAACAGCACCGCCAGACACGCCAGCACAAAGGCGAGCGGATCGGTCATGCCGGCGCGCCGGTCTTGGTCGTGCGCATACGTCCCCCTTAGCAGCGCTCGGGTGCGGTGGTGTCACCGAGCGATACGCCCACACAAACGAATGATATTGCGATTTGCCCTCAAGGTTTTTGATCTCACGCCGGCGCGGTGTCGAGCAGCGCGCGCAGGGCGCGGCGATTGGCGGCAAGATCGGCCAGGGTGTAACCGTCCAGCACGCGCATGAAAGCTGCGAGCGCCTGGCCTAGCACGCCGGTCAAGCCGCAGGCCGGGGCGATCACGCAATGGGCGCAATCGACCAGATCGAACCCCTCCTCAGTATGGCGCACCACTTCGCCGACATTGATCTCCCCCGCCGGGCGCGCCAGCCGGAGGCCCCCGGCGCGCCCGCGCGCAGCGCTGATATAGCCCGCGCGCGCCAGATCGTTGGCGATCTTCATAAGGTGGTTTTGCGAGACCCCGTAGGCGCGGGAAATCTCTGAAATCGAACACAATTTCTCTTCGTGCGCGGCCAGATGGATCAGCACGCGCAGGGCATAGTCGGTGTAGCGGGTCAGGCGCATTACGGGTTTCTACGGAGAGGCGGCGTGCCGCACGCTGGAACCATGCATTTCCGTTGCATGTTTTCGCCCGATCGATACATGTAAGTCAAATACATGTTTTGGAGCCGGCGCAGATGGACGCCCGCGGACAACTCGACGACGAAAGCCTCGCCCGCCTGGTGGCGCTGTTTTACGGGCGCGTGCGCGCCGATCCCGAACTCGGCCCGATCTTCAACGACGCGATCGCCGATTGGCCTCACCACCTCTCGAAGCTGACCGATTTTTGGCACTCAGTGATGCTCACCAGCGGGCGCTTCAAGGGCAACCCGATGATGAAGCACCTGATCCACAAGGCGCGCATCCGGCCCGAACATTTTGATCGCTGGCTTGCGCTTTGGGATGTCGCCACCGCCGAGATGATGGCGCCCGAACACGCCGCCGCGATGCAGATGAAAGCGCGCCGCATCGGCGAGAGCCTGAAGCTTGCACTCTATTACAAACCCGAACTTGACGCCGCCCCGCCGCGCGCCGGCGAATGATGGAGCCTCTCCGATGAGCCACGCCCCTTATGTCGATCTCAGCGTGCACCATGCGCCAAAGGATGTGTCGGACCGCATCGCGCTGGGCTTCACCAAGATGCTGCGCTTCTGCGCCGACACGTTCTTCGCCAAGCGCTACGGCCATCGCGCCATCGTGCTGGAAACGGTCGCGGCCGTGCCCGGCATGGTGGGCGCGACGCTGACGCACCTCAAATGCCTGCGCCGCATGGAGGATGACAAAGGCTGGATCCGCACTCTGATGGAAGAAGCCGAAAATGAGCGCATGCACCTGATGACGTTCATCGAGGTGGCCAAACCCTCCTTATTTGAGCGCCTCGTCGTGCTGATGGCGCAGTGGATTTTCTATATCAGCTTCTTCGTGCTCTACCTCGTCAGTTCAAAAACCGCGCACCGCGTTGTCGGCTATTTCGAGGAAGAGGCGGTGATCTCCTACACGCACTATCTGGCCGAGCTTGACGAAGGGCGCAGCCCCAACGTGCCCGCGCCGGAGATCGCCAAGCGCTATTGGAAGCTGCCCGAGAACGCCACGCTGCGGGATGTGGTGCTGGTCGTGCGCGCCGACGAGGCGCACCATCGCGACGTCAATCACGGCTTCGCCAGCGAATTGGCGGGCGATACGGTCGATCCGGCCAAGCACGCGCCCTATCCCGATCACGCCGACGACTTGCCGCGAGCCGCCTGATGAGCGCGCCCTACCGCTCCACACCGGTGTTTGACGAAAACACGCTGCCGGCCGCGTTGCAAAGCGAGCACAACACCAAAGCCGGCGTGTGGGCGGTGATCCGGGTGCTGGAAGGGCAATTGCACTACACGGTGCTGGAGCCGCCGGCCGAGCACGTGCTGACGCCCGAAAATCCGGGCCTTATTCTGCCGCAGCAGAAGCATTTCGTGACGGCGCTTTGGCCGATGCGCTGCCGCGTCGATTTCTACGACGCGCCGCCTGCGCTCTGAGCAGGCCCAGGCGGGTCAGGTGATGAAGCCGACCAGCGTATCGAGCAACAGCGCCGCGAAAATCAACGTGCCGAGCCCGGCAAGTAAATAACAGCTTGGATGCAAGGACTTACGGGCGCGCGCGGAATTATCTCGCACGTCGTGCCCAATCAAATCGATCGCGGCCATGGCGTTTTTCCCTATCAGGCGGCGCCCGGCTCATGGCCGAAGCGTCTCGCGCTGAAGGAAGCATACGCCGATCTGGGGGCCTGAAAAGCCCCTTAAGCCGCGAGGGTTGTTTTAGCGCCCGCGCAATTCGTCATTCGGGGGCGGAACCGCGCCCGCTTGCGCGCCTTCGACGCCCAGCGCGCCAATGGCCGCTAACATCTGGCGCTCCGCCACAACCAGGTCACGCTCGGCCTGGGCCAGCGCGATGCGCGCGGTGAGCAGATCAGCCTCCTGATCGAGCACCTCGACAGTCGAGCGCAGGCCGGTTTCCTGCTCCAGCCGCACGCCTTCATAAGCGAGTTCGGACGCCTCCACCTGCTCTCGCGCCGATTGCACCGCCGCGCGCGCGCTGGCCAGGCCCGTCCAGGCGTTAGTCACTTGCTCCTGCACGTTGCGCTGCGCGGAGGCGAGATCGAGATTGGCGGCCGAGCGCAACGCGCGCTGCTGGCGCGTGCGCGATTGAATGGCGCCGCCCTGGAAGATCGGCACAGTGACGCGCAGGCCAACGGAGTCGTTGGTGCTCTCGGAGAAATCGTCGTTGAAATCGGCGCCCGCACCGTACCCGGCTTCCAGCGAAACGCGCGGGCGTCCTTGCGCCGCCGCCGAAGCCACAGCCGCATCCGCCTGCTCAGTCGCGGCGATCGCTGCTTGCAGCACCGGGCTTTGCTGACCGGCCGTATCGAGCGCCGCTTGCAAGTCACTGGGCAAGCCAGCCGCGCCCATTGGCGCTTCCAAATTGGTCGGCGGACGGCCCACCAGGCGCTGATAGGCTTGCACCGAAGCCGCCAGCGCGCCCTGCGCCTGAACGAGTTGCGTGCGCGCCTGCGCCAAGCGCGCCTGCGATTGGGCGACATCCGTGCGCGTCACCACGCCGGCGTCGAACTGCGCCTGCGCGTATTCGAACAGAGTCGACAGATTGGACACCGTGGTTTCGCGCGCTGCGACCACTGCTTGCGCCTGACGCACGTCGGCATAGGCGCGCGTCACGTCCAGCAACAGCGTCTGCAATGTTTGATCATAATTCGCCGCCGCGCCACGAATCTGCGCCCGCGCCCCGCGCGTGGAGGCCAGCACCCGACCGCCGCCGAACAAGAGCTGCGAAGCGCTCGCCCCGGCCGACCAGGTTTCACGCGCGAGCGTATCGAGCGCGGGGTTATCTGAATCATTGGCGCTGCGCGTGGCCGATCCGGAGACCGAAATCTGCGGCAGCGCCTCAGACCAGGCCTGCGGCAGCGTCTCGCGCGTGGCGTTCAAGCGCTGACGCTGCGCGGCCAGCGTTGGATTGGACTCGACCGCCGCCGCTTGCGCTTCGGGCAACGTATCGGCGGCCGCCGGCGCCGCGACCGAAAGCGCCAGCAGGGACACAACAAGAGTGCGCATCGCGTTCTTCATCCTCATTCCCGCCGCAGCGCCTCGATCGGATCGAGCCTTGCCGCACGCCAGGCCGGGTACGCGCCGAACATCACGCCCACGAGCCCTGAAAAGCCGATGGCCATGAACGCGTTTGCCGGCGCAATCACCAAAGGCAAATTAAATAAAGACGTCATTAACCAGGCGCCCAAAACACCCAGCGCAAGGCCAACAATTCCACCCGCCACCGATAGCGTCACCGCTTCGAGGCCGAACTGATGCAGAATGTCGCTCTGACGGGCGCCTAAAGCTTTGCGAAGGCCAATCTCGCGCGTCCGTTCCGTGACCGACACCAGCATGATGTTCATGATCCCGATACCACCGACAAGCAGCGACACCGCCGAGATTCCCCCAAGGAGATAAGTGAACACTTGCGTCGTTTGCGCAGCCGTTTCGGTGATGGAGCTGAGATTCTGCACGGTGAAATCATCTTCGCCTTCCACCGTGCGGTGGCGCTGGCGCAAAATCTCGGTCACTTGCCGCTCAACAGCGGGCAGCGCGTCTTCGCTGGCGGCTTTCACGGAAATCTGACTCACCGTATCGGCGCGGCGCTGGCGCCCGGAGACGCGGCGTTTGACAGTCGTCAACGGCGCCAGAACGATGTCATCCTGGTCCATGCCGAAGCCGGATTGGCCTTTGGAGGCCAGAACGCCGATCACCTCATAGGCGCCGCCATTCATGCGCACGCTTTCGCCGACCGGATCGATGTTGGGGAACAGCTCGCTCGCCACCGTGGCGCCGAGCACCACGACGCGGCGCGCCTGGCGCTCTTCGGTGTCATCGAACATGCGCCCCTGCGCGACGTTCCAGTCACGCGCGACGAGGTAGGCCGGCGTGACGCCTTCCACCTGCGGATTCCAGTTGAGCCCGGCGGCGATCAATTGCGTGCGCGCGCGCTGCGAGGGCGCGACGGCCGCGACGCCTTCGATCTGGGCGATCGCTTCCGCATCGCCCAGCGTGAGCGAATCCCAGCCCCCGCCGGCGCCGGCCTGGGCGCGCACCCCGCCCCCGCTGCGCATCGCGCCAGGCACCACGATCAGCAGGTTCGAGCCAAGGCTGGCGATCGAGCGCTCCACTTGCGCCTGCGCGCCCGAGCCCAGCGCCACCATGGCGACGACCGACGCGACGCCGATGATCACGCCCAGCGCGGTGAGCGCTGAACGCATCGGGTTGGCGCGCAGCGCGCGCCCGGCGCTGGCGACGAGATCGGCGGTGCGCATCATGCCGCGTTCCTCACGTTCTGCTTGTCGGACACGATGTGGCCGTCGCGCATTTCGATGGTGCGCTTGGCGGCGGCGGCGACATCATGATCGTGCGTGACGATGACGATGGTGACGCCTTCGCTGTTCAGCTCATCGAACAGGGCCATGATGTCCTTGCCGGTTTGCGTATCGAGCGCCCCGGTGGGTTCGTCGGCCAGCAAAAGCGCGGGCTTGCCCGCCAACGCGCGCGCAATCGCCACGCGCTGCTGCTGCCCGCCCGAGAGCTGATTGGGCCGGTGATCGACGCGTTTCCCAAGGCCCACGCGCTCCAGCAATTCCGCCGCGCGCTCGCGCCGCTCCTTCACCGGGGCGCCGGCGTAAATCATCGGCAGCTCGACATTCTCAAGCGCCGTTTGCCGCGCCAGCAGATTGAAGCTCTGAAAGATGAAGCCGATGGTGCGGTTGCGGAAAACGGCGAGCCCAGTGTCGTCCAAGGTCGCAATGTCGGCGCCGTCGATGACGATGCGCCCGCTGGTGGGCGTATCGAGACCGCCGATAATGTTCATCAGCGTCGACTTGCCCGAGCCCGAGGGCCCGACGATCGCGCAATAATCGCCGCGTGGGATGGAGAAGCTCACCCCGTCCAGCGCATGCACGGTTTCATCGCCCATGCGATAAAGCTTCACCAGCGCTTCCGCTTCGATCAGATTCGCCATCACCCGCCCCGGATCCGCACGCCGCCGCGGCCGCCGCCCAGCGGGCTTCGGCTTTGCGCGCCGGCTTGCGCCTGCGGGCCGCCGCCGATGATCACTTGATCGCCTTCGCTGAGGCCGCTGTGGATCAAGGTGTAGCCATTGTCGGCCACGCCGATCTCAACTTGCACCGGCACGGGGCGGTTGTTGCGCAACACCCAAACCACGGCCTGGCGGCGCACTTCCGCGCGCGGGCCCCCGCCCTGGCGCATCTGGGCCAGCAATTCGCGCTGATGGTCGGTGAGCGAGGGTTCGAGTTCGCGCAGCGCGGCTTCGCGCACCTGACGCATCGCGGCGCGGCGATCCCCGCCGCCGGAGCCGGCGTTTTGCATGGCGTTCTGGAACGCCGCGCGCGCGGTTTCCTGCTGCGCGGGCGTCAACTCAAGCGCTTCCGTCAATTGTTCGACGCCGCGCTGGCCACGCTGGCCGCCTTGGCCGCGCTGGCCGCCTTCGGCGCGCTGTCCGCGCGCACCGCCCGCCGAAGCGCCGTCTGAAGCGAGCGCCTGCCCGCGCGCGGCGAGCGCTTGATCGGCGGGGCGAAAGCGCAGCGCATTGTTGGCGACGCGCAGCACGTCCTCGCGTTCTTCCAACACGATTTCCGCGTTCGCCGTCATGCCCGGCAGCAATTGGCGCCCCGGGTTATCGGCCTCGACCACGACTGTGTAGCTCACCACGCCGGACTCAGCGACGCCCTGCTGGCGCACTTGGCTCACGCGGCCTTCAAACTGGCGATCGGGAAACGCATCGACCGTGAAGCGCACATCCATGCCTTGGCGCACATCGCCAATATCGGCTTCGTCGACAGTGATGTTGGCCTGCAAACGCGAGAGGTCTTGCGCGATGATGAACAAGGTCGGCGCCTGCAAGCTGGCGGCGACCGATTGGCCGACATTCACTTGGCGATCCACAACGACGCCGTCGATCGGCGAGGTGATCACGCTGCGCTGCAAATCCGTGCGCGCCGTCGCCACCTGGGCGGAGGCCTGCGCCACGGCCGCGCGCGCGGTGTCGCGCGCCGCGCGTTGTTGCGCCATCAATTGTTCGGAGGCGAAGCCGCGCTGCTGCAGCAGCACGTAACGCTGATAATCGCTTTCAGCCACGGCGAGCTGCGCCTGCGCCTGCGCGAGCGACGCTTGCGCTTGCACGATGCGCTGCTGAAACGGCGTAGGGTCAAGCCGCGCCAGCACTTGGCCCGCGCGCACCTGGCTGTTGAAATCGACCAGAACATCCTGCACCGGGCCCGAAACCGTCGAGCCCACATTGGCCGAAACCAGCGGCTGCAGCGTGCCTGTGGCGCTCACCACGCGCACGATGGCGCCGCGATCGACCGCGGCGGTGCGATAAGGCTCGGAATCGCCGTCGCCCTTCAGCAGCATCCATGCGCCAAGCAGCACAATCGCCGCCCCGCCCCCGGTCAGCGCCAGATTGCGCCCGCGCAAAAGCCCGGGCCGCTTTGCCCACAAATCCTGCGCTTTTTGTTTCAGTGCCGGGAGCATCTCGTATCCTCACTTGGCGCCGGGCCCGCAAAGGGCAAGCCCATTCCCCCTCGAAGCGGCGCGGCCGGGCGCTCCCGCCCAACCGCGCCGTCCGGTCAGTTACACGTGATCAATTAACGACCACGGCGCGCGCCGCGGGCGGCTTGCGCTTCTTCCTGTGTCACGCGCCCGTCATTGTTGGCGTCAAGGCGCTGGAACATGGCGGCGCCCATCTGGTCCCATTCGGCGCTCGAGATCTGGCGATCATTGTTCGCGTCGAAATTGGGGCGTTCGGGGCGCGCGGCGCGTTCTCCTTCGGCGCGCTGGCGCCGCTGCGGGCGCTCGTCCGCACTGATCACGCCGTCATTGTTCGCATCAAGGCGCGCGAACATTTGCGTGGGCCCGGCGAGGAATTCCTCGCGCGTGATCGCGCCGTCATTGTTGGCGTCCGCGCGATCGAGGCGCATGCCGCGATGGCCGCGGCGGTGGCCGCGCTCGCCGCGTTGGGCGCGCATTTCTTCACGCGTGACTTGGCCGTTGTGATCGGCGTCAAGCGCCGCAAAACGCGCCGCGCGGGCGGTGTCGAATTCCTGACGCGTCAGTACGCCGTCAGTATTTGCGTCCATCGAAAACACGCCGCGCGCGCGCTCAGGCGCTTGGGGCTGATTCTGAGCGGCGGCCATACTGGCCGCGCCCGCGAATGCGGCGAAACCGATTGCAGCAAGCAAAACTTTACGCATGTGGGGGTCTCCATCAGGGGCCTCCTCGCCGGCCTTGGGCGATGCATGTAACGGCGCGGCTTTTCGCGCGTTGGTCTGGCTTGCGACAAAGTTTGTCGGATGCAGGTTTTAACGCCCCAAAAAGAAACGGCCGGCGCAGGGGAGGCGCGCCGGCCGCTCTTTTGCCTAGCCCGCGCCGACGGGGGGAAAGCGGCGCGGAACGCTCCCGGCGCCGCGAGGGAGGGGAGGCGCCGACGATCTCAATATAGGAACGATTTTTGTCCGCTGCTTTTCGGCGCTGCTAAATCTGGCGCCAAAGCTTGTCAGTCCGGACGGGCCACGCGCGGGGGCGCGGGCGGGCGCGCCTGCCCCACCAAACGCACGAATTCCGGGCGCGACAGCGCGCCGCTTTCATCGGAATCATAATCGCGGAAGCGCGCGCGGAACTCGTTTTCAAATTCTTCGCGCGTGATCACATTATCGACATTGCGGTCAAAATCGAGACGGAACGGCCCGATCTGGCCCCCGCCCAATGCGGTGTTGGCCCAGTTCTGAAATTCGATCGGCTGCAATTGCCCGTCGCCGTTCGCGTCCGCGCGCGCGAACTCGCGGGTGAGGCCCGCGTTTAATTCCGCCTCGGTGACGGAGAGATCGCCATCGGCGTCGAAGCTCACGAACACCATCACGTCGGCCGACATCAACGACCGCAGAGGCTCTCCCCGCTCCCCGCGCGAGCCGCTTGCGCAGCCGGCCAACATTGCGGCCGCCGCCAGGAGAGCCAAAGTCGATGCCTTCATGGAATTCCCCTCGCGTTGCAGCCCAGCGCGCCCGCTTGGCTAGGTGCTGGTTGGGGCGCCCGTGTGGCGAACGCCCGCCCTGTTCTTGCCTAAGTGTGTCGCCCGGCGGCCTTTGCCAAGCTTTGGCACAAGTCCGCCAAGCGCGCCCGGTAGATTTTTGACCGCTCCCGGCTCACATGGGAAGCCATGACGCCGGAAGACCCGCATATTCTCGTCGTGGACGACCATCGCGACATCCGCGAATCGCTGGCCCAGTTCCTGAAAAAGAACGGTCGGCGCGCCACAGCCGTGGAAAGCGCCGAGGCCGCGCGCAAGGCGATCAAGGAAAACCGCGTCGATCTCGTGATCCTCGACATCATGATGCCGGGCGAGGACGGGCTTTCGCTTTGCCGCCACATCCGCGAGGCCAACCAGATTCCAGTGATCCTGCTTTCGGCCCGCGCCGAGGAACTGGACCGCATCATCGGCCTTGAGGTCGGCGCCGACGATTACGTCGTCAAGCCGTTCAATCCGCGCGAACTGTTGGCGCGCATCGACGCGGTGCTGCGCCGCACGCACGCCCTGCCGCCGGAAGCGCAAGCGCCCACCGGCGAAGCGCTGCGCTTCGATCGTTGGATGCTCAAAGTGGCCGAGCGCGAATTGGTGGACGACAAGGGCGAAAGCCACGAACTCTCCACCGGCGAATATCGCCTACTGATGACCTTCCTGCAGCGCCCCAAAATCGTGCTGACGCGCGATCAATTGCTCGATCTTGCGTTCGATCGTGGGGCCGACGTGTTCGACCGCGCCGTCGATACGCAAGTCAGCCGCCTGCGCCGCAAAATCGAGGCCGACGCGCGCACGCCGAAATTGATCAAGACGGTGTGGGGCGGCGGCTACGTGTTCACCGCGCCGGTCGAAAAAGCGTGAAATACAATCCGTTCAACACGCTGACGGGCCGTCTTGTGCTGGTGACGCTGTTCGCGGTCGCGCTTTCCTACGCGATCGCGTTTATTTTATACGCCAACGAACGCGGCGCTGCGTTGCGCCGCGCGGCGGAAAACATCGCGATCGAACGCATCGTCTACGCCGCCGAATTGCTGCGCGACGCGCCGGCCAATCTGCGCCCCGTGCTGGCGCGCGAGGCGCGCGATTATTCCATTCGCTATCGCGTGGCGGATGCGCCTTCCGTCACCGAAGGCGCGCGCGCCGGCCCGGCCCGGCGCATGGCGCGCGGCGTCTCCGCAGCGCTCGGCGGGGCCGAAACCCACGCCGCCGCGCAATTGACCGAAGAACCGCTGCGCCGATGGCGCATGCGGGACGATGATGAAATTTCGCTGCGCGACCAGGCGCGCATGCGCGTGCGCACCGACGAGCCGCGCGGGCGCGCCACGGAGGTGACCCTCTCCGTGCGGCTGGACGATACATCCTGGCTGAACGTGCGCGCGCGCCTGCCGGGGCCGCGCCCCGCCCCGGTGAATGTGATCATCGGCGGCTTGATCTCGCTAGTGCTGGTGGGGCTGGGCGCGGCGTTTATCGCGCGTCAGATCGGGCGCCCCCTGGCGCAATTGGCGGACGCCGCGCACGCTTTGGGCCTCGGCCAAACCAATGTCGCCGCGCCCTTGAGCGGGCCGGCCGACGTGCAGCGCGCCTCCTCCGCGTTCAACGCCATGGCGGCGCGGCTGGGGCGCCAATTGAGCCGCCAGCGGCAAATGTTGTGGGCGCTCTCGCACGATCTGCGCACGCCGATCACGGCGCTGCGCCTGCGCGCGGAATTGGTGGAGGACGAAACGCTGCGTCAGCGCCTGCTTGGCCCCATCGACGAGATGGAGCGGATGACCGAACAGGCCCTCGCCCTCGCCCGCGCCGGCGCCAGCGAGGAAGCGCGCGTCAACGTCGATCTCGCGGAAATCGCGCGCACCTTGTGCGGCGAACTGGAAGACATGGGCGTCAACATCCGCGCCGACGCGCCGGCTGCGGTGATGGCGTCCATCCGCCCCAGCGAAATCGCGCGCGCACTGCGCAACCTCGCGGAAAACGCCGCCAAATATGGCGGCGGCGGCGTGATGCGCGTGACGCGCAATGAGGCTGACGAAGTCATCGCCGAAATCATCGACGACGGCCCCGGCGTGCCGGAGGAGATGCTGCCGCGCCTCACCGAGCCCTTCTTCCGCGCCGACCCCGCGCGCAGCGACGCGAACGGCGCGGGCCTTGGCCTCGCCATCGCCCAAGCCATCGCCGACGGGCACGGCGGGCGCCTAGTGCTGGAAAACCGAAGCCCCAAGGGCTTCAGCGCCAAGCTGGTGTTGCCAGGCTAAAGCGTCTTGTGGACTTTAAATTCGCTCCGCGTGCGCCATCAAAGCGAATTTAAAGTCCGTTGCTTTTCAGCCCGCGCTTCGCACAATCGCGCGCATGCTCGAAGCATTTGGCGACGACATCTGGATCGCGGCCGGGCCGCACGTGACGAGCGCGGGATTTCACTATCCCACGCGCATGGCGGTGATCCGGCTTGCGGACGGCGGCTTGTTCGTGTGGTCGCCCGTCGCGCTGAACGATGCGCTGCGCGAGGAGGTGGGCGCGCTGGGCGAGGTGCGCTGTATCGTGGCGCCGAATTCGCTGCACCATCTCGCTTTGCCGCAATGGCGCGCGGCGTTTCCGCACACCGCGCTCTACGCCGCGCCCGGCCTGCGCGCGCGCCGGCGCGACATCGCGTTTGACGCGGATTTAAGCGACGCGCCGCCTGCCCTATGGGCCGGACAAATCGATCAAGTTCTGGTGCGCGGAAACGTGATCACGACGGAGGTCGTGTTCTTTCATCGCCAAAGCGGCGTCGTGCTGTTCACCGATCTGATCCAGCATTTCCCCGACGACTGGTTCAACGGCTGGCGCGCGCTGATCGCGCGGTGGGACCGCATGACCGGGCTGGAACCGCAGGTTCCTCTGAAATTTCGCCTCGCCTTCGCGGATCGGAAAGCGGCGCGCGAAGGCTTGCGCACAATCCTCGCCTGGCCCGCCCGCCAAGTAATCATGGCGCATGGCGCGCCCGTGCGCGCGGAGGCCCGCCCCTTCCTGCAACGCGCGTTTGCTTGGCTTGCGCCCTAATTCCAGATCGGCGGGCGCCGATCTTTCCACGGCATCTCTTTTTCCAATTGCCCCGCGAGGCGCAGCAGCGTGACTTCATCGCCGTATTTCGCGGTGAACATCATGCCGATCGGCAGATCATCGCGCGATTGCGCCAAGGGCAGCGACAGCGAGGGCTGGCCCGTCATGTTGAACGGCGGAGTAAATCCGAAGCTGATGCGCTGGCGGCGGTCGAATTCCTTGAGATCGTCGGTCAGCGTGTCGAGAAAATCCACGCGCGGCGGCGGCGTGCACATGACGGGCGTGAGCAACACGTCCCATTGCTCGAAGCGCCGCAAAATCTCGCGCGTGCGCAGGCGCAGCTCCTGCAAGCCCCACAGCGCATCGGCGCCGCGCATGGCCTTGCCCGATTCGTACAAACGGCGCGCCAGCGGTTCGATGTCGTCGCCGGGCTCGCGGCCCTTGATCTCGATCCAGCGCTTCATGCTGGCCGCGAAATTCGCGGCCGAGACAATTCCCTGCGCGCGGTAGAGCACGCGATAATCGATGCCGAGCCCCTCCTCGCGCACATCATGGCCAAGCGCTTTCAGCGTCTCCGCCGTGCGCCGCAACGCGGCCTCGACGTCTGGATCGAGCGGATCACCCGCCGGCGTCTCGCCGGACCAGGCGATGCGCAGCTTGCCGGGGCTGGCGGCGACCTCCTCAAGGAACGGCCGCACGCGCTTAGGATACGCATAAGGGCTCGCCGGTTGCGGATCGCAGGTCGCATCGAGCATCGCGGCGCTGTCGCGCACGCTGCGCGTCACCACATGGTCAACGCTCAAGCCGATCACGCGATCGGTGTCGTGGACGCCATTGGGATTGCGGTCGCGCGTCACTTTGAGGCCGACGAGGCCACAGCACGCGGCGGGAATGCGGATGGAGCCCAAGCCGTCGCTCGCATGCGCGAGCGGAACCATGCCCGCCGCCACCGCGCTTGCCGCGCCGCCGGAGGAGCCGCCGGAAATGTGATCCGGGTTCCACGGATTGCGGCAGGGGCCGAGCTTCGCCGAATTGGTGACGCCGGGAATGCCGAACTCGGGCGTATTGGTCTTGCCCGCCAGCACGAGACCCGCGGCGCGGTAGCGTTCGGTGAGGATCGAATCCTCCCCGTCCGCCTCGATCGCCGCAAAACGGCTGCCGGACGTGCGCGGCCAATTCTTAACCCTGACGCCCAAATCCTTGATCAGAAATGGCACGCCCTTGAACGGGCCATCCGGCAATTTGCCCAAGGACGCGACAGCGCGCGCTTCCTCGTACGCCTTGAAAACAACGGCGTTCAGCACGCCGTTATGGCGCTCGATACGCGCGATCGCGGCGTCCAAAAGCTCAAGCGGGCTTGCTTTCCCACTCGTTACCAAGGCCGCGAGGCCGAGCCCGTCATATTCACTATAGTCCCGCATCGGCGCCTCCCGCGCACACTTAAGCGGAACGATGCGCCGCGTTCATCGTTTAAATTGCGGTTGGCATATCGGATGCAGCGGCAGGCCCATGGACGAGGGACGCCCCACCGTGCTTTTGGCCGAGCAGAAACGCGACGAGCCCCGTCGCGGGCGGGATCGCCGCGCCAAGCAACGCCGCGCGCCGCAGCGCCCGCTCGATCCCCTGTTCGCCGCCACTTTGGTGAATCAGATCGCCCCGCCGGAAGCGGCGCAGCCCGCGAGCTATCCGCCCAAGAACGGCCCGCGCGCCGGCATCGCCTTCGATCTCAAGGTTTAAGCCCGCTTCTTCTTTTGCGTTTCGAGCGTTGCGAGCCACGCATCAATCTCATCGAGGCGCGCTTCCATGCTTTCGATGCGCTGGCCCGGGTCTTCCACGGGCGGCGTGTTGGGATTGGCCACGCCGCAGCGCAGGCTCACCTCAATGAGGTCCGCATGCAGCAGGGCCGCGAAGGCGTTGAGTTCCGGCGCCGTAGGCGCGCGCTCATGGATGAACAAGCGATGCAGCTCGCTGCGCTCAAGCCCGGCGCACGCGGCCATCGCGCCGCGATCAAGACCTTTCTCGGCCAGGCGGGCGTCAAACCACGCGGCGTCAAAGAAGAGCGTCATTCCCACCCTCCGGCGCCGAACCTGCAGAGCCCGCCGCCATGGCCCCCATCTTTCCCCGATTCGGCCGCTGGCTCGACTTCGCCATCGCCCTGGCGCTGGGGATGTGGTGCCTTTGACGGCAGCCGGGTGTCGGCAATCGACAGTCTGACAAGTCCGTTGCGATTTACCAACAAGCAAAGCGGCAGCCGGGTTTTCCCGACTGCCGAATGCCGCTCTGCCGAATACCGAGCTTACTGCCCGGCAAACTCCACATCGCGCCGCGCGGCGATGATGGTGACGACCACGCCGGCCAGCACGTCCAGCAGCGACATGATCATGATGATGAAGAACACGCTGGTGGCGAACGCCGGGTGCAGCAGAAACTCGACCAAACATATGATGAAGACGAGCATTGAAAGCGCGTGATTGAAGATCGCGGCGGTGCCCGTCGATGTTGATTTGAGCAGCTCGATGAAGAGCAGGATCAGCGAGAGCAAGATCAGCAGATCGCCGAACGACACCACCCAATGCACTGTGCCCGCCGGGGCGGCGATTGCGGCGTCAGGCGCTTGCGCGACGGCGGCGGCTTGCGTTTGCGCGCCTTGGCGGCCCGCTTCGCACACATTCACCGCGCCCGGCTCCTGCGACGCCATCGGCATGCAGATCATCGGATTTTCGAGGTGACGGCGCACGTCGGCGGGATCGGTGCCGGCTGCGGTCGAGCCGAACGCCCAGATGTTGTAGATCAACACCGGGATCAGGATCAGCGGAAAGACGTTGAAAATCGCCCCCATGGGACTCCCCTGGCTATCGGGCCGCCGGTTTCTGCCAGCCGCCGCCATATAACTCGTGCGCAACGGATCGCGACTCATAGCTCGTCCGTTCCCCCTGGGAGGCGGGCCCGGCTTCTTAGCCACATCACGCCGAACAGGTCGGTCATGTTCGCGGCCAAGCGCCCCAGGTTGGTATACTTGGAGCGGCCCGCGCCCCGTGCACGATGATTAACCTCCAAAAACTCAACTGCATAGCCTTCACGCAGCATCAAAGCGGGCATGAAACGATGCATGTGATCGAAGTACGGAAGGCGCAAAAACGCGTCCCTTTTGAACACCTTGACGCCGGAACCGCTGTCATCGGCGCCGTCATTCAACGCGGCTTTGCGAATTGTGTTGGCGGCTTTTGACGCCCAGCGCTTGCTCCAGCCGTCCTGGCGCTTGCCGCGTTTGCCCGCGACCATCGCCAGATTCGACGGCGCTTCCGCGCGCGTCAGGCGCGTGAGCAAGCGCGGCAGATCGGCGGGATCGTTCTGCCCGTCGCCATCGAGCGTGCCCACAATCGGCGCACGCGCGGCCAATACGCCGGTGCGCACCGCGCGGCTTTGGCCCGAATTCACGCGATGGCCGACCAAACGCAGCGCAGGCAATTCGCCTTTCGCCGCCGCAAGCTCGGCGCGCGTGTCGTCGCGCGAGCAATCATCGACGAAAATCATCTCGTAAGAGCGCCCCTCCAGCACGGCGGCGATTTCGCGCGCCAAAGCGGCGGCGTTGCCGCTTTCATCGCGCACGGGAACAACCACGCTGAATTCAATGCTCTCGGCCAAGGTCTTGTTCTCTTTCAGCCTGGTTCGCCCGGCGGCGGCGCGCTCTCTTACCTGTCCCAGCGCCTGGAGGCGAGAGCGGCGCCCATCTGGCATGCCGCGCCCGCCTGCGGCTATCACGGACCCGCCGCCATGCCCGACTCCGCCCCGCCCTCCCTATTCGACCAATTCGCCAGCGGCTGGCGCGGCTATGTGCTGGTCGCCCTGATCGCGCTGGCGTCGGCGCTGTTCGGGGCCGGGCGCATGCCAGTGACGGATCTGGACGAGTCCCGCTACGCGCAGGCGTCCCGCCAAATGGTCGAAAGCGGCGATTGGAGCCGCATTCGCCTGCAAGAGGCCGATCGCACCGTGAAGCCGGCCGGAACCTATTGGCTCCAGGCCGCTTCGGCGGAAGCTTTCGCCGGAGAGCGCCCCAACACGATCTGGGCCTACCGCCTGCCCTCCGCGCTTGGCCTAGCGCTGGCGGCGATCGCCGCGCTTTGGGGCGGAACAGCGCTGATCGGGCAGCGCCCGGCCTTGTTGGGCGCGGGGCTGTTCGCGGCCGGCATGCTCGCGGGCTTTGAAGGCATGCTGGCGAAGACGGATGCTTTGCTTGTCGGCTTCACCACGCTGGCGCTGGCGGCGCTGGCGCGGCTGCGTATGGGCGCGGCGCGGCCGCGCGCGCATGCGCTGATCTTCTGGGCCGCGCTGGCGTGCGGAATATTGATCAAGGGGCCGGTCACGCCGCTCGTGATCGGCCTGACGCTAGGCGTGCTGGCATTGTGGGAGCGGGGCGCGCGCTGGGGGGCGCCGCTGCTCTGGTGGCCGGGGCCGCTATTGGCGCTGGCGATCGTCGCGCCGTGGTTTGTCTCCGTGAACCTTGCCACAAACTGCGGCTTCTTCGCCGGCATGATCGGCGACGTCGCGCCGAAGCTGACGCGCGGCGACGCGCTGCCGGGCTATCATCTCTTCCTTCTGCCCTTCCTGATTTTCCCCGCCACTTATGCGTTGCCCGCCGCCGCGCGTTTGGCGTGGGGCGCCGCGCGCGCGCCGCGCGATGAGCAAGACCGCGCCCCGCTGCGCTTCCTCATCGCCTGGGCGGGGGCGAGTTTCGTGTTCTTCGAACTCATGTCGTTCAAACTGCCGCATTACGTGCTGCCGACCTATCCCGCGATCGCGCTGCTGTGCGGGGCGGGCTTGACCGCGATGGTGGGGCGCGATTGGCGCACCACCCATCCCGCTGGCCTCGTGTTGTTCGGCGTTTCAGGCGCGGTGATCGTCGCACTGACGGCGGCGAGCGCGACCTTCATGCCCGGCGACGCCGCCACCGACATCCGCCGCGCGGTATCCGCCGGTTTGATCGGCTTTGGCGTCGTGGGCCTGGCGCTCGCCGCGCTTTTGATGCTGCGCCGCCCCGCCGCGCGCGCGGCCGTGCTGATTGCGTGCGCGCTGGTGTTGTCGTTCAGTTGGCGCGAGCGCCTGCTGCCGGAAGCACGCGAATTGCATGTCAGCAGCGAAGCCGCCGCCGCGCTGACGCGCGCGCGCCTCACCCCGCGCGCGGATCGCCCGCTTTGGGTGGTGGGCTACAACGAAGCCAGCCTCATCTTCCTCACCCGCAGCGACATCCGCCTCGCGGATGCCGCGCGCGCCGGTGCGGAAGCGGAGGAAGGTGCTGCGATGGTCGTCGAAGGGCGCGTGCTGCAGGCGGTGAACGATGCGCTGGGCGCGCGCGGCTTGATGTTCGCGCCAGCCGAGCCCGCCGTGCGCGGGCTAGCGCTGGGGCGTGGCGAGCGCGTGGCGTTGTTCGTGGGGCGCGTGGTCAGCGCGGATGCGGCGGGCGCCCCGCCACAAAATCCTTAAGCGCCACCAGCACCGCCAGCGCCGGCCCCGCGATCAGCGCGAAGGCCTTTTGCAGCGGCGTCTTGGCGCTTTTGGCGGCGAAGCGCGCCAGCCCTTGGGCGCGGCGCATGGCGGCGGGCGCGCGCAGGAATTGCACGCCGGCCGCCGCGGGCTGAAACAGCACCGCCCCGCCCGCCTCGCGCGCGCGCCGGCACAGATCGAGATCGGCGCCGTCGGTCGTGAACTTGTCATCGAAGCCGGCGAGTTCCTGAAAATCGTGGCGCCCGATCAGCATGAACGCGCCCGACACCGCCGCCACCGGCAGCGCCTCGCCCGGCTCGACCCGCACGCCGCGCCGGCGCAACGGGCGCGGCCCGCGCCAATCCATCGCCACCGCGATCGCCGACCAGGCATTGAGCGCGCCAGCACGCACCGCCGGGCGCTCGCGCCCGCGCGAATCCAGCAAACGGCCGCCGACGATCCAGGGCGACGCCGCGCCCCCGCCCGCCGCCGCCATGCGCGCCACAGCGCCGCGTTGCAGCACAATGCCGGCGTCCAGAAACAGCAGCCAACGCCCGCGCGCCGCCGCCGCGCCCAGATTGGCCGCGCCCGCCGCGCTCAACGCCGCTGGGGCGGTCAACACCTTCACGTCGCGCCGATCCAGTTGCAGCACGCGCAGGGCCGAGGAGACTTCTTCCGCATTGCCGTGATCGACGATGACGAGATCGTCGATCCACGGCTCCGCCAGGGCGCTGCGCAAGCACAAATCCAGCGCCGAGGACGCCGCCGCGCGCGGGCGCACGCCGCGCGCCACCACAATGGCGCTGACGCGCGGTTCGAGCGCTGCCGCGGCCGTGCGTTGGCGTTGCGGGTTCTTGTCCACCCTGAGCGTTTCCAATGAGCGGCGCGCGCCGGATTCCCTCATCCTGTATCGGGGCGCGCACGCCGTCTAGGCCGATGCGCGCCCGATCCGATCACGCTCTCATTACAAGCGCTTCAGATCAGGCGCTTTCGCCTCCTCCGCGAGCGCGCCGATCGCCTCGTCCAGGCCGACGACGCTTTGATCCTGGCTGCCGAAGCGGCGCAGCGCGAGCTTGCGTTCCTCCGCCTCCTTGCGGCCCACCACGGCGATCACCGGGATTTTCTGCAAGCTGTGCTCACGGATTTTGTAGCCGACCTTCTCGTTGCGCAGATCAAGCTCGACCTTGAGGCCCGCTTTGCGCATCGCCTCGGCCGCTTCACGCGCATAGCCGTCCGCCTCCTGCGTGATGGTGGCGATCACCACCTGCACGGGCGCGAGCCAGAGCGGGAAAGCGCCGGCGTAGTTCTCGATCAGGACGCCGATGAAACGCTCCAGCGAGCCGAGGATCGCGCGGTGCAGCATGACGGGACGATGCTTGGCGCCGTCCTCGCCCACATATTCCGCGCCTAGGCGCTCAGGCAGCACGTAATCGTTTTGGATCGTGCCACACGTCCACACCCGGCCGATCGCGTCCTTGAGCTGGAAATCCAGTTTCGGCGCATAGAAGGCGCCGTCGCCCTCGGCGATCACGGGCTCCACGCCCGCCTTGCGCGCGGCGTTGAGCAATTGCGCTTCCGTCTTATCCCAGAATTCGTCGCTGCCAGCGCGCGCTTCGGGGCGCGTGCCAAGCGTGATGTGATCAGACGCAAGGTCGAAATCCTTGTGCACCGAATTGGCCAGCGTGATGAACGCGGCGACCTCTTCCTCGATCTGATCCTCGCGGCAGAAAATGTGCGCGTCATCCTGCGTGAACGCGCGCACGCGCATGAGGCCATGCAGCGCACCCGAAGGCTCGTAGCGGTGGCACGCGCCGAATTCGCCCATGCGCAGCGGCAGATCGCGATAGGATTTTTGGCCAAACTTGAAGATTTGCACGTGGCCGGGGCAATTCATCGGCTTCAGCGCCAATTCCTCGCCCTCCACGGTCTCGCACACGAACATGTTGGCGCGATAATTTTCCCAGTGGCCGGATTTTTCCCAGAATACGCGGTCCAGCACTTGCGGCGTGCGCACCTCGACATAGCCGGCGGCCTCAAGCCGGCGGCGCATATAGGCTTCGATCGTGCGCCACAGCGTCAGGCCCTTTTCGTGCCAGAACACCATACCGCGCCCCTCTTCCTGCATGTGGAAGAGGTCCATCTGGCGGCCGAGTTTGCGGTGATCGCGTTTCTCGGCTTCCTCAAGGCGCAGCAAATGCTCTTCAAGCTGCTTCTCGTCCGCCCAGGCCGTACCGTAGATGCGCTGGAGCTGCGCATTGTTCTGATCGCCGCGCCAATAGGCGCCGGCGATCTTCATCAGCTTGAAGGCTTTGCCGAGCTTGCCCGTCGACGGCAGGTGCGGCCCGCGAC
>CAZWQS010000019.1:0-27662 GCA_964635925.1 uncultured Terricaulis sp. | reverse complement strand
GAAGGAAACCTTCCAGCAGCTCTATTACATGAACGTCGCGCTCGAAGGCATCGTGCTGAAGCCGAACATGATCGTGCCCGGCAAGAAGGCGCCCAAGCAAGCGAGCATCGATGAGGTCGCCGAAAAGACCATCAAGGTGCTGAAAGCTTGCGTGCCGAGCGCGGTGCCCGGCATCGCCTATCTCTCCGGCGGCCAGTCCGACGAACTCGCGACCGCGCACCTTTCGCGCATGAACGAGATCGGCAATTTCCCTTGGAAAATGACGTTCTCCTACGGCCGCGCGCTGCAAGCGGCGCCACAGAAGGCCTGGGGCGGCAAGAGCGAAAACGTCGCCGCAGCCCAACGCGCCTTCCTGCACCGCGCCCGCATGAACGGCCTCGCCTCCAAGGGCGAGTGGAAGGAAGCGCTGGAAAAGCAGGCGGCGTAAGCCGCGCTAAAAATCGAAAACGAGATATGGGGCCCTTCACGGGCCCCATATTTTTGCGCGTGCGTCTCAGAACGGCACACAAATTTTTCGAACAATCCGCGCGCGTTTAGCCAGCGCTTAAGCGCGTGCCGGTAAGCTCTGGCCAAATCCAAAGACGCCGGAGCGCGCCATGGGTATGGTTGACCTGCTGTTCAGCTTCAACGGGCGCATCAACCGCGCCCAATATTGGTCCGCCGGCATCGCGGTGGGCTTTGTCGCGGTGCTTGTGGTCGCCGCGCTCTTCCTGATGACGGGGCTCTCCTGGGGCTCGAGCCAGGAAGAGATGGTGCGCGCGGCGATGGGCTTCCTGCTTGCGCTGGTGCCCGTGTTCGGCATGCTCATCTGGATCAACACGGCGCTGCAAGTGAAGCGCTTTCACGATCGCGGGCAGAGCGGCTTTTGGGCGCTGCTGCCGTGGGGCGTGAACGCGCTGATCGGCTTCGGGCTCGTGTTTCTCATTCCGATCTCATGGCTGATTGGCCTCGCGCTGCTGGTGCATCTTGGCTTCCTGCCTGGCGTTGAGGGCGAAAACCGCTTCGGGCCGCCGCCCGGCTCGCCGGGCGCGTACACGCCGAAAGCCCCTCGCCCCGCCGGCGCGTCCACCATGCTCGGCGCCGAGGCGGCGATGGAGCGTGCCCTGGCGGAGCAGAAGCTGCGCGCCAACGCACCCGCCCCTGCTCGCCCCGCGCCCACGGCGAGAGCCGCTGCGCCGTCGCAGCCCAGCTTTGGCCGGCGCGTCGTTCAGTAAGATTGCGCGCGCGCGCCCGGACGCTAGGAAGGGCGCATGCGCGAACGCTGCCGCCTCTATCTCATCACGCCGCCGGCGATCGACCTCGCCGCGTTTGCGCCTGCGCTGAAGGAGGCGCTGGCGGGCGGGGATGTCGCGTGCGTGCAAGTGCGGTTGAAGGATGCGGATGACGCGGAGGTGCTGCGCATCGGCGCGGCGCTGAAGCCGATCGTGCAAGGCGCCGGCGCAGCCTTCATTTTGAACGACCGCCCCGATCTGGCCGCCAGGCTCGATGCGGACGGCGTGCATGTGGGCCAAAGCGATGCGAGCTACGCGCGAGCACGCGCGGCCCTCGGCAAGGAGCGCATTGTCGGCGTGACCTGTCACAACTCGCGCCATCTCGCGATGGAGGCGGCGGAAGCCGGCGCCGATTACGTCGCGTTCGGCGCATTCTATCCAACCGGCACCAAAGCGCCCTCGCATTGGGCCGAGCCTGACATCCTCGAAATCTGGGCCGAGATCGCCGAGACGCCATGCGTCGCGATCGGCGGCATCACGACGGAGAACGCAGCGCCCCTGGTGCGCGCGGGCGCGGATTTCCTGGCGGTGTCCGCCGGCGTGTGGGCGCACCCGCAAGGCCCGCGCGCGGCGGCGGCGGCGTTCAACGCGCTGTTCGACACCTAAGCGAAGAATTAATCCGCTTCGCCCGGCTCGGCCTCATCGGCCGCCGGCGCCTCATCGACGAAGGCGCTGAGCGTGTCCGTCGGCGGCGCGCCGAGAAACGGCGTAATAGCGGCCACGGCGAAGGCCGCGACGACGATCAACATGTGCATCATCGTTCTCCCTCCGTAGCGGCATGCGCGCCGATTGCGGCGGAAATGGCGACGGCTCACCTGTGCGTCAACTTGCGGGGGCCGCGCGGCGGGCGCAGAGTCCGGCCCATGGCCGACAAAGATCCCCCGCCGGCGATCCTGCAACTCACGCCGCTCAACCCCGCGTTCCGCGATGATCCCCATGCGATCTACGCCAAGCTGCGCGACGAACATCCGGTTTACCGCGATGAGATGGCCGGCTCGTTCATCGTCACGCGCTACAAGCTCGCGCGCGAAATCCTGAATGACCGCACCATGCTGCGCGGGCCCGACAAGGCCGATCCGCCAGGGCCGTTCACACAGCGGCTGGTGGAGAATTTCGAGCAAGATCCCGAAACCGGCGAGGTCCGCTCCTATTCCATCCTGCTGATGGACGAGCCCCACCATGCGCGCGTGCGCACCCCGCTGGCCAAGGCGCTTTATGCGCGCGCCGCGAAGGTGAAGCCGCTGGTGGACGCGATCATCGATGAAAAACTCGAGGCAATCGCCGCGAAGGGCCGCTTCGATCTGATGAGCGAATTCGCCATTCCGCTGCCGATCGACGTGATCGGCGCGATCCTCGGCGTGGATGTCAGCCGGCGCGGCGAATTCCGCGATTGGTCCGAAGGCGTGATCCAGGTGCTCAATCCGTTTCGCACCGACGCGCAAACCGCGCACATGGAGCGCGCGGGGCAAGCGATCCGCGACTACATCTCACATCTGATGGATGCGCGCCGCGCCAAGCCGGAAGACGATCTCGTCACCGACATGGTGCAAGTGCAGGCCGAGGCGAAGCTGCAGGATGCGGAGATCATCTCCAATCTGATCGGGCTTCTGGTCGGCGGCAATCTCACGACCAGCGATCTGATTGGCAACGGCGTTTACGCGCTGCTGACGCATCCTGCCGAGCTGGCGAAGCTCAAGGCGGATTATTCCATCGTCAATCAGGTGGTGGAGGAAATCCTGCGCTATGACGGCCCGGTGGACATCACCGCGCGCGTGACGCCGCGCGAGATGGAGGCCGGCGGATGCCCGATGCGCGCGCGCCAATCGGTGATCACGCTGCTGCGCGCCTCCAACCACGACCCCGACGTGTTCGAGAACCCGGACGCGTTCGATGTTTCACGAAAACCTGGCCCGCACATCGCCTTCGGCGGGGGCAGCCATATCTGCATCGGCGCGCCGTTGGCGCGCATCGAGGCGCAGGCGGCTTTGGTGAAGCTGTTTCAGCGGTTTCCCAATTTGCGCCTAGCTGGCGCCGAGAAACCGCAGCGCCGCACGCTGCCTTTCTTCAACGGTTATGAGCGGATTGAACTGGCGATTTAGCGCGCCACCTCGCGCACGGGCGCTGGCCACGAAAGCTGATCTACGCCCATGGCGCCGCGCACGTGGTTCACCAATTCGCCGGTGCGCGCGTAAATCTGCTGCGCGCGAGCCTCGGCGTCGTATTCTTGAGCCCGCTCATAGAAGACGCGGCAATCACCCGAGGGCGCAACGACATTATCGAACAGGTATTCATTGATCGTCAGTATCTCGCGCGCCTGATCGTGCACGTCGGACGGCAGCGACGCGAGCGAGGCGCCGTAAGCGATGTGCAAAGCTTGTGAGCCGTTGCGGAAATCCTGCGACAGCGCGACATAGTCCATCGTGCTGCCGACCCGGCCGCTCAAGCGATGGATGCAATCGTTGTAGAGATTGATGAAGCGCAAGTGCTGCTGGTGCGCCGCCCCGGTGAAATCTTCGGCGACTTCAAGCTGGCGCGCATAGATCGCGGTGCTGTAAGGCGTAGCGCGCTGGCTGTAGAGCAGCATGGCCTGAAACGCGGCGACCACCATAGACAGCAGCGCGATAGCGAAACTCATCAACGCCACGCCCGATGAGATCGGCCGCTCACGCAGCTTCAACCACGCCATGATCCGGCGCACCCGCGCCATCAGCCCCTCCTCCGCCTTGGCAGAGATGGGAGGATGTTACGTCCGCGCCTCGCCGCCGGCTAGACGTCCTGCTCCCATTTCGCGGCGCGCACGCGCGCGAGGTGGCGCTCGAACATACGTTGCTCCAGTTCGTCGCCGTCGCCGGCGAGGAACGCGCTCTTTTGCCAATAGCCGCGTCCTGGGCGGCCAGTTTCCTTGCTGACCACGAGCACGTCGAGCGGCGGTTCGCGGCGGCGGCGGTTTTGCTCGGAGATGGCGTCCAGCGCGCCCCACAGAGTTTGCTGATCGAATTCGCCGATCTGGATGCCCTCCGCGTCGCCCGCTTCGCGCAGCGCAATTGCGGCTTCGGTGTAGGTCCAGGGCGCGGCGCCCGTGAGCGCGCGCTCCACAAGCAGGCCGCGCAGCAGCGCGACCATTTCTTCCCTCTGCCCGCCCGCGCGCAGGCGCGCATTGCGCGCGAGGTGCTTACGACCGAGCAATTGTTCGAGCCGCAGCAGCAGCTTTTGCACTTCGGGATGATCGGGCGCGCCGCGCCAATCGGCGAGATCGGCGGTTTGCACGGCGTCGAACGGCGCCACCAGCGCGCACGGCTCAAGCCGCACCGGCGCCAGCATCCCGCGCAGATAGCCGATCTCCGCCTCGCGCTTGACCCAATGCGAGGAGATCGCCGCGAAGGTCCAGCACACGATCACGGCCTTGGCCTGATCGATCTGATCCTCGATGCGCTTTTCCCAGGCAGCCCCCACCTCGATGCCGGCGTCGAACCAGACCGGCACGTCCAGATCGAGCAGGAGCGCGTTCAGCGGCTCCATGCGGGCGATGTCCTCGCGCTTGTAGGAGATGAACACGTCGCTCACGGGGCGGGGCTCCTGATTCTCAAGCGATTTACCCTTTTTCCGTAGGCGGAAGGCGCAAATGGGGCTGCCGGGCGGCGCTGTCCAGGGCTAGGAAAACGCCCCGAACCCGCCTACCTGAGGGCCTTCAGATTCCGGAGCCTTACGCCCCCATGACCTTCCGCCTCGACGACGAACCCGAAAAGAACCCCGCCGACGGCCGCAACGCCCCCGACGTGATCGAGAAGGCGCTGTTCGAGGCCCGCGTGGTGATGCTGACGGGCGAGGTCAACGACATCCAGGCCCGCCGCGTGACCGAGCGCCTGTTCGCTCTGGCGAGCCAGAGCTCGAAGCCCATCACCTTTGTGATCTCCTCCCCCGGCGGGCACGTCGAGAGCGGCGACATGATCCATGACGCGGTGCGCTTCATCGATGCGCCGGTGCAGATGCTGGGCACGGGCTGGGTGGCGAGCGCAGGCGCCCTGATCTATTGCGCCGTGCCGCGCGAGCGCCGCTTCTGCCTGCCGAACACGCGCTTTTTGCTGCACGAGCCGCGCGGCGGCGTGGGCGGCATGGCCTCGGACGTGGAAATCCAGGCCCGCGAAATCTTGCGCATGCGCGAGCGCCTGAACAAGATTTTCGCCGACGCCACCGGCCAGCCGCTCGAAAAAATCAAGCGCGACATCGATCGCGATTATTGGATGCTGGCGGAAGAAGCCAAGGCGTACGGCCTAGTCGGCCGCATCGTGAACAAGCAAAGCGAAATCGCGTAATTTAGCTTACGCGCTAGTCCGCCGCGCGCGCCCGCTGCTAGATATGGCCCTTCCTCGGGGGAGGGTTTCATGGCGCAGGGCAACACGGTCACGCTCAGTCTCGCGGGCTTAGGCGCGATTTTGGGCGTGGTGGCGACGGGATGGGCGGCCTGGAATACGCAGCGCCTCTCTGAACGGCAGCATCTGGACGAATACCAGCTCGGCGTGTTCACCACCGTGCTGAGCGCGCTTGAGACCAACGATGCGGCGCGCATCGCCGCAGTGCAAAGCCTTGTGCTGACGCTGCCGGAAGACGGCAATCTCCCAAAAGGCCAATCCTCTCTGCGCGATGAGATGATGGTGCTGCTCTGCACGCGCGCCAATCTGGCCGGCGAAGGTCAGGCGGTGACGCGCGTGTGCGCTGAACTGCCGAGCGAACTGGCCGGCGAACAAGGCACGCAGGCCACGCAAGTGGCCGAAGCGCCGCGCGACGCCTTGATTGAGACCATGGCGGCCCCGCCCCCCGCGCCCGCACCGACGACGAGCACGACGACCACCCCGCCCGCGCGTCGTGCGCCCGCCAGCGAAGCCGCGCCCGCGCCAACGCAAACCGAACAAGAGGCGCAACCGCCCCAGCAACAGCAGCAAGCGCGCGCCGATTACGGCAATCGCCGCAGCCAGATGACGCGCGCGGGCGCGCTGTGGAGCGTCGATGTGTTTTATTGCGAGGGCAATGCCTCGGCCGAGCAGCGCGCGCAGGCGGCGTTTCAGATTCTGAGCGCGGAAGCGCAAGCGCCGAGCGCCGACGCCGGCCTCACGTTGGGCCGCATCCGCGTGCGCCCGCTGCCGGCCAACGTGAACAGCCGCAGCGGCTACCAGGTGGGGCGCGATGAGTTGCGCGCCGAAAGCAGCGAACGCGAAGCGGCGGCCGCTCTGCGCGCGCTGATGACGGCCCGCAACGGGCCGGCGCTGGACGAGGCGGTCTCGGAAACGCCGACCCCCTTCTATCTCAGCGCGTTCTATTGCGGCTGAGCCTGGAGGGGCCGGAACCTCCGACCCAGCGGTCGAACATGACAAACATATAAGCAAATCAAGGGGAACGGCTTTCAGTTGGCCCCCGGCCCGCCGCATTTTCGCCCGCGCCGGACACCACTTACCCCCAAAGCGGCGGTCGATCCGGCCTCGTAATCATTTGGATAAGCGCGCACGCCCCGATCCCCGCGTGCGCCGGGTAAGTGGAGAGACCTTGGATGGCCCCTCGCTGGATCGGCCTTGTGCGCGCGCCCAAGCGCGCCGCCTGCAAACATCGCAGCTTCCGCGAAGGCGCGCGCGCGTTGAGCGCGGCCGGATTTCTGCTGGCGGCGGCCGGCCTCAATTTCGCGATGCACCCTCAAGCGCTCGCGCAGGCGATCGGTGCGGACTTCATTCAAACCTTCGTGCCAGCCGAACCATCGATGGGCCCGAATGTTCCCGAGATCGTGCTGAACGAGGATGAGGTGCGCCTGCTGGCGGCCACCACGTTCGGCGAAGCGCGCAGCGAGGGCGAGAACGGCATGCGCGCGGTGGCGCATGTGATGGTCAACCGTATCGGGCCCCGCTTCGGCGAAGACCTCGCCACCGTGATCCTCTCGCCCAAACAATTCTCAGTCTGGAATCGCGGCGACCCGAACCGGCGCCTGGTGATGAATTTAGCGCGCGATCCGCAGCGTTACGCCAGCGGGCGCGAAGCCGAATGGGAAATCGCCGAGCGCGTGGCGCGCGAGGTGCTCTCGGGCCAATCCGTCGATCCCACCGGCGGGGCGCTTTTCTATCACACGCGCACGGTGCGCCCGCGCTGGGCGCGCGTGGGCCAAGGCCGGCAGGCGATCGGCGCGCACATCTTCTACGCCGACGTGCCCGATCCGGGCATCCGCGCGACGCCGCGACTGATCGATGTGGCGCAATATCTCGGCCTTGCGCGCAATGAAGCCGCAAGCGCGCCCCAACGCGGGCCGCGCGCCGGGCGCGTGAACGGCGTGATCCAATACGCCCCGCCCAGCACGGCGGGCGCGCTGTTGCCGAGCGAAACGCCCGCGCCGAGCACCTACACGGTGACCGAAGTTTCAAGCACGCCTGCAACGCCCATCGAGCCGGCGGACGTCAACGCCGCGGCCACGCCCACCGTAAACGGCGTGCCGATCACCGCGCTGGAAGCAGGAAGCTAAAGCGCATCTTCCCCTCCCCTCAAGGGGAGGGGGTGTCGCTGATCGACTCGTCCGGCTTCTCGCCGTCGAAATAATCCAGGCGGTTCTCGTCGCGCAGAATGGCGCGATCTAGGCCGCGGATCATGATCTTGTTCGAGTCCGGATAGACCGCGACCTCGTTAGGCGCGTGATCGCCAATCATGAGGAAGCGGAACGGCTTGTCGGTTTCGTTGATGAGGCAATGGCCGGCGCGCTGGCCAGCAGGAAAGCCCACATAATCACCCGCGCGGAGCGTATAGCGCGCATCGCCGAGGCGCAGCGTGCATTCGCCTTCGAGCGCCACGATGTGCTCCTCCTCGATCAAATGATAGTGGAACGGCACGCTCTGCTTGCCGGGCGGGAGTTCTTCGTACGAAACGCCGATTTTCATCGGCTTGTCCCCGCGCGTTGAGGACAGCACGCGGAAGCGATTGCCGAAGCGTTCGCCCTTGAAGAACTCGTCCCAGGGAACGCTCTCGATCGCGATGGGGCCGCGGGGTTTGCTTTCCATAGCGAATAGCGAACGGCGAAATAGCGAATAGGGCAACCCCTACTCGCTACTCGCTACTCACAATTCGCTGAATCAGTGGCTCTCGCCGCGCCAGACTTGCTTGTAGGCGAGGTAGAGGATGCTCGCGAGCGCGATCAGGAAGGCGAGCACGATGAGGCCCGTCTTCTTACGCGTTTCCATGTGCGGATCGCCCGCCCATTGCAGGAACGCGGTCACGTCGGTCGCGTATTGCTCGACCGTGGTGGGCGAGCCGTCGGCGTAGGCCACCGCGCCTTCCACCAGCGGCGGCGGCATGGCGATCCAACCGCCCGCGAAATACGGGTTGTGGTGCAGCGTGCCCTGCGTCTGGCCGTCATAGCCCGTGAGCAGCGAGCGCACGTAATCGGCGCCGCCGTGACGGGCCAGCGTGATAGTGGACAGATCAACCGGATAGGCGCCGCCATTGGTGGCGCGCGCGGCGATCTCGTTCGGGAACGGATTGCGGAAATAATCCGAGATGCGGCCCGGGCGATCGGCCAATTGGCCGGAGTTCGGATCAACGTCGGTGATGGTCACGCCGGCGGCGATCGCGCGCACATAAGGATTGTCCGTCACTTCGACGAACGTGCCCCCGTGCGCGGGCTTGCCCACCTGCAACTCGGTTTCGCCGGTTTCGTGGTTCTGCACGCGATAGGTGGCGAACGGGCCGCCCCTTTCGCCCAGGTGCCGGTAAGCGAGATTGTCCATCCCGTGGCATGTCGAGCAGACCTGCTGGTACACTTGGAAGCCGCGCTGGACTTCGCCCATGTCGTAACCGCCGATCCAGCTATCGAAGCTGTAGGGGTGGTCGTGCGGATGCTCGGCGTCGCCCGCCGCGGCCGCAACGCCAAGCGCGGCGACCATGGCGGCGGCCGCAATCGTGATAGCGCGCAACATTTACGCGTCCCCTTTGTTGGCGCTCGTCACCGGCTTGGCGATCGTTTCGGGCACGCGGCCCGGCGTCTCGCGCAGACCCAGGATCGGCAGGATCAGCAGGAAGAACAGGAAATAATAGGCCGTCGCCGCCTGCGAGAGGTTGGTGACGGTGAAGGTCGCGGGCGTGCGGCGCTCGACGATGAAGAAGGGCCCGGCCGCACCGATTTCTTCCTTGGCCTCGGCGATGTGGGTTTCCATTTCGTCGGCGGTGGCGCCTTCGACCGCGTGCGTGCGCAGCGTGCCGCCGGTGACGGCGCGCAGCGTGCCCTGGGTTTCGTTTTCGCGGCGCACGGCCGTCATGGTCGCGCCATCGCCGCGCGCAGCAGCTTCAGCGGCGTTGGCCGTTTCCGTCCACGCGCCTTCGCTGGGCGCGGCGACTTGGCTTTCAGCGACCTGGCCGCCTTCAACCCAGCTCAGCGTGGCGCGGAACTGATCGGACTTCATCAGGATGAGGCCGGGGTTCTTGCCGCCGCACCAGCCGAGCACGACGCACACGACCACGAAGATCAGGAAGAACTGACGCGCAATCGGGCGATAGCGCATCGAGCGCACGCGCGAGGTGTCGAGCCACGGCAGGATGAACAGCACGCCAATCGCGGCGAACATGGCCAGCACGCCGCCCAGCTTGGAATCGATCGGCCCGATGTTGAAGTCGACGGCGCGCAGGATCGCGTAGAACGGCAGCAGATACCATTCGGGCACGATTTCCGGCGGCGTCTGCAGCGGGTTGGCGGGGATGTAATTGTCCGCATGGCCCAGCGCGTCGGGCATGTAGAAAATGAAGGTCGCGAACAGGATGAGGAACAGCGCGGTGGCGAACAGGTCCTTCATGGTCGCGTGCGGCGTGAACGGCACCGTGTCGGCCTTGGACTTCACGTCCACGCCGGCGGGATTGTTCTGCCCCGCTTCGTGCAGCGCCCATACGTGGAGCGCCACAACGCCGGCGATCACGAACGGCAAAAGATAGTGCAGCGAGAAGAAGCGGTTGAGCGTCGGCTGGTCGATGGCGAAGCCGCCCATCAGCCAGTTCTTGATGCTCTCCCCCACCAGCGGCAGTGCGCCGAGCAGGTTGGTGATGACGGTGGCGCCCCAGAAGCTCATCTGGCCCCACGGCAGCGTGTAGCCGAGGAACGCGGTGGCGACCATCAAGAGATAGATCAAGCAGCCGAGAATCCAGAGGATTTCGCGCGGCGCCTTATAAGACCCGTAATAGAGCCCGCGGAACATGTGCACATAGACCGCGATGAAGAACATCGAGGCGCCGACCGCGTGCATCGGCTGGATCAGCCAGCCGAACGAAACGTCGCGCTTGAAGCGCTGAACGCTATCCATCGCGTGCTCAATATGGGGCACGTAATGCATCGCCAGGATGATGCCGGTGACGATCTGCACGACGAGGCAGAGCGACAGCATCGCCCCGAACGTCCACCAATAGTTCAGATTGCGCGGGGTGGGATAAGCGACAAAGCTATCATAGCCCAGCCGGATGATCGGCAGGCGCTTATCGAGCCAACGCGTGAAGCCCGTTTTCGGCTCGTAGGTAGAGGGTCCGCTCACGTTTGGGCGCTCCTGCCGGCTTAGCCGATGCGGATGGAAGTGGGGTTCATGAACACGTACGGCGCGACATCAAGGTTGCGCGGCGCGGGGCCGCGCCGGATGCGCCCGGACGTGTCGTAATCAGAGCCGTGGCACGGGCAGAACCAACCCCCGAAGGATGAACCCTCCACGAAGGTCGGCACGCAGCCCAGGTGCGTGCAGCTCGCTTGCAGGATCAGCCATTCAGCTTGGCCCGCGTCGCCATTGGATTGCAGCAGCCGATCGGCGTCGCGCTGGGGATCCTTGAGGTTGGCGAAATCGTCGCGCTGGGCGGCGGCAATTTCCTCGGGCGTGCGGTGGCGCACAAACACCGGCTTGCCTTGCCACAGGATGCGAATTTGCTGCCCAAGCTCAACCGCGGTGAGATCGACCTCAGTGGTCGACAGCGCGCGCGTGTCCGCGGCCGGATTCATCTGGTCGATGAAGGGCCACACCGTCGCGGCGGCGCCGACGGCGGCCACGCCGCCCGCAGCGATAAAGATAAAGTCGCGCCGGGTTTCATCTTCCCCGTGCGCGCCGGTCGTTGCGTCAGCCACCGCAAAGCCTCTCTCGATTTGGTTCGCCGATTTGAACCGCCCGATTTGAACCGCCTGGGAAGCTAGGCTAGTCCGGTGATCCATGCGCGCGGCGTGAAGCCGCATGCCTGACCGATTCCCCGATTCCGCCCCGATTCTCCGGCGGTGAGGCCATAACGTGCGGCTCGCCCTGTATCAACCTGATATCCCGCAGAACCTCGGCGCGGCCATTCGCCTCGCCGCCTGCCTCGCCGTGCCGCTCGACGTGATCGAGCCCTGCGGGTTTCCGCTGACGGCCGCCGCCCTCAAGCGCGCGGCCCTGGATTATGGCGAACATGCCCGCATCACGCGCCATCCCAGCCTCGCCGCGTTCCTGGCCGCGCCCGAACGCCAGGGCGGGCGCCTGGTGCTGGTGGAGACCGACGGGGCGCTGCCGTTCGGCGACTTTGCGTTTTCCACAGGCGACACGCTGATCCTGGGCCGCGAGAGCGCCGGCTCGCCGGGGGAGCTTTACGAGGCGGCCGAGGTCAGCGTGCGCATCCCGATGGCGCGCGGCTTGCGCTCCCTCAACGTCATCACCGCCGCGGCCGTGGCATTGACGGAAGCGATGCGCCAGACCGGGGCGTGGGAGAAATTGGACTGATGAGCGAAGACCGCAAAGCACGCGCCAAGGCTTGGTTCGAAGACTTGCGCGATCAGATCTGCGCCGCGTTCGAACGCCTGGAGGACGAGGCGCCTGCGGCGCTCTATCCCGGCGCGCCGGGGCGGTTCGAGCGCAAACCCTGGCGGCGCGGAGATGGCTCATCCGATCAGGGCGGGGGCGTGGCGGGCCTGATGCGCGGGCGCTTCTTCGAGAAGGTCGGCGTGCATGTGAGCACGGTGTATGGCGAGTTCTCTCCCGATTTCGCCAAGCAAATCCCAGGCGCGAGCGACGATCCGCGCTTTTGGGCCAGCGGCATTTCGCTGATCGCGCATATGCGCAATCCCCATTGCCCCGCCGCGCATATGAACACGCGCCACATCGCCACCACGCAATGGTGGTTCGGCGGCGGGGGCGATCTGAACCCGACGCAAGCCTATCAGCGCGACGAGACGAGCGAGGACGCGCAAGCATTTCACGCGGCGTATAAGGCGGCATGCGACCCTTACGGCGACGACCTCTACCCCTCCTATAAAAAGTGGGCGGATGAGTATTTCTGGCTGCCGCACCGCAACGAGGCGCGCGGCGTGGGCGGCGTCTTCTACGATCACCACAACAGCGGCGGCAAAACCGGCGACACCTGGGAAGAGGATTTCGCCTTCACGCAAGCCGTCGGCCGCGCGTTTCTGGAAGCCTACCCGCCGCTCTTGCGCAAATACATGCACAAAGCGTGGAGCGAGGCCGAGCGCGAGGAACAGCTTGTGCAACGCGGGCGCTATGTGGAATTCAACCTGCTCTACGATCGCGGCACGACGTTTGGGCTGAAAACCGGCGGCAACGTGGAAAGCATCCTCTCCAGCATGCCGCCGACGGCGAAATGGCCTTGAGCTAACGCCCCCGCACGTTATCGCGCAGCCACGCGGCGAATTCGGCTTCGCCGATTTCGCCGGCGGCCAGCGAGAGACATTGCACAATCACTTCCGCTTCGTCCGCAACGATCTCAAGCCCGTTCACGTACAAGAACGAGTACGCGACCAGAAAGCCAGTCCGCTTATTGCCGTCGATAAACGGGTGATTGCGCATGATCCCGGCCGCATAGAGCGCGCCGAGCGCGACAAGATCGTCCTGGCCATAGCTCCACGCGTTGCGCGGGCGGGCGAGCGCGGAGTCAAGCAAACCCAAATCGCGCACGCCCGCCGCGCCGCCATGCTCGGCGATCTGTTCGTCATGCATGATCAGAACGGATTCGACGCCAAGCCATTTCGGCCCGGCGTTCATTTCGCCAGCTCACGAAGCGCATTGCGATAGCGTTTCATGGCCCGGCGCGCCGCTTCGATCTGTTCTTGCAGTTCGGCGTCGTGCCGCTGCAGCGCCACGCCGCCTTGCGTATCGCTCACCGTCAGTTCGTCGCCCTCGCCCACATTGAGTTTGGCGAGCACGTCTTTCGGCAGCACCACGCCCAGCGAATTGCCGATTTTACGGACCTTCAAGGTGCGGCCAGCCGGCTTGGCGACGGGCTTTTCGCCCTCGAACGGGAAGCGCTCGGTATCGGAGACGCCATGGGGCTTTTTGGTTTCGTCGGTCATGGCCGCGCTCCTGTTATAACTTAAGTTATAACAGGCTGCCCTCATTGTCCAGCCGCGCCAATAAGCGATTGATTTTACGATATTCCCTGCGCGACCGCCTTCAGCCGCTCGATGATCGAAAGCTTGTCGTCCGGGAAATCGGCGTCGATCCACCAGGCTTCCACCTCGCGCATCACCAAGCCGACCTTTGGCCCGGCGGGCACGCCGGCGGCCATCACCTCATCCCCGCTCAGCGGCAGTTTCGGCGGCGTCCACATCTGGCCGTGCGCGACCAAGGCGCGCCATTGCTGGGTCTTGGCTTGGCCGGCTTCTGCCCAGGCCAGCATGATGCGATCGTGGAAGGCGGCGGCGCCCAGCCGATAGATCGCGCGGCGCATCTCGCGCAGCGACATGTAGGAGGTGAGCTTCACCTCATCGCCGAGCGCGGCGACAAGACGATCACGCTCATCGTTTGAAAGTTTCAGCCGGCGCGCCATGGCGGCGGCGGTCAATTGATCGGGCAGAGCGGCGGCGATGCGCGTCATCGCATCGACCGGCAGCATGAGATCAGCTTCAAGCGCCAGCAGCGCATCGAGGCGCTTGTGGTTTTGCAATTCCGGCAACGCGCGCGCGCGCGCCTCGATGGCGCCCATGCCCTCCCAAGCCGCGCGCGGATTGGGCGCGCCCAGGAGCTTCTTCACCTCTTTCCACACGCGCTCGACCGACAGCGTATCCAGCCCCGCGACCAGATCGGCGCAGGCGGAAAGGCCATTTGGGTCAAGCGGGCCGCGCGCGTACCAGGCGTTGAACCGGAAGAAGCGCAGGATGCGCAGATAATCTTCCCTGATGCGCGTGTGCGCATCGCCAATGAAAATCACGCGGCCCGCGCGCGCATCGTCGAGCCCGCCGCCGGTGGGATCGTGGAGCGCGCCTGAAGCGTCGGCATAAAGCGCGTTCATGCGGAAATCGCGGCGCGCTGCGTCTTCGGCCCAATCCTCGGTGAAGGCCACGGTGGCGCGCCGGCCATCGGTGCTGACATCGCGCCGCAGCGTGGTGATTTCAAACGGGTGGTGATGCACCACCACCGTCACCGTGCCGTGCTCGACGCCGGTGGGGTGCGCGGCGAAGCCGGCCGCCTTCGCGATCTCGGTGACGCGATCGGGCGTGAGCTGGGTGGCGATATCGATGTCATCGACCTCGCGCCCCATAAGCGTGTTGCGCACGCACCCGCCGACAAAGCGCGCCCCGCCCGCGCGCGCGGCTTCAAGCGCGGCCAGCAGCTTCTGCGTTTCCGGCGCCTTGAACCAGGGCGCATGGGAGATGGCGGCGGTCATTCGTACAATCTCTGATACAGCGCCCGGATCATGCCCGCGGTTGCGCCCCAGATGAAGTGGCCTTCGTAGGGCATGGCGTAATAGGTGCGCTTTATGCCGCGCCACTCGCCTTCGCGCCGTTCGTGGTTGGCGGGATCGAACAGGAAGCTGAGCGGGGCCTCGAACACCGAGGCCACCTCGCGCGGATCGAGCTTGAGCTCAAAGCCCGGCGCGATCAGGCCGACCACCGGCGTGATGCGATAGCCGGTGCCGGTTTCGTAGCGATCGAACGCGCCGAGCGCTTCGATGCGCGCGCGCTCCAGGCCGATCTCCTCAAACGTCTCGCGCAACGCGGTGTCGAGCGGGCCTTGGTCGCTCGCCTGCACGCGCCCGCCGGGGAAGGAAATTTGCCCCGGATGCGCCGGCGTTTCTTCCGCGCGCTGCGTGAACAGCATGGTCCACCCTTGCGGGCGCATGATGATGGGCGCGAGCACCGCGGCGGGGCGCAACTCCGTTTCCGGGGCAACCCAATCCGGATTGAGATCGCGATCAGAGCGCTGCGCATCCGTGATGCGGTCGAGCGGATCGAGGCGGGCGCGGAGGCGGGAGTCGAGGTCTCTAAGGGCGAGCACGCGTCTTCCTAATGCGGGGATTGGCGCCAAGGCAATCCACCATTTCAAACGGCCGCACCCGTTGACTATGATCGAGAATTTTCCTGTCAGCGCAAATATTATCCGACCGGATCACGCTGGCGGCAAGATCTGCATCTCACTCAAGCACACCGATGCGGATTATGAGTCTGGAACTAATCATCGGCTTTCTCGCCATCAACCGAGCGTTACGCGACGAGGTGCGCGACGTCCGCCAATTGCTGAAACAACGCGACGCAGAGGCCAAATATAACCCGAACTGGCGTTTGCAGCCACGCGCCCCGAAAGGCACGGCGGAAGGCGGGCAATGGGTTGACGGCGGGGCGAGCGCTCTGCCGAAAACTCGCGGCAATCGCCCACCGCGCGACCACAATCAACGTCAGCCGAACAGTCTCCAAGAGATTTTCCCGGCTCTGCCAACCGCGCCGGCAAGCGCCATTCTCGCGCCGATCGATGGATTCTTGGGCATCAGCGGGCCAGGCCAAGCGGCGAACGAAGCCGCCACACGCAATCTCAGCATCTCCATCATTCGCGAGATTCAATCTCTGGAACCTTCATATCGGCCACCCGCTTTGGCGGAACCAGGTGGTTTTCCAACATCAATTGCTGGGAGAAACAACTATATCAATAACCCGCGTTGGACGCATTAGTTTTGATTGGACGCTAACGCGAAAGATGCCCCAAGATTCCCAAATACGCGGTTTCTTCAATGCGGATTCTCGTCCTGATGCAGTTGTCATCATCCGACCCCGCCAACTTGGCCAGAACAGCACATATCTCATAACGCGCCCAAGAGACTAGCGATGCCACAACCCTTCAAAACTTATACGCCCCAAGACGCGAGCGAATTGTTGGATCTTCTCGGAATGATGCTTCTCAGCGCGCCAACATACATCGACGAAGAAGGCTATTTCCCTGAACAAACGCTCGAAACCGTGTTCGAAGCATTTTACGGCGGCCTCGACGCTTCGCGCGGCGAAATCGGCGATGAGCGATATGCGCAATTGGCGGCGTTAGCCGAAAAAGCACGTGCGCATTTTTTGGCCGATCCGAGTGATGAGAATGGCAGGACCGCGCAAGGCCAGCGGCTTATCCTTGAGATGGAGGCAATCGTCGAAGAGGCTTTGCGCTCTTAACCCGCCCCCAACTCCCACCACACGCCCCCGCTCCACACGCCGAGCCTGCCTTCGCGCATCTCGCTCCATTCCACCATCTCATAGAACGGCGCGCGCAGAATTCGCGCCTCCAGGCGTCCGCGCACCAGCACATAAGGGCGCGGCGTTTCGCCGTCATACGCCACGCGGATCGGGTTGGTTGATCCCGCCTTCACCACATCGCCGACCTCGGTGGTGAACACGAGCGTCTGGCCCTCGCCTTCCCCCACGCGATCGACGCGCACGGCGACGAAGGGCGCGTCCTCCACCAACACCCGAATCTTTTCCACCGGCGTGACGAGATAGGTTTCGCCATCGCCGTCCTTGCGCAGGATCGAGGCGAACAGGCGCTTCATCGGCTCGCGCGTGATGCGCGTGCCCTGGTGCAGCCACGTGCCGTCCTTCAGGATTTCAAAGCCCGCCTCGCCGCAATAGGCGGGGTTCCATTGATCGACCGGGGGCGGGCCTTTATCGCCGTTTGACCCGGCTTCACGCTTGAGCAAAGCCAGCAATTGCTCCAGGGACGAGGTGTTTTCAGGGACGGTCATATTTCCGCCCCCAACTAAGCGAGCTTCGCGGCCATGAGCAATCAAGACACGCAAGCCCTCGTCGCCGAGGCGGAGCGGGCGGGGGAAAAGCTGGCGCAGGTGCGCGCCGAGATCGGCAAGGCCGTGTTCGGCCAGGAGCGGGTGATCGAGCTGACGCTGGCGGCGATCCTGGGCGGGGGGCATGTGCTGCTGGTGGGCGCGCCGGGCTTGGCCAAGACGCGCTTGGTGGAAGCCATGGCGCGCGTGCTGGGGCTCGATTGGGCGCGCGTGCAATTCACGCCCGATCTGATGCCGGCGGATATTCTGGGCTCGGAAGTGCTGGATCAGGACGCCAATGGGCGGCGCCAATTCCGCTTCGTGAAAGGGCCGATCTTCACGCAATTGCTGATGGCCGATGAGATCAACCGCGCCTCCCCGCGCACGCAATCGGCGCTGCTGCAGGCGATGCAGGAGCATCACGTCACGGTGGCCGGCCAAGCCCATGACGTGCCTCAGCCCTTCCATGTGCTGGCGACGCAGAATCCGATCGAGCACGAAGGCGCCTATCCGCTGCCGGAGGCGCAGCTTGACCGCTTTTTGCTGCAAGTGGACGTGCCCTATCCGGACGCGGAGATCGAACGGAAGATTCTGATCGAGACCACCGGCCTCAGCGATGCGCGCCCAAACGCGGTGCTCAATCCCGCCGAACTCATCCGCTTGCAGCAATTGGTGCGCGCGATGCCGGTGGGCGAGAAAGTGCTGGCCTCGATCCTTGAGCTTGTGCGCTCGGCGCGCCCGGGAACGAGCCATGATCAACGCGTGAACCAGCACGTCGCGTGGGGCCCCGGCCCGCGCGCGGGGCAAGCGCTCATGCTAGCGGTGCGCGCGCGCGCTTTGCTGCGCGGGCGCCTGGCGCCGGCGGTGGATGATGTGGCGGCGTTGGCGCGGCCAGCGCTGGTGCACCGCATGCAGCTTTCATTCGGCGCGCGGGCGGAGGGTTTGGATATCGACAGCCTTGTCGATGATCTGGCGGAGCGCGCGGCCTAGTGCCCCACCGCGCGCGCCTTGAGGCGCTGGCGCTGGCCGGCGATTTGCCGGGCGTGCTGCTCGATGCAAAGCGCTTGGCCGCGAACGCGCCGGGCGTGCACGGCCGCCGCCGGGCGGGCCAAGGCGAAGCGTTCTGGCAATATCGCGACCACCGCCCCGAGGACGGCGCGCGTCTGGTGGACTGGCGCCGCTCGGCGCGCGGGGATCGCTATTATGTGCGCGAGCGCGAACGCGAAGCCTCGCAAACCGCATGGTTCTGGCTCGACCCCGCGCCCGGCTTCAATTGGAGCAGCGCCGCCGCACGGCCGACCAAGCTTTATCGCGCGCGTACGTTGGCGTTGGCGTTGGCGATCCTGCTTTCGCGCGGGGGCGAACGCGTGGGCGCGCTTGGCCAACCGCCGCGCTCCGGCGCGCGCGCGCCGGAGCGGCTGGCGCATGATTTCCTAGCGCCGATGGGCGATGCGGACGCGCCCTCGCGGAGCTGCCTCATTTTCATGAGCGATTTTTACGCGCCGATCGAACATTGGCGCGATCGCTTGAGCGCGGCGGCGGGCGCGGGCGCGTCAGGCGCGCTGGTGATGATCGCCGATCCCGCCGAAGAGGATTTCCCGTTTGAAGGGCGCACCTTGTTTCAAGAGCCCGGCGGCAAGCGCGAAGCGCTGCTGGGGCGCGCCGAGATCGTGCGCGGCGAATACGCGGCGCGGCTTGAAACGCACCGCCACGCGATCCACGAACTTGGCGCGCGCCTGGGCTTTCCCATGCTGCAACATCGCACCGATCATGCCGCGGGGCCGGCGCTGGCGATGCTGATGGCGCTGGTGTCGGAGCGCTTCGCGTGAGTTTCGGCCCGCTCGTGTTCGGCGCGCCCTGGGCGCTCGCGGCGCTGTTGGCGCTGCCGGCGCTGTTCTGGATTATACGCGCGACCCCGCCCTCGCCCGCGCGCACGATGTTTCCCCCGGTGCGCCTGTTGCTGGGGCTCAAGACCGAAGAGCAAGCGCGCGAGCGCGCGCCGCTTTGGCTGGTGCTGTTTCGCGCGCTGGCGGCGGCGTTGCTGATCCTGGCGTTCGCGCGGCCCAGCCTTGCGCCCAACGCCGCCGAAAGCGCCGAACGCGGGCGCACCTTGATCGTGATCGACGACGGCTGGACCAGCGCGCCCTTCTGGAGCGAGACGCGCCAAGCCGCGATCGCCGCCGCCGCGCAGGCCGAACGCGCGGGCGCGCCTGTGTTCATGCTGCTGACCGCGCCGGCCGCACGTCCGCGCGATCCTGGCGAAGCAATGACCGCCGCCGACGCGCGCGGGCGCATCACACGGCTTGAGCCGAAGCCCTGGCGCCCCGATCGCGCCGACGCCGCCGCGCGGCTGTCGCAAACCACCACGCGCTTCGACCGCATCATCTGGATCACCGACGGCCTGGACGATGCAGGCGCGCGCACCTTGGCCGAGGTGCTGCAACAGCGCGGGGCGGTGACGGCGCGCCTGCCCGCGCAGACGGCGCGCGCGCTGATTTCAGGCTCCGTGACGCCGCAAGGCGTGGTGGTGGAAGCTCGGCGCGCGCGCAATGGCGCGCCGAGCTTGGCTGTCGCCGCCGAAACGGCAGAGGGCCGCGCGCTGGGCGCGGCGGAAGCGCGCTTTGACGGCGATGCGCTGACCGCCTCGGCGCGCATCGAACTGCCGCCCGAGATCGCCGCGCGCGCGGCGCGTGTGCGCGTCGTGGGCGAGCAGAGCGCGGGCGCGGTGCGTTTGCTGCCGGCGGGCGCGAGCCGGCCTTTTGTCGGCTTGATCGATCCAGGCGGCGCCGGCCAGCCGCTGCTTTCGGAATTGTTTTACGCCGAGCGCGCGTTGCAACCTTATGCGAGCCTGCAACGCGGGCCGATCACGGCCTTGATCAATGCGCGCGCGCAAGCGCTGGTGCTGCCGGATGCGAGCCGCGTGGCGCCGACGGATGCGGCGGCGCTGGAGCGTTGGGTCGAAGCCGGCGGCTTGCTGGTGCGCTTCGCCGGCCCGCGCCTGGCCAATGATGCGGACGAGTTCGTGCCGGTGCGTTTGCGCCCCGGCTTTCGCACGTTGGGCAGCGCGCTGGCGTGGGAGACGCCGCTGGGCGTGGGCGCGTTCCCGCAGGATTCGCCCTATGCCGGCATCAGCACTCCGAGCGATGTGCAGGTGCGCCGCCAAGTGTTGGCCGAGCCCGCCTCGCTTGAGGAGGCGCGTGTATGGGCCACGCTGTCGGACAATTCCCCGCTTGTCACCGCGCAGGCGCGCGGGCGCGGGCTGATCGTGTTGTTTCATGTGAGCGCGGGGCCGGATTGGTCTGACTTGCCGCTTTCGGGGCTGTTCGTGGAGATGCTGCGCCGGACCTTGGCGTTCGCGGCGCGCGCGGACGGCGCGGGCGAACGCGAGATCACCGGCGGGCCCTACACCGCGCAGCTTCTGCTGGACGGCTATGGCGCGATGGAGGCGGCCGCGCCGGATGCGGCGCCGATCGCGCCGGAAGCGTTCGCGCTGGCCGTGCCCTCGCCCGCCACGCCGCCGGGGCTTTATGAGCGCGCGGGCGTGAGCGCGGCGATCGATGCGGCGCGCGCCGATGACTCGCTCTCCCCGCTCGCGCTGCCCGAGGGCGTGCGCCGCGCGGGGCTGGGCGCGGTGGTGGAGCGGCCGCTGTCGGGCTGGCTGTTTGGCGCGGCGGGTTTGTTGCTGGCGCTTGATTTGCTGATCGCGCTTTTGCTGATCGGGCGCCTGCCGCGTTTGCCCAAGCGCCGCGGCGCGGCGGCGGCGGCGCTCGCCGCGTTCGCTTTGATCGGCGCGCCGGATGCGCACGCGCAATCGCGGGACGATCCCACGCTTGAGATTCGATTGGCCTATGTGCGCACCGGCGATGCGCGGCTTGACCGCCAATCCGCCGCCGGGCTGCAAGCGCTGAGCGATGCGCTGGCACAGCGCACATCGGTTGAGCCTGGGCCGCCCGTCGGCGTCGATCTCGCGCGCGACAATCTGGCGGCGTATCCGTTTCTCTATTGGCCCGCGACCGCTTCGCCGGGGCGTTTGCCCGATGCGGCGCTTTCCAATCTCGACCGTTATCTCGCCACCGGCGGCTTGCTGCTGATCGACACGCGCGATGCGGGCCGCGGCGGCGGCGCGCGCCCGGCGGCGGCGATGCTGGCGGGCGTGGACACGCCCCCGCTTGAGCAGGTCAGCGGCGAGCACGTGTTGGGGCGCGCCTTCTATCTGATGCGCGCGTTTCCCGGTCGCAGCGCCAATCCGCAATTGTGGGCCGAGGCCGCCAGCGCCGCCGAAGCGCGCGATGGCGTGGCCTCATTGTTCATCGGAGACGGCGATTGGGCCGCGGCCTGGAGCGGCAATGTCGATATCGGCGCGCGCCAGCGCGAGCTTTCGCTGCGCTTCGGCGTCAATCTGGTGATGGTGGCGCTGACGGGCAATTATAAAGCCGATCAAGTGCACGTGCCGGCGCTGCTGGAACGCATGGGGCGCGATCGATGATCGCCGGCGCGCGGATTGGGTTTGACCCCGCGTTGCCGCCGGGCGCGATGATCGCGCTGGGCGTGGTCGCCGCTCTAGCGTGGGCGCTCTATGTGTGGCGCGGCGGCGGCGCGCCGGTGCTGCGCGCGGCGGGCATCGTGTTTTTGTTCATCGCGCTGCTGCAGCCGCAATGGGTGCGCGAAACGCGCGAGCCGGCCGAGGATGTGGCGCTGGTCGTGATCGATCAGAGCGAGAGTTTGTCGCTGGCCGGGCGGCTCGATGCCGCGCGGCGCGCCGGTGATGCGATCGCGGCCCAGCTTGGCGAACAGGCGGGGCTCGACGTGCGTGTGCGCGAAGCGCGCGGCGGGCCGGACGGCACCATGATCACATCGGTGATCGAAGACGCGTTGGCCGATGTGGCGCGCGACCGCATCGGCGGCGTGGTGGTCGTCACGGACGGCCAGGCGGCGGATGCGCCGGAGGATCCTGCGCGCCTGCGTGAGCTTGGCCCCGCGCACGTGCTGATCGTGGGCGACCCCGATCGCGGCGACCGGCGCCTCGAGCTGATCTCCGCTCCCACGTTCGGCATTATCGGTGAGCCGATGCGCGTCACCGGGCGCGTGATCGACGGCAACAGCAACGCGCAAGTGCGCGTGCGCGTGTCGATCGACGGCGAACACGCCACCGAGACGCTCGTGCGCGCCAACCGCGAGTTCGCCGTCAACGTGATGCTCAACAAGCGCGGGCGCAATATGGTGATCGTGGAGGCCGATGCGGGGCCGCAGGAGATCACGCGCTCCAACAACCGCGCCGCGTTCGCCGCCAATGGCGTGCGCGACCGGCTGCGCGTGCTGCTGGTGACGGGCGAGCCACATCAAGGCGCGCGCGTGTGGCGCAATCTGCTGAAGAGCGACCCGGCGGTTGATCTGGTGCACTTCACGATTTTGCGCCCGCCGGACAAGCAGGATTTCGTGCCGCTCTCCGAGCTTGCGCTGATCCCCTTCCCGACCGAGGAATTGTTCGAGCGGCGCCTGGATGAGTTCGATCTCATCATCTTCGATCGCTACAATCGGCGCGGCATTCTGCAGGCCTATTATTTCTCCTCGATCGCGCGGCGCGTGGAGCAAGGCGGGGCGTTGCTGATCACGGCGGGCGAAGGCGAAGCGGGCGTGGACGGCATGCATCGCACCGCGCTTGCCGCGATTTTGCCTTCGCAGCCGACAGGCAATGTGATCCGCCGCGCCTATCGGCCCGCGCCGACGCAATTGGGCTTGCGCCATCCGGTCGTGCGCGGCTTGCCGAGCCCGGAGCGCTGGGGCCGCTGGAGCATGCAAGTGGAGGCGCGCGCGGCCGGCGGGCAGAGCGTGCTGGCGGGCGCCGATGGGCGGCCCTTGCTTGTGCTCGATCGCGCCGGGCGCGGGCGCGTGGCGCAGCTTTGGTCCGATCAGCCGTGGCTGTGGGCGCGCGGTTATGACGGCGGCGGCCCGCATGGCGAGTTGCTGCGCCGGCTCGCGCATTGGCTGATGCAGGAGCCGGAATTGGAGGACGAGCGCCTGACGCTCGAGCCCACGCCGCGCGGCTTGGAGATCGAGCGCTCCACGCTTGGCGCCGCGCCCGGCGAGGTTGAGATCATCGCGCCCTCCGGCGCACGCGCCAGCGCATCTTTGGGCGAGAGCGCGCCGGGGCTTTATCGCGGGCAAACGCCGGCGATCGAGCAAGGCTTGTACGAGGCGCGCTCGGGCAATCTGCGCGCGTTCGCGGCGGTGGGCCCGCTCAATCCGCGCGAAGCCGCCGCGCTCGCGGCAGATCCGAGCATCCTGCGCCCTTATGCCGAAGCCAGCGGCGGCGGCGTATTCATGACCGGCGAGGATGGCCGGCGCTTGCCTGAGATTCGCCGCACGCCGCGCGGGGGACGCATGAGCGGCGGCGATTGGATCGGCATCGCCGAGAATGGCGCCTATGTCGTGCGCGCCGCCGTTGCTTCCCCGCTCGGCCCCGGTTGGGCCTGGGCGTTTGTCGGCGTGGCGCTGCTGATGCTGGGCTGGCGGCGGGAGAGCGTGTGAGTTCCCTTTCCGCGAAGCCTGGACGCTGCGCGCATGAGTGTTAGCATCCCCGCCCGTGGGGGTGAGCATGCGCAACATCTTCGGTCTCTTCGCGTTTTTGCTGGCTGTTTCGCTGTTCTCGGCGCAGCCGACGCGGGCGCAATTCGCGGCATGCAGCGGCGATCTCATCGCCTCCAGTTTTCAGCTCAGATATCCGGACGGCTCGGGCGGCGAGACAACGTGGACGCCGCCCGAGGTCGAATGCGTCGAGTTCTTCCGCATCGCCGTCGCCACGCCGCGCGGCGAACGCTGGATCCGCGGCGTGGGCGACATCAACGCGCCAGCCCTGCTTGGCGCCGGCGCGATCCAAAGCGTGGAGTACGGCGTGCGGCGCGCGGTGGCGCGTTTCGCCGATCTCGGCGATTACGGCTTGGACAACACGACCATCTTCATCGCAACCGATATGCCGCCCACCGTTGGCGACAGCAGCGCATGGGGTTGGGCGGTGGAAGGCCAAGGCATGACCGGCGGCGAGTGCATGGTGACGCTGCCGTTCTTCTCTCACATTTCTGTCGCCGATCGCATTCCCATGGTGGTTGTGCACGAGCTTTTCCATTGCGTGCAATGGGGAACGCTGACGCGTGAGCAGATGCTCAGTGACGGCGGTTGGTGGAGAGAGGGATCGGCGGAATTATTCGGCGCCGTCGCCCTACCCGAATTGGGCGACATCAAGCGCGCGGGGCCGCGCTTCGAGGCGGCGGTCGCGGCGGGCACGCCGCTCTACGAGATGTCGTACGAGTTGGCGCCGCTTTATTTCTGGCGCTTCGGGGAAGAGGGCCTTGGCTGGCTGATGCCGATGCTGCGCTCAATGCCAGCCGACAGCAGCCCGGAGGCGCAGCGCACGGCGATGCGCGCTAATTTTTCCGACGACGCGCTGCGCGCCTTCACGCGCGCGTATGAGGATCGCAGGGTGCGCCACCCAGGCGGCGACCCGCTCGATTTCGGCGCGCGGCGCGATGGCGATGTCTGGGACATCAACGGCTCCTCCACGCATAGGCGCGCGCTGGCGCCGTTCGTGATCGTGGTGGGCTGGGCCGATTACGAATGCGGCCGCTGGCGCAATCTGCTCAGTTACAACGCCGTCGATGCGCATCCCGAGAGCAGCGCCGCATGGGCGGCGTGGCCAGCCGATTATGATCTGAGCGCGCGCGGCGGCGAGCGGCTGCGCTACGTGGCGATCCACACCGGGGATGAGGAAGCGGAGCTGACGCTGGAGACGACGCGCACGCAGACCTGCACCGCGTGCCTCACGCGCACGACCATCGATCGCTGCCTGATCGGCACATGGCGGCTCACCGCCGGCGGGCCGATGGAATGGATGCGCAGCATCGGCATCCCCATGACGCGCGCGAACATGAGTGAGATGACCATTACGCTGAACGAGGACGGCACGATGACCGGCTCGGGCTTCCAGTTCGATTTCATGGTCACCTATCCGCAGGATACGGGCGGGGGCTCGGGGGAAACAGCGCCGACGACGGGCCGTTGGGCGGCCGAAGGCGGACGTGTTTATGGGTGCTTCGATAGCGGCGGCGAAGGCGCGGGCGTGGGCTGGACCGACAGCGGCTCGGCGCCGCAGGTGTTCGGCGGCGTCGCCGGCGAGGAAGGCTCAAGCACATATTCGTGCAACGACACGACGCTCGAAACCAGCGCGCCCATGCCGCGCGGCGGGCCGATGACGCACACCTTCACCCGCCAAACGCCGCGCGTGCGCGATTAGCGCGGCGCGCTGATCGCGCCTTGCGCGCCGTTCAGCCCGCCTGGTTTCAGTTCGCACCAGAGCAAGCGCGCGGGATCGACCGGGCCGGGCAGCGTGATGCGATTGGCGGGCGCGACACTGAAGCCCAACGGCGCGAAGAACGCGGCCGCGCCCACCAGGATCACGCCATTGCCGCCAATTGTGCGGCACGCCGCCACGCAGGCGCGCGTGAGTTCGGCGCCGAGGCCCGCCGATTGCGCACTGGGATCGACCGCGAGCGGGCCGAGGAAATAAAGCTCCACGCCCGCCCGCACGCGCCAAATCCGACACACGCCGACGACATCGCCCGCCGCACTCACGGCCACGCGCGAGAGCGCGGGCTCGGGCGCCGCGCCCTGCTCGCGCACGCGCTCGCTGGCTTTGGCGAAGCGGCCGGGGCCGAAGGCGCGGTCGAGCACAAGCTCGATCGCGTCCGCGTGTTCCAGCTTTTCGGCAATAAGCGTGTAGGCCAATCCCGCCCCCGTTCGAGGCGCGAGCGCTTAGGGCCGCGCGCGCGGCCCGTCAATCGCGCGCGTGCGACAGGGGCGTTGTTGCGACTCAGGCCGGGGCGGCGCATGGTCCGCCCCGCTCGTGCCCGCCCTGCGCATCCCCTCTCTCGACATTTTTCGTCACCGGCTGTTCGCCCAATTCCTGGCGGCGCGCTGGTGCTCGACGCTCGCGGTGCAGATTCAGGCCACCGCCATGGGCTGGCAAATCTACGACGAGGCGCGCGCGCATGGGCAGAGCATCGCCGAAGCCGCTTTCGTGCTGGGGCTGGTGGGGCTAGCGCAATTCCTGCCGCTCTTGGTGTTCTCCATGTTCGGCGGCCAGGCGGCCGATCGCTACAATCGCCAGTTCATCCTGGTGGGCTGCATGGGCGCCAAATGCGTGATCGTGCTGAGCTTGGCGTTCGCCTCGGGCTTCGGCCCCAACATCGTCATCCCCGCGATCTTCGTGGCCGCGATCAGCGCGGGGATCACCAATTCGTTCATGCCGCCCGCGGCGAGCGCGATGATGCCCATGCTGGTGCCGCGCGATGAGCTGCCCCAAGGCGTGGCCTGGAGTTCGCTGGCGTTTCAAGGCGCGCTGATCATCGGCCCGGCGATCGGCGGGCTTCTCTACGGGCTCGGGGCTGGCGCGCCCTATCTCACGGCGGCCGTGCTGCTGGCCACGGGCGCGACCTTGATGCTGGCGATGAAGCCCCCCACGCACGAGCCGGTGCGGGACGCGCGCACGCTGCGCATGATCATGGAGGGGCTGCGCTTCGTGTGGAGCAACAAGATCGTGCTGGGCGCGATTTCGCTTGATCTGATCGTGGTGCTGCTGGCCGGCGCGGTGGCTTTGCTGCCGGTGTTCGCGCGAGACATTCTGCATGCGGGGCCGAGCGAAATGGGCGTGCTGCGCTCAGCCATGGGCGTGGGCGCGGCCTGCGTTGCGCTGTGGCTCGCGGTGAAGCCGCTGCGCACGCGGGTGGGGCTTTGGATGTTCGGCGCCACCATCGTGTTCGGGCTGGCGACCATCGTGTTCGGCCTCTCGCAATGGATGTGGCTGACGGCGCTGATGCTGGCGATCGCCGGCGGCGTCGACATGATCTCGGTGTTCGTGCGCCAGACGCTGATCCAATTGAACACGCCCGACGCGATGCGCGGGCGGGTAAGCGCGGTGAGCTTCGTGTTCATCTCGGCCTCCAACGAGTTGGGCGATTTTGAAGCGGGGCTGATGGCGCGCATCTTCGGCCCGGTGCTAGCTGTGGCGATCGGCGGGGCAGCCGCGATCGGCGCCTCGCTCTGGTGGATGCGCCTATTCCCGGCGCTGGCGAAAGCGGATGGATTCGAGCCGGGCAAGGATGTGTGAGATTGCTGCGGCGACGCTGATGGGTGAGGTGCAGCGCGCGCATCTCGCCCTTGCTTCCCCGCCAAGCCCCGCACTTGATGCGGGGCGCGAGCGGGGACCTAGGGCCACGCGCTGCGCCTGTTGCTCTGGGTCCCTGCTCTCGGCCCGGCTTCCGCCGGGCTCTCGGCAGGGAAACGGTTCGAGCCACACAGCGCGCGGCGCTTGCGAGGTTGCTTTCAGTTTGTCTCCCGTTTGGG
>CAZWQS010000018.1:0-28722 GCA_964635925.1 uncultured Terricaulis sp. | reverse complement strand
TGGATTCGGCCAGGCGCATCAGCTTGCCCTCAAGCTGGATCAGCTTGCGATTGATCGCATAGAGCTGCTCAACGAGGCTTTCGATGCGCGCATTGTTGAGCTTCAGTTTCTTCAGCTCTTCGATGATCGTGGTCTGCGCGGCTTCATAGGTTTCAGCCTTAGCGCCGGGCAGGGCCTTGCCCTGCAGGCGGAGATCGATGCGCTTCTCTTGCAGTTTGCGGAATTGGCCGAAGGCTTCGGCGATGGCGTCGAGCGTGGCCATCACGCCTTCTTTCAGTTCGCCTTCCATGGCCGACATCGAGATGGCTTGTTCATCGTCGAAATCGTCGCCGTCGGCATCGGCTTCGGCGGCGGCTTCGCCGGGGTCTTTTTCTTCCTCGGCTTCCTGCTTGCGCTTTTCGAGTTCGGCCTTCGCCGCTTCGGGATCGACCAAGCCGTCGGCGTTCACGCCGGGGGCGCTGGGCGGGGTGATGCCCATCTCCGCGCCATAGGTGGCTTCCAGATCGATGATGTCGCGCAGCAAAATCTTCTGTTCGCGCAATTCATCGCGCCACACCATGATGGCTTCAAACGTCAGCGGGCTTTCGCAAAGCCCGCGGATCATCGCATCGCGCCCAGCCTCGATGCGCTTGGCGATGGCGATTTCGCCTTCGCGGGAGAGCAGCTCCACGCTGCCCATCTCGCGCAGATACATGCGCACCGGATCGTCGGTGCGGTCTGCGTCTTCGCGGGTGTTGGTGACGGGGGGCTTGCCGTCCTCGCGCGTGGCGACGGCCTTGCCGCCTTCATCGTCGGCGGCTTCGCCTTCTTCTTCGCTATCGACGACGTTGATGCCCATGCCGTTCAGCTCGGCCATCACGTCTTCGATCTGCTCGGAAGAGAATTCCTCGCTGGGCAGGACCTTGTTCAGCTCTTCGTGGGTGACGAAGCCGCGCGCCTTGGCGGCCTTGATCATCTTCTTCACGGCGGCGTCGGAGAGATCGAGGATCGGGCCGTCCGGGCCTTCCTTTTCTTCCGTCGCCGTATCTTCGGTCTTGCTCATTAGCGTCTCTGCGCTCCGCACTACTCAATCTAGGTGTTGATCCTCAGGCGAACAGGCCATCGGATGCGTCGTCGTTTGGTTCGGGTTCGGGGGCCGCGCGGGCGCGTGCTTCGATGTCGCGCGCTTCACGGCTCAGCGCCTGGAAGCGGGCGAAAGCGGCGTCATCGCCATCCCCCGCCAGCGCTCGTAACTCCGCCAATTCCTCCCTGATCGCCGGCAGCACCACTTCGCGTGTCGCCAAGGCGAGCCATTCTGCCTCTACGTCCGCCCCGGGGGCGGCGGGCCGCGCCTTGGGCCAACGCGAAACGCGCGCCGCCGCGCGCTCCTGACCCGACCGGGTGAGATGGAGTGAGAGGGCCTCCCGGTCAATGGTTTCGGCCCCAATCTCTGCATGGGAAAGCGCCAGAAGCGTCTCGCGAACGGCTTCCAGGTCCGGATCGGCGATATCCAGGCGCTCGATCCACTCGGCGTAGCGCTCCAGGATGGCGGGGAAATCCGCCGCGGCGCGCAGGAAATCCTCGGCGGCGGGGCGGGGGCGGGCGGTGGCGACGGCCGCCTTGAGCTCGGCTGTGGCTGGGGCGGGGCCGCGCGGCTGCCAGGGTTGGCCCGGCTGATAGGGTGGGCGCTGGGTGCGCACCGCCGCGTTGGCCCGGCTCATCAGCTCGGAAAAATAAGCGCGCTGGGTGTCGCGATCGGCGATGCGGCCCACGGCCTCCTTGAGTGCGGCCTGGAAGGCGGCCCGCGCTTCGGGGGTGGCTAGGCCGTGGCGCGCCTTCTCGCGTTCGAACAAGGCGTCCGAAGCGGGGCTGGCGCCGGCGACCAGGGCCGCGAGCGCATCGGCGCCGCCGCGGCGGAAAATGTCGTCGGGGTCTTCGCCCTGGGGGGCGTAGGCGATGCGCGCGGTGCGGTTCGGCGCCAGGTGCGGCAGCGCGAGGTCGAGCGCTTTGTCGGCGGCGCGGCGGCCGGCGTCGTCGCCGTCGAAGCACAGCACAGGCTCGCCGCCCGAGCGCCACAGCAATTGCAATTGCTCTTCCGTCAGCGCGGTGCCGCAGGGCGCGACCGCGGCGATGCCCGCGCGCTCAAACGCGATCACGTCGAGATAGCCTTCGCCGACGACCAAGCCGGACGCCTTGGTTTTCGCCAGCAATTCGCGCGCGTGCTTCAGGCGATAGAGCACGCGGCTTTTGGAATAGAGCGGGGTTTCGGGCGAGTTGATGTATTTGGCTTTCGCGTCCTTCGCCAAGGCGCGCCCGCCGAAACCGATGATTTTGCCGCTGGGATCGGCGATTTCAAACGTGACGCGATTACGGAACGTATCGATGGCGCGTTTGTCGTCTCCGCCGTCGCGCGCGATGCCGGCGGAGACGATTTCCTCCAGCGTGAAGCCGTCGGCTTTCAGCTTGTCGATCGTCCAGGTCCATTCGTCGGGCGCAAGGCCGATGCCGAAGCGCTCCCATTCATCGGGACCGAGCCCGCGCCCTTGCAGATATTTGCGCGCCTCAGCGCCGCCGCTGGAGCGCAGCGCGTCCGCGTAAAGCCGCGCGGTGCGCGCCACGAGTTGGTAGAGGCGTTTGCGATGATCGCTTTCGCCGCGATCTTCGTATTCATCCTTCGGCAACGGCACGCCGGCCATTTCGGCGATGCGCTCCACCGCTTCGGGGAAGGAGACGCCCTCAAGCTTCATCGCCAGCGTGAAGACATCGCCCTTCTCGCCGCAGCCGAAGCATTTGAAAATGCCCTTCTGGTCGAGCACGTGGAAGGAGGAGCTTTTTTCCTGATGGAACGGGCAGCAGGCCCAGAAATCGCCTGCGGCGGGGCGTGTCTTGCGTTTGTCCCACGCAAGCCGCTTACCGGCATAGTCGGCAATCGAAACCCGATCGCGCACCTGACGGAGCAAGGTGTCGGAAAAACGCATCAGAACCTGAGGATTGGTTGGTGCGCATATTATACAGCGATTCGCGGAAACGAATTTGGAGCATTGATTTATCTAGGGTTTTTGAGCGCCATTCCTTCGCTTGGCTTGACTGCCACCGAAAGTTGCGGTTTTGTTAACCATATCCCGACGCCGCGTCAGACGGCTGGGCATGGTGGGCAACATGATCTCGACGCCGCTTTCGTATTGGAAGCCTGGAAGTGAGGAGCGCAGGCTCCGCATTTTCATCAGCCATCGTTACGACAAGGATGATGGGCTCTATAGCGACGTGATCGCCGCCCTCAACAGCCAGGGCTTCGCCGTGCAAGACGTCTCGCTGTCGGCGGGACAGCAGATGGCGGGCCCACGTGGGGGAGAGCTGCCGAAGCTTGAGATTCAAGCTGGGATTGCTGCGCGCATCTACACCTCCGACATTTTGATTGCGCCGAGTAGAGTTGGCGTTGGCCGCTCCGAATGGGTCACTTGGGAGGTGCAGCTCGCTGCTGTTGGCTACGCAATCCCGATCCTGTTCGTGGATCAAGGCGAGGATCAGCAACGACGCGCCGCGCTCGTGTCCGAGGTCGCCGACCTGGGATTGCCGCACGCCGTTTGCGGCCCGGTCACGCACGAAATTGTGCCCAACGTCATTAAACTTGTTGGCGGCCGGCCGAATTGGACGATGCGCGATCGGGAGGATGACAAGGTGATCCGATATCGCGGGCCGCTCGCGTCAGCGCGGGACGATGTGCTGCGGAAGTTTCCGTTTGAGGCCAGGCTCGCGGCGTTCGCCACGAAATCTCCCGAGACAAAGCGAGGATTTTGGCCGTTCAAGTAAACTAATACTTCGCTGGCGGATCGCTCGCGGGGAAGCTTTCATCCGCGGCTTCATCGACTTCGTCCCACCGTTTGGGCGGGTGTTTCATCGCATCTGGGCCGGCGTCGCGTACTTTTTTGGGCTTGGCGGCGGGCGCGGGTTGGGCGGACTTCTTCTTGTCCTTCGGCATGGACCTCTCCTTTGCGTGGAGAACGCCGGGGCGAAGCGAAGGTTGCCCCTCACAATCGCGACATCGCGCCCTAAATCCTTGTCGTCGCCGCATTTTGGGCGCCGCCATCGGTGCTTTACCGGCGCGAGGGAAGAGGAGTTTCCATGCGTTTCACCAAAGCCGGGCTTGCGTTTGTGGCGTTCGCCGCGTTCGCTGCGCCCATGACCGCCCTTGCGCAAACGCCGCCCGCCGCGCCCGAAGCGCCGCGCGGCACCATGTTGCAGATCAACGCCGAGGGCTCTTCCGAAGCACGGCCTGATCTGGCCACCATCAATCTCGGCGTGACGACCGAGGGGCAGACGGCCCAAGCCGCGCTGCAGGAAAACGCGCGCCGGATGAGCGCGCTGACGCAGGCGCTGCGCCGCGCCGGCGTGGCCGAGCGCGATATTCAGACCTCGAACGTCTCGGTGCATCCCCAGCAGCAATATCGTGAGAACGAGCCGCCGCTGATCACCGGCTACCAAGCCAACAACACGGTCAATGCGCGCGTGCGCAACGTCGGCAATCTGGGCCGCGTGATTGATGCGGCGGTGGCCGCGGGCGGCAACACCATTCACGGCGTGAACTTTTCGCATGCCGATCCCGAAGCCCAGCTCGACGCCGCGCGCCGCGACGCGATCGCCGAGGCGCGCCGCCGCGCCGATCTTTACGCCGCCGCGCTCAACATGCGCGTGGTCGGCATTATCGCGGTGAGCGAGGGCGGGGGCTATTCGCCGCCGATCCCGATGCCGATGATGGCCGCGCGCAATCAAGCGATGGACGCCTCCACGCCGATCTCGCCCGGCGAAATCGAAACGCGCGTCAGCGTCAGTGTGACGTTCGAATTGCGGTGAGTGCGCAAGCACTGGAATGGAAAGGGCGGCCTTCGCGGGCCGCCCTTTTTGTTACGGGGTCGCGGTTGCGGGCGCCGGCGCTTCTTCGCTGGTGCTTGGCGGCATTTGCGGCGCGGGCGGGGGCTCGGGCAGATTGACGTCGGGCGGATCGATCTTCACGTCCGGCATGTCGATCTGCATGTCCGCGACCTCGCGTTCGGCCAGGCCGCCGGTGTACGCGAAGACGCCAAAGCCGATCACTGCCACCAGCACGACGCCGGCCAGAAACGCGATCCAGGGCGAGGACGCGCCGCCGCTTTCTCTCTCAGCCATTGGAACTCTCCGTTGATGCTCTGGAGAGTGAACAAATGACGCGCGCGCGCAGTTCCAAGTTTCGTCATTCCGGGGCAATGCGCAGCATTGAGCCCGGAATCCAGGGACAAACGATGAAGCGTTGGCCCCTGGGTTCCGGCCCGCGCTTCCGCCTTCGCTCTTCGAGCTTCGGCGGACGAGTCGCGCGACCGGAATGACGAAGCTTAAGTTTGCAGCGGCGACAGCAGCGGTTTGCCCGCGTGAAAGCGGCGCAGGTTTTCCAGCACGTTTTGCGAGCCGGCGTAGAGCGCTTCGCGCGTGCCCCCGCCGAGATGCGGCGTCAGCGTCGTATTGGGTGCGTCCTTCCAGCGCGCGGCGGGCGTGGGTTCGGTGTCAAACACGTCGAGCCCCGCGCCGGCGAGGCGGCCGTCCTTCAGCGCCGCGATCAGCGCGTCTTCATCCACCACGCTGCCGCGCGAGACGTTGATCAAGATTCCGTCCGCGCCCAACGCATCGAGCACGCGCGCATCGATGATGTGCTCGGTGCTTTTATCGCCGCGCGCGGCGATGGCGAGAATATCGGCCCAGCGTGCGAGCTCCAGCAGATCGCCTTCATAAGCGTGGCTCACCTCCGGCTTGCGGCGCGGGCCGTGCCAGGCGATCTCCAGCCCGAACGCTTGCGCGCGGTGTGCGATCGCCTGGCCGATCGCGCCCATGCCGACAATGCCCAGCTTGCGCCCTCGCAAGCGCCGCTGCGGCGGCACCGCGAGCGGGGGTGACCACGTTCCCTCGCGCAGCGCGCGCTCGCCTTCGGTGAACAGCCTGAGGCGCGCGATCATCAGGCCGATGGCGACGTCGGCGACATCTTCATGATTGATCTCGCGCCCATGCGTGACGGCGATGTTGCGCTGCTTGCAATGGGCGAGGTCCAGCCCATCCACGCCCACGCCGAAGCAGACGATGCAGCTTAGATTAGGCAGCGCGTCGATCATCGCATTGGTGAGGCCGACATGGCCGATCGTGACGGCGGCGCGAATGTCGGCGCGATCTGTGGGCCAATGCACGACGTCATAGGCGCCAAGCTGCGTCTCGAAGAGGCCAAGCGGGGGGTGAACGAGGAGGGCGGGTTTGCTCATGGCGCGACTATGCACTGGCGCGCGTGCGCGTGAAAAGCGCGAAATACGCGCGAATCCGCTTTGACGGCGCCGCGGAACGGCAACCGTTCGGGCGCTACAATTACATGCTCAACGTCGCGTCCTACCGAAACGGGGTCGGCGCCGACGCCTGGGTGTGCGTCAGCGGCTTCTCCGAAGCGGTGGTCGATTGGATGAGCGCCCAGGAGGCGGCGTTCGGCTGAAGCACGGCCCGCGTGAGAGCGCGGGCCGTTTGCGCGCAACGTCTCTTTTCGCCGAAGCGCTTGATGCTTGCGCCCGGCCAAGCTAAACAAGCGCAACTTTCCGTGTTGCCGCGGCTGCTGACCCGCCGACACAGGAAAAGTTCAATGCCAAACAAACGCTCGTCAGCATGGCGGCGTGCAACGAATGCAATGCATCGTCGCGCACAGCCGAAGCGTCATCGCGTTAAACGTGAAAAATCCTGGAAGCTTCTCTACCTAAGAAGCGTCAAGCATCACCGCGCCCAGCAATTGGGATTGCCGTGGCCGCGGAAGGAATGGTTGAAGCTCATGGCCGATGCTGCGCCCCTGCACGTTCTGTTTATCTGCAGCCGCAACCAATGGCGCAGCCCCACGGCGGAGCGCGTTTGGAAAGGCTATGCCGGCATAGAGGCCCGATCAGCCGGCCTCAGCCGAAACGCACGCCGCCGGTTGACCCTCGCCGATCTGCGATGGGCGGATCTCATCCTGGTCATGGAAGAAAAGCATCGATCGCGGATGCAGGCGGAATATCGCGATGAGGTCCGCTACAAGGCGGTGCATGTCCTGGATGTGCCGGATGATTATCAGTTTATGGACCCGGACTTGGTGGAGCTTCTCAAACTGAAGGTCGAGCCGCTGGTAGGTGCGGCGCTGCGATAAAAGCGGAGCTGCGTCCGCGAAGCGGCTGGACTATAAGCGCCCATGGTTTGCGAACATCTTGCCGCGCTGGAGCGCGAACTGATCACGGCGGGCGTGGAGGAGACCTTTCGCGGGCAGGCGTGGAGCGCCAATTGCCGCGAGTGGGTCTATTTCGCGTGCGTGCTTGATCTGCCCAGCTTGCGCGCGCGCTTTGCGTTCGCGCCATGCGTGGAGGATCACGTGCATCGCGGCACGCATGATGGGGCGGAGGCGGGCTTTGTGTGCAGCGCCTGCAATGACGCGGTGATGGGCCGCCATCCTGACGTCGCGGGCGGCGCGGCGGTTTACGCTTAAGCCGCCTTGCTCTTCTTGCTCATCAGCTTGGCGAAGCGTTCAAACAGATAGTGGCTGTCCTGCGGGCCGGGCGAGGCTTCCGGGTGGTGCTGCACCGAAAACACCGGCTTGCCGTCCAGCTCAATGCCGCAATTGCTGCCATCGAACAGCGACACGTGCGTTTCCTTCACGCCTTTCGGCAGCGTGGCCGTATCGATCGCGAAGCCGTGGTTCATCGACACGATCTCCACCTTGCCGGTGCTTTTATCCTTCACAGGATGGTTCGCGCCGTGATGGCCCTGCGGCATTTTTTGCGTCTTGGCGCCGAGCGCGAGGCCCAGCATCTGGTGGCCGAGGCACACGCCCATGATCGGCACGCCGCTTTCGACCAGTTTCTTGATCTCCGGCGCGGCGTAAACGCCGGTCGCCGCCGGATCGCCGGGGCCGTTGGAGAGCAGTACGCCGTCCGGCTTGTGCGCGAGCACGTCTTCGGCCTTCGCGGTTGCGGGCAACACGACGCACTTGGCGCCGACATCGCCCAGCGCGCGCAGGATGTTGCGCTTCACGCCGTAATCGAGAACCACGACGGTGAATTTCGGCCTCTTCAGCTCGGCCACGCCATCGGGCCAGCGCCAGCGCGTTTCCGCGACGGTGTAAGTCTGCGCGGTGGTGACCTCCTTCGCGAGATCGAGCCCTTCCAGGCCGTGCCAGGCGGCGGCGCGCTTTTTCAAAGCGTCGAGATCGAACTTTCCGTCCGGCGCGTGGGCGATGACGGCGTTGGGCATGCCGTGTTCGCGGATGCGCTTGGTCAGCGCGCGCGTGTCGAGCCCCGCGAGGCCGATCACGCCGCGCTTCTTCAGCCAGGAATCGAGATCGTCGCTGGCGCGATAGTTCGAGGGCGCGGTCGGCCGGGCGCGGAAGATGGCGCCCCGTGCGGCGGCGGCGGCGGCCGGCGAGGAGGTTTCCACGTCCGCGTCATTGGTCCCGACATTGCCGACGTGCGGAAAGGTGAAAGCCACGATCTGGGCGGCGTAGGAGGGGTCGGTCAGAATCTCCTGATAGCCGGTCATGGCGGTATTGAAGCAGACCTCGCCGTCCGCGGCGCCCGCCGCGCCCAGCCCTTCGCCCAAAAAAACAGCGCCATCGGCGAGAACGAGCGCGCCCGTGGACGCGCCACTAGGAGCCTTTGGGGGCGGGGAGGGAGGATTCGCTTGGGCCAAAACGACGGTCAGATAAGGTGGGCCGGCCGGAGTGTCAAAGCGGCGCACTTTTGGCCCCGCCGCAGAGGCCGCCCAACGGATGCCTTAAAGGTGAATTCCATGTCAGCCATGGCCGTTGGCCGGGGGATGACGGTCTTGTAAGGTTTCAGAGTGGGGACGAGAGCGATCCAATCCTGGGCCGGGGGCCTTCTGGCCCTCGGACTCCTGACGATGGCCGCTGCGTGCGGCCAGGGCGTGGCGCCTGCGCCCGCGCCGGTTGAGGTCGCGCCCCCCACGATCGCGCGCGCCGATCTGTTCGGCGAGCCCGCTCGCCATGGCGGCCAACTTTCGCCCCGGGGCGACCGGGTGGCGTTTCTGGCCCCGCGCGACGGGGTGACGAACCTTTGGGTGCTTTCGGTCGATGCGCTGGACGAGGCGCGGCCCGTCACCGACGATCGCGGGCGCGGCGTGCATCGGTTCGCCTGGGGCGCCGACAATGCGACGCTGCTTTATCTGCAAGATGATCGCGGCGACGAGAATTGGCGCCTCTATGCGGTGGATGTCGCTGGCGGAGAGCCGCGCGCGCTGACGCCCGCTGGCGCGCGCGCGGAGATATTGAGCCTAAGCCCCAGCGATCCCGGCGGGGTGCTGGTGACGCTCAACCAGCGCGATGCGCCATATCCGGATGTGTTCCGCTATGATCTCGTCAGCGGCGAACGCACTTTAGTTCAGCGCAACGCCAACACGCCGTCATCGCGTGGCTTCACGCGTTTTGTCGCCGACAGCGAAAACCGTTTGCGCCTGGGCGTGAAGGCGCTGGCTGACGGCGGCGCCGAGGTGTTCGTGCGTTCGCTTGAGGGCCAGTGGCGGCGCCTGTTCGCGATCCCCGCGGAAGATGCGCTGGGCTCTATTCCGCTGGCGATCGAGGGCGAGGGGCGCACGTTCCTGATGCTCGATTCCACCGGGCGCGATCGCGTCAATCTGGTGCGCGTCGATATGGAAACCGGCGTGAAGACCGTGCTTGGCGAAAGCGCGCGCGCCGATGTCGTCGATGTCTGGCTCGATCCGGCCACCAATGCGCCGGAGGCTTTTGCAGCCGAATATCTGCGCCGCGAATGGCGCGCGCTGGATGCGGACGCGCAGGCCGATCTTGAGTTTCTGAGCCGTCAGCTCAATGGCGAAATCGCCGTGGTGTCGCGCTCGCGCGATGATGCGCGCTGGATCGTGGTGGAGGAAGGCCCCACCATTCCCACGCGCTCTTATCTTTACGAACGCGGCGATCGCGCCAACCGGCGCTTATCGCTTCTCTTCCGCCATCGCCCCACATTGGAGACCGCGCCGCTGCAGCCGATGGCGCCGGTGGAGATCGAAGCGCGCGACGGGCTGACGCTGGTTTCCTATCTCACGCTGCCGATTGGCTCGGATGAAAACGGCGACGGCCGGCCCGAAGCGCCCGCGCCTTTGGTAATCGCGCCCCATGGCGGCCCGTGGGCGCGCGATTCGTACGGCTTCAACGCGATGCACCAATGGCTCGCCAATCGCGGCTATGCGGTGCTGAGCGTGAATTATCGCGGCTCTACCGGGTTTGGGCGCGCGTTCCTCAATGCGGGCAACCGCGAATGGGGCGCGCGCATGCAGGAAGATTTGCTTGATGCGATGCAATGGGCGGTGACCAACGGCGTGGCCGAGCCTGAGCGCGTCGCCATCGTCGGCGCGGGCTATGGCGGCTACGCGGCGCTGGCGGGGCTTGCCTTCACGCCCGAGCAATTCCGCTGCGCGGCGTCATATGGCGCGCCGGCCAATCTGGTCGCGATGATCGACAACACGCCGCCTTTCGCCAGCGCGCTGCGCGATGCGCTTTATCTGCGCGTGGGCGATCCACGCAGCACGGAGGGACGCCAGATGTTGCGCGAACGCTCGCCGCTGGCGCGCGCGGGGCAAATCCGCCGCCCGCTGCTGCTTGCGGTCGGCGCGCGCGATCCGCGCGCGGCGCGCACGGAGATGGATCAAGTGGCTTACGCCGCGCGCGCGCGGCGGGCGGGGCTTGTCTATCTGGTTTATCCGCAGGAAGGCGGCGCGCTGGTGACGCCGCAAAACCGGCTCTCTTATTTGGCGGTGCTTGAGCATTTCCTCGGCGATTGCCTGGGCGGGCGCACGGAAGCGGCGGGCGCGGCGTTTGAGGGCGCTGAGCTCAACGCCTATGACGGCGCCTCAAGCGTGCCGGGTCTTTCCGCGTTCGCGCGCCGTCTGGCCGCGCCGCAACCTGCGAGCGCCGTCGCAACGCCCCGTGCTGCTGGTGAGAGCCCCGCCGACGTCACCCCCGCCGCCGCGCCGCCGATCGAGCCGAATTAGCCCGCGAGCACCGAGCGCACGCGGCCTTTGCGGTTGGAGAAGCTGTCCCACACCACCGATTCAACGTGCGCGCCGTCAGCGGCGAACAGCACGCCGGCGAACATCGAGCCGTCGGTCACGCCCGAAGCGGCGAACACGACATCGCCGGGAACCATGTCGTCCAGATTGAATTTTCGCTTGATGTCGGTGTGGCCCATCGCGCGCGCGCGTTCGATTTCGGACTCGTTCTCCGGCATCAGGCGCGCTTGCATCTGCCCGCCCGCACAGCGGATCGCCGCCGCCGCCAGCACGCCTTCCGGCGCCCCGCCCGAGCCGAAATAGATATCGACGCCCGAACGCGCCGCTTCCGTCGTCCAGAACACGCCCGCCACGTCGCCATCGGGGATCAGGCGGATGCCCGCGCCGGCCTTGCGCAATTCTTCGATGATGTGCGCATGGCGCGGGCGGTCGAGCAGGCAGGCGCGGATCGCGCTCACTGGCACGCCCTTGGCTTTGGCCAAACGCCGCACGTTTTCGGTGGGGGAGAGGTCAAGATCGATCAGCCCGGCCGGATAGCCCGGCCCGATGGCGAGCTTATCCATATACATGTCCGGCGCGTGCAGCAGGCCGCCTTCGCGCGCCAGCGCCACCACCGTCATCGAATTCGGCGCATCGCCGGCGCACAGCTTTGTGCCTTCCAGCGGATCGACCGCGATATCGACCTTGATCCCGCCGGCGCCGACCTTCTCGCCGATATAAAGCATCGGCGCTTCGTCCATCTCGCCTTCGCCGATCACCACGCGGCCATCAAACGGCGCATCCTGAAAGGCGGCGCGCATGGCTTCCACGGCGGCGTGATCGGCGTCGTTCTTCTTGCCGAAGCCGCGCAGCTTGGCGCTGGCAACGGCGGCGGCTTCGGTCGCGTTAAGCGCGATCTGCGTCAGGATCGCGCCGGTTTGGATATCGCCCACGTGGCCCTCATCTCAAAAGTTTCGCGCCGTCTTATCGCGTGCGCGCGCGGGGGCAAGGGCGCACGCCTTCAAGGCAGCGTCAGCAAATCCGCGCAGATGTTTTCAAGGCCGGTTTGGTCAATCGCGTCGAAGGCGGCGAATTGGGTGGAATCCACGTCCAGCACGCCCGCGAGCGCGCCCGCGCCGTCCAGCACCGGGACCACGATTTCCGAATTGGAGCGACTGTCGCAGGCGATATGGCCGGGAAAGGCGTGCACATCGGCGACCAATATGGTTTCCCGCCGCGCCGCCGCCGCGCCGCACACGCCTTTGCCGAACGGAATGCGCAAACAGCCCAGCGTGCCCTGATAGGGGCCGACCACGAGTTCGTCCCCCTTGGCGGGATCGATCAGATAGAAGCCGACCCAGAAAAACCGATCCGCAAACGCCTCGCGCAGCAATGATGCGGCGCTGGCGTAGCGCGCGGTGAGATTCGGTTCGCCACTGACGACCGCGGCGATTTCCGCGCGCAGCGCCGCATAGCGGGCGGCTTTATCTTCCGGGAGCGGCGCGCGTGCGGCTTCGGCCATGCGTCAGGGCCGGTTCGATTTGCGATGCGGGAAGGCGCCGGAGGCTTTGAGCGCGGTCATCTTGTCATTGCGCGGATTCACGCGCGGGCGCCGGCGGTTAAGCGCCGCGCCAACGGCGACGGACAGGCCCACGATCGCCAGCACCAGGACCAGGATCCAAATCCAAAACGTCATGTAGCGCTCCACTTGCTCGCCGAAAGATAGGGCGTCCGCCCTCGCCAAGCAAAACGGCGCCGGGCCGGCATCGCGGGCTTCGCCTTTGAGTTAAACAAATCAGCGGCTTAAGTGCTGCGCGTCAGCTCGGCGGCCAGCCAGGCGCGCGCGGCGCGCCATTGGCGCTTCACCGTCGAGGGGGAGATGCCTTGCTCTTCGGCGATCTCTTCAATGGTCAGCCCCGCGAAGAAGCGCTTTTCGACCAATTGCGCACGCTCGGGATCGATCTGCTCAAGGCGCGAGAGCGCGGCGTCCAGCGCTTCGAGATCGAGCGAGGAATTGGCTTCGCCCGGCCATTGCGTGGCCACTTGCGGCGCCTGGCGCTTGGCCGCGCGCATGCGGCGCACCTCGTCCATCAGGATTTGGCGCATGATGCGCGCCGAGAGCGAGAGGAAATGCGTGCGGCCCTGAACGTCGATGCTGTTCAGCTTGAACATCTTGATGGCGGCGGCGTGGGCGAGGTCGGTCGGCTGAATTTGCAGCGCCGCGGCGTCTCCATTCAGCACGCCGCGCGCCACGCGGCGGAATTCGTCGTAGTGCGCTACGACGAGGCGTTGTTGCGCCGCTTCGGTGTCGTCATCCTGTGTGATGGCGTCAGCCCCGTTCGCTTTCCAATAAGCCCCAGTATTCCCAAGGGAAACTTACGCATCCCCCGCCACGATGCAATCGCGCGCTCGCCTTGGAGGCGAAATTTCGGCGCCCGCTGCGCCTCGCTTCGCCCCTGGCGTGCGCGCCAAAGAATCGCAACCAAGCATGATCCGTTCCACGCCCCCCTTGCGCCTTTGCTTCTGAAGGTTCGCCGCGTGTCTGCCGCGGCGGGCTGATCTGCGGTCCCAACAGCGCCCTCTGTGCGGGATTGTCAGGGGGGGGCGGCGCCGTCGAAAGGCGGCGTCGTTCTCCGTCTTAAAGCAACGGACTTTAGATCAGTTGATGGCGGGCTCCGCGCGAATTTAAGATCCACAAGACGCTTTAGGGCGACTCGCGCAGGCCAGGGCGCGGGGGATTGCAGGCGTCGCGCAGGAATTCCTGCATTTCGGCCAGCCCGTGCGTGCGGTCATATTCGGAGATCGTGCCGGCGCGCTCAAAGCTGGCGTAGATTTCGTGCGTCTCGCGCCAGAATTGGCACGCGCGCGCGTATTGGCCGCCATTGTAATAATTGCCGCCGGTGGTGGCGAGCGCGGCGGCCAGGCTGCGCCGCGCGCCCTGCGAGCCGTTCGAGCGCTCAATCAATTGGCGATGCGCGGCGATCACCTCATCGCTCAAGCGATAGCTTTCGGGAAAGCGCCGCAGATCGCCTAGCACTTGCGCGTAAACCTCCCCCGTGATCGCCACCAAGCGCACCGCGCCGCCATCGTTGGGGTCGCGCGCGCGCATGGTTTGCGCCGTGCGATGCGCTTCTTCGATCGAGGCGCGGGCTTCGGGCACGCGGTCATTGGTGCGATGGACCACCGCGCGGTACCAATTGGCGATGGCGTAGCTGCGCAGCGCGTTCGGATTGTTGGGCGTGCGCTCCATCACGACGCGGTTGTTGGCGACAGCGCCGTCAAGCGCCTGGCGCGCTAGCGCGGCTTGATCGGTGTTGTGATACGCCTCGCCCAATAGACGCAGCAGCGCCCCGCGCACGCGCAAGAGCACGATTTCGTTGCGCAACGCCTCGGGTAGGGCGTCGAGGAAAGCAAGCGCACGCTGAAAATGCGGGATGGCGCCGGGATAATCGTCGTTCCAGCCGTAAGTGTCGCCCTCTGCCTGGATCGCCACGGCAAAGATGCGCGCGCTGTCGGCGTCGCGCTGGGAGAACGGTTCGATGATGGCCTGGGCGCGCTGGGCCTGCTCCAGCGCCATGCCGATTTTGTTGTTGTTGTAAATGTTGGCGCCGGCTTCATCGAGCAGCACTTGCGCCATGGCGCGCGCCACTTCGGGATTGTCGGGATGGCGCTGATAAAGCGGGGTGATGATTTCATCGGCGCGCGCCAGCAGCGCTTCGCCGTCCTGATGGCGCGCCAGTTCGCCCGCCTGGTCACCGCCGGTGACCTGCGAAAGTCGCAAATAACCGCGCCCGGCCTCGAGGCGCACGTCCAGCGGCGCGTTTTCGTCGGCGGCTAGCGCGTCGAGATAGCCGAGCCCGGTGCGCGCCAGCATTTCGCGCGCATTGGTGGAGCCCGCGGTCTGGCTCACCTCGTCGTACACGTCGAACAGCATGACCTTGGCGATCTCGCGCGTCTGCTGGAAGCGGTTTTCGGCTTCGCGCCGCGCGTGTTCGGCGCGCACGTTGGCGGCGAGCGTCAGCGCAAGCGCGCCCGCGAGCAGCACGAACACCGCCGCGCCCGCCAGCACCGGCGCGCGCCGGCGCGCCACGAATTTACGCAGATTGTAGGCCGCCCCGCCCTGCATGGCCGCGACCGGGTAGAAGTTGCGCCAAGCATCGATTTCGCTCAGCAGCGCATCGGCGCTTGCGTAGCGCGCCTGAGGATCGTCGGCTGTCGCGCGCGCGATGATGGCGCGCAATTCGTCGTCCTTTTCCTCCGGCGGCAGCAAATCCTGCAGCAGGCGGCCAAGCGAATAGATGTCGGCCGCAGTCGTGACGTACGCGCTGGTGAGCCGTTCGGGCGCGGCGTAGCCGGGGGTAAGACTCAATTGGCCGATCGAAGGCGAGGCGCCCGCGGGCGGGGCGTCTTGATCGGCCGGCTTGGCGATGCCGAAATCGATCAGCTTCACCACGCCTTGATGCGTGACCATCACATTGTTGGGCGTGAGATCGCGGTGCACGATGAGCTGGCTGTGCGCGAACGCGACCGCCGCGCAGATGTCGCGAAACAGCGCGATGCGCGCCGGGCGCGCCAAAGCGCGCTCCTGCGCCCATTGCAGCAGCGGCAGCCCGTCCACAAGCTCCATCACGAAATAGGGCGAGCCGTCTTCGGTTTGCCCGCCATCGTAAAGGCGCGCGATGTTGGGGTGGGCGAGCGAGGCGAGCGTCTGGCGCTCGCGCTGAAAGCGGGCGACCAGTTCAGGCGAATAGAGCCCCGGCTTGATCACCTTGATCGCCACCGTGCGTTCGAAATCGCCCGCGTCGCGTTCACCGCGATAGATCGAGCCCATGCCACCGCGGCCGATGCGCCCTGTGATGCGATAGGCGCCAATGCGGGTGGGGATGGCTTCTTCTTCCAGCACCGCCATGGCCCCGCCGGTGCGGATGGAGCCCATGGAATCGGCGTCGATCAGGGTTTGCAGGCGCGTCAGCAGCTCGGGGCGCCCTTCGGTGCGCGCCTTGAGCCATGCCTCGCGTTCGCCTTCGGGAACGGCGAGCCATTCCTCGAATAACGTCATCGCCTCGCGTTCGGCGTTTGGATCCGACATGAAAAGCGCCCGCCCTTCCGTTGCGATGCTTATACTGAATTGGACAGTATAAGCGCCGCAAGTTTCTGTCGGGCGTTGAGCGCTTCGCTTGCTTGGGGCGGATTAAGCTTGTCGGCGGCTCGCCCCTGGGTTACATCGTATACGATTTGCGGAGGACGCCATGGCGCGTGCGTTGGACTGGAGCGGGGTCTACCCCGCCGTCACCACCCAGTTCGACGCCGATCTTAGGCTCGATCTGACCGCCAGCCAGCGCGTGCAGGACGCGCTGATCAGGGACGGGGTCGACGGCCTCGTCGTGATCGGCACGGTGGGCGAGAACAATTCGCTGGAGCCCGACGAAAAGCGCGCCATCGTGCGCGCGGCGGTGGAGACCGCCAATGGCCGCGCCCCGGTGATCGCGGGCGTCGCCGAATTGACCACCAAGCGCGCCGTCGCCTTCGCGCGCGACGCTGAAGCGATCGGCGCTGATGCGCTGATGGTGCTGCCGGCGATGGTCTATGTGCCGAGCCGCGAGGAATTGCTGGCGCATTTCCGCGCGGTGTCGGACGCAAGCGGCCTGCCGATCATGCTCTACAACAATCCGCTGGCGTACCGCGTGTCGCTTTCGATCGAGGATTTGCAGGCGCTGGCGGAAGAGAAAACCATCGTCGCGATCAAGGAAAGCGCAATCGATTCACGACGCATCACCGACATCATCAATGGCGTTGGCGGCAAGCTTGAGGTGCTGACCGGGCTTGATGATCTCGCGCTGGAAGGGCTGCTGCTGGGCGCGAGCGGCTGGGTCTCGGGGCTGACCAACGCGTTCCCCGAGGAATCCGTGGCGCTGGTGAAAGCCGCGCGCGCGGGCGATCTTGAAACGGCGCGCGCGATCTATCGCTGGTTCATGCCGCTGCTGCATTTGGATTCAGAGCACGATCTCGTGCAATCGATCAAACTGGCTGAGCAGATCATGGGGCGCGGCTCGGAGCGCGTGCGCATGCCGCGCTTGCCGCTCTCGGGCGCGCGCCGCGCCGATGTAATCGCGCGCGTGGAGCGCGCCGCCGCCACAAGGCCCATCGGCAAAAAGGCGGCGTGATGCGCTCGACCTTCTTCTGCATCGACGGCCACACTGCGGGAAACCCGGTGCGGCTGATCGCGGGCGGGGCGCCTTTGCTGCGCGGCGCGAACATGGCGGAGCGCCGGCTCGATTTTCTGGAGCGCTTCGATTGGATCCGCACTGGGCTCTGCTTCGAGCCGCGCGGGCACGATATGATGAGCGGAGGTTTTCTCTATCCGCCCACGCGTGCGGACGCTGACATCGCGATCCTCTTCATCGAAACCAGCGGTTGTCTGCCGATGTGCGGGCACGGCGCGATCGGCATCATCACCTTCGGCCTGGAAAACGGTCTGATCCGCCCACGCACGCCGGGCGAACTCAAGATTGAGGTTCCGGCCGGCCTGATCGAGGCGAGCTATCAAACAGAAGGCGCGCGGGTGACGAGCGTGAAGCTGCGCAACGTCGCCAGCTATCTCGCCGCGCGCGATGTGGCGATTGACGTGCCGGGCTTTGGCCCGCTGACGCTTGACGTCGCCTATGGCGGCAATTTCTACGCCATAATCGAACCGCAAGGCGCTTATGAAAGTCTCGACCAATTGGGCGCGGCGCGCATCATCGAACTGAGCGCCAAGGTGCGCGCGCTGGTGCGCGAAAAGGTGCAGCCGGTGCATCCGCTGGAGCCTTCGATCAACGGTGTCAGCCACGTGCTGTGGGCCGATGTCGCGAAGGGCGAGGGCGCGGATGCGCGCAACGCCGTGTTCTATGGCGAGCGCGCCATCGATCGCAGCCCCTGCGGCACCGGCACGTCGGCGCGCATGGCCCAGCTCGCCGCGCGCGGGCGGCTGAAGGTGGGCGATCGGTTCGTGCATGAGAGCTATATCGGCAGCCGCTTCGCCGGCCGCGTCGAGGCGGCGACGGCGCTGGCCGGCCAGGAGGCGATCATTCCCTCGATTGAGGGAGGCGCCATCGCCACCGGTTTCAATACGATCTGGATCGATGAGGCCGATCCGTTCTGGCGTGGATTTCAGGTGGTTTGACGCTGGCGGCGTGCGCGCGTTCGGCTATGGTTCGCGCGGGGCGCGCATCGGGCGTGCGATACGGGCGGTCACGAGACGATGAGCGAAGCGTCACTCGAATTGCGCACTTTGTCGGACCGTTTGGTCGAAACGGTGCGGGATTTCATTCTCTCCGGCGCTATCTCGTCGAACGAGCCGATCCGCCAGGATGCGCTCGCGGCCGAACTCAAAGTCTCCAAAATTCCGCTGCGCGAGGCGTTGGCGCGGCTGCAGCAGGATGGGCTGGTCGTTTCCTATCCCAATCGCGGTTTCTTCGTGCGCGCGATGTCGCTGGCGGAAGCGGAGGATATATACGCGCTGCGCCTCAAACTGGAGCCGAGCGCGGCCGCCGCTGCGTGCGCGCACGCAAACGAGGCTGAGCGCGCCGCCGCGATCGCCGCTTTAGCGCGCTTCGATGACGATGCGATCGCGCATAGGCCCAATGTCGGCGCCACCAATCGGGCCTTTCACATCGCGCTGTTCGCGCCGGGGGCGGGGGCGGTGACGCTCGATCTGCTTTCACGCCTGCAAGTGCTGGCCGACCGGTACGTGTGCAAGCATCTGGAGCCGAAAGGCCGCGAGCTCGCGGCGGAGGCCGAGCACCACGATATTCTCAACGCCTGGCTGGCGCGCGATCAGATGCGCGTACGCACGCTGCTTGCGCACCATCTGGAGCACACGCTGAGCGATCTGCGCGTTGAACTGGCGCCCTAAAGCAACGGACTTTAAATTCGCCATCAGTTTGATGGCCGGCTCCGAGCGAATTTAAAGTCCAAAAGTTGCTTTAGAAAACTTTGAATCTAAAGCGTCTTATGAGACTTAAATGCGACACGGCGGTTGATCCATCGTGTGGGTCGCCTTTAAGGCCCGACGCTTTAGGCCGCCGAGGCGCTTTTGCTTTCGGGGGCGCTGACGAAGCGGAAGATCGGCACGATTTTGCCGTGCCAGCGCTCCATCGCCACGCCGCAATGGCGGCATTCATGAATGCCGATGTCGCGGATGGGCAGGCGCACCTCGCCACGCTCATATTTCGCGCCGCACGCGCATGTGACGCACATCGTATATTGCGACATCGCTTTCCCCTCGCGGCGCGGAAATTGAGCCCGATTGCTTACCAACGCGTTGCCGATCGACGTAGCCGCCGCTACGAAGCGCGAGCGTTAGCGGGCTTTTACCTAATGGGTCGCGCTTGCGGCCTCAAAGGTCCAGCTTTGCTCAATGGTCGCCGCGCAATTGCGCATGCGCACAACCCAGCGTTCGCCTTCCAACATCGGCGCCGCGCATTGCAATTCGCCGTTTGAAAGCAGGCTGCCGTCTTGCAGCATCCATGTGGTCGTCGGCGAGACGGTGCAACGGCGCAGCGCTATACTTTGCGTCATTGCGTTGCTGGTGAGGCACGTGCCGCCATAGCCGCGAAACTGGCCTGTGTCGCCGCGATCGAACGCGAACACTTGTTCGCTGCGCACGTTTTCGCTGCATGGCTCGAGCCCAACAAACGAGCCGCTGCTGATATGCGAGAGGCAAAGTTCAGGTTGCGCGCGCCAGCGCAAACGGCCGGAGACCTGATCATAAATTTCCTGATCGACCGGCTTGGCCGCCCACGCTTGCGGCTCAACGCGCGTGGGGCAAGGGCCGCCATAGATTCGCGTGCCGTTGAGCGCGGAAAGCCCGAGCAAAGAAAGGCAGCGGTCCTCGCCATTGCGCACCGCGCCATCGGCGGAGATCGTCCATGTCTGCGCCGGCGAACCGTCGCAGGTTTCGGGGAAAAGCTGCGGGTAGTGGTTGGCGCCGCCGCGCGGCGCGAGGCAAGCTTCGCCAAACCGGATCGGCCCCGGCGCATCGCCCGGCAGCGTGAACGTCTGCTCTGGCGATTTATTGCAGGGCTGGCTGACCGAACCTTCCGCGCTGATGGTCACGCACATGCCGGGCAGCCGCGCGGGCTCCAACGTCTGCGCCGCCGCCGGCGCGGAGAGCGCCGCGCACATCATGATCCCGCAAAGCCATCCCCGCAGCATGCCGCCATCCCCTTATGTCTCGGGCGAAACCCCAAGACACTTTTATGGCGTCAATGTGGTCGGTGGGGAAAGGGGCCTTGCGTCATGCGTTGCGTTTGGCCGAGGTGAGGAACGCCTGCACGAAGAAGAGCGCGAACGCCCCGACCCCGACGGCGAACACCACATCGCCCGGCACCCGCGCCCAGACCAGCGCCTCCATGAGCGGATGATGCATCAGCTCCGCCGAGCGCGCGGCGGCGTAATGATCGTTGAACGACACATAGGTCTGCCACAGGCCCTGCGGCAGCAGCGACAGGAACGTCATCATGAAGAGCCCGATATTGAGGCACCAGAACGCGATCGACAGCGCCTTCTCGTTCCACTTGCCGGGGTCGGTGAGCCCGCGCAGGCAATAGAGCAGCAGCCCCAGGCCCAGCATGCCGTAGACGCCGAACAGCGCCGCGTGCCCGTGCGTGGCCGTGGTGTTGAGCCCTTGCATGTAATAGAGCGCGATTGGCGGATTGATCAGGAAGCCGAACAGGCCAGCGCCGACCAGATTCCAAATCAGCACCGCCGCGAAGAAGCGGAACGGCCAACGATAGACATGCTCCCACGCTTGCTGGCCTTCGAGCTTTGAGCGGTTGTACGCCTCGAAGCCGACGACCGCGAGCGGCACCACCTCGAGCGCAGAGAAGACCGCGCCGAGGGCGAGCACGCCCACGGGCGTGCCGCTCCAATACAGGTGGTGGAAGGTGCCGAGCACGCCCCCGCCCAGGAAGATGATGGTGGCGAGCAGCACCGCCGTGGTCGCCACCGATGCGCGCACCAGCCCCATGCGCACCAAGAGCGCCGAGACGATGGCGGTGGCGAACACCTCGAACACGCCCTCGACCCACAAGTGCACCACCCACCAGCGCCAATATTCCATGATGGCGATGTGAGTCTTCTCGCCCCACATCAGGCCGGCGCCGAACAGCAAGCCGATCGACACCGCAGAAACTGCAACGAGCAGAACAAGCGAGGTCCCGCCTTTTTCGCGCAGCTTCGGCCACAGCGCGCGCAGCACCAGGGCCACCCAAAGCAGAAGCCCGATGAAGAGATAGATCTGCCAGAAGCGGCCGATATCGGTGTATTCGTAGCCCTGGTGGCCGAACCAGAAATTGGTGGTGAGGTTTTCGATAAAGCCGTTCACCGCCGCCCATTGCCCCGCGAACGCGCCGACAACGATGACGAGCAGACTGACGAACAGGAAATTCACGCCGAAGGTCTGGAATCTCGGCTCATGGCCTGACAACAGCGGCGCCACGTAAAGCCCGGTGGCCAGCCAGGCGACGGCGATCCACAGCACGGCGAGCTGCGTGTGCCAGGTGCGGGTGACGGCGTAGGGCAGGGTATCGGTGAAGGGCAGCCCGTAAAGGCCCTGGCCTTCCACCTGATAGTGCGCCGTGATGATGCCGAGCCCCACTTGCGCGGCGAACAGTGCGATCACCACCCAGAAATATTTGGTGGTGGCCTTCATGGATTTGGTCAGCGTGACGCTGTCCATGAAATCGAGTTGCGCGAAACCGCCTTCGGGCTCGCTGTCGGCGCGCCAGACGTCAAATTCCTTGGCGTAATACCAGACCAGCGCGCCGATCCCCGCCAGCAGCACGAAGATCGAGATGATTGACCACATGAAAACGGGCGCGGTGGGCGTGTTGCCCACCAGCGGCTCGTGCGGCCAGTTGGAGGTGTAGGTGATGTCGTCGTCGGGGCGGTTGGTGGTGGTCGCCCAGGCGGTCCAGAAATAGAAGGCGTTGAGCGCGTGCACGTCCGCGTCGTTGAGGCGGGTGTGGATCGGGAAGGCGTATTGCTCGCGCAGATGCAGCGCTTCCTCGGCGCGGCCTTGGTAGAGATCGCGGTAATGCTCGCCCACTTGGGCGATGGCGGCCGCGCGACCGTCCGATACACTGATCGCGCCGGTCGCGGGATCGTAAGTGTTGGCCCGCATATCGAGCCGCAGCGCCACGCGCGCATATTCCTGGCGGCGTTCGTCAAGCTCGGCGAACGGCGCGCCTTCCTCGCTTTGCGCGATGAGATCGAGATAGGCCAGTGCCTCGCGATGCAGCCAATCGGCGCTCCAATCGGGCGCGAGATAGCCGCCATGGCCCCAGATCGAGCCTTGCTGCATGCCGCCCATCGCCTGCCAAACGGCCTGGCCGCGCTCGATATCGGCGCGCGTGAACAGCGTTTCGCCGCTTTGCGTGACCACCGTTTCGGGAATCGGCGGCTTGGCGTGATAAATCTCGCGCCCGTAATAAAGCAGCGTCGCGAACATCACGACCATGCTGACGGCGAGAATGATCCACAGCCGACGAAGCGTGAAGGTCTGGGCGTAGGTGGCCATGCGGGCGCTCCAGGAAACGGGTTTGCGGACGGTTCGCAACGAATCCGAGTGTGCGGGATAAATTTCACCCGATATTGCGCCAACGCAAAGCCGACGCGCCGAAGCGCGGTTTTCAGCCCGCTTGCGCGCTAAACGTCAGCACCAGCGCGTCGCGGAAGCCCGGCCAGTCGCGGTCGAGGCGCTGGATCGGCGTGACGCCATGGGCCACACGGCGGTCATCCAAGAACACCATGTCCAGCGGCTCGGTGAGCGTGAAGGCGCCGATGGTTTTCCCGCGCGGATCGGCGATCGCCGTTTCGCCGCGCGCGACGTTGACGCGCCGCAGCAACACGACGCAAACCCAATCGACCCCATCGCGATGCATGCCTTCGGGCGTGGGGTGCGCGTCGTCCTCCGCGCTCGGCGCGATCCTGAATTGATGCGCTTCCACGCGCCGCGCGCCGCGATGCGTGGGCTCAAACGACGCCATGAACTGGGTGCAGAGATCGATGATCGCCAGCAGAAGCGGGTTGGCCGCGACGTGCGGCTCGATCGGCGCAAACCAACGTTGTACGCCGCCATTGAGGCGATTGTAGTCGCGGCTTTGATAATGCGGCTGATGCGGCAAGCGGCTCAGCGCGCCGTCGTTCAGCTCAAACACGCCATGCCGGCGCCGGCGATAGCGCCCGCCATCGGCCATGTATGTGTCCTCGCCCAAATCATCCCAGCTCGCCGCGAAATCCGCGAGCGCGCCCGCGGCGGCCTCCGAAAGCAGTGCGCGCGCGTCATCATGTGCGATGAAGGCGAAGCCGGTTTCGCGAACGTCCGTCTCGATCCGCGCGGTCAGCGCTTGCGCGGCGGGTGATGGAGCCATGGTCAAGAACATCCTTCGGGCGTGCATACGCCGGCTTGCGGATCGGCGGGGATGGGTTGAGCAAGCGGACGCTCCCCAACCAAGGCCATGATCTCGGCGCCCAGTTGCAGATCAGGAAGATGACCAAACGCGTGGCGGCGCAAGCGCCCTTCGCGGTCGATCAACAGCGTGGTGGGCGTGCCTTGCATCGCATAGGCGCGCATCGTGTGCGGCAGACCATCGCCATCTGGCTCATCGACGCCCACGGGGAATTTGATGCGATATTCGTGTAGGAACGCTTCCAGCGATTTCGGCGTCATCGCCGAATGATGCTCGAACACGGTGTGCAGGCCGATGACGGCCACATCCTCGGGCCGGAACGTCTCGACGACGCGTTGGGCCTGCGGCAACCCATGGCTGACGCAGCCGGGGCACAGCATCTGAAACGCGCAGACCATCACAACGCGCCCGCGCAGATCCTCCAGCGCAAGCGGGGCAGGCGTGTTGAACCATTGGATCGTGCGCCACGCAGGCGCGGCTCTCAGCGGGGGCATGGGTTCTCCTTATCTGGAATTTCGCCGGCGCAGAACAATTCCGCGCCGGCGAAATCCTATTGGTTGACGCGGCCTGGCAGGCTGAGATCGCCCGAGGCCACATCGAACACGTTGGCGACGCAAAGAAGCGGCGCATGCGCGCTGGCGTTCACGCGCAGGCCCGCCGTCACCCCGTCAAAGCCCGCCTCGTTGACGATGGCGATGTTCGCGAACGGCACGCGCACCTCCACCGTGTCCTGATCCAGCAGCGGCTGCCAGCCGGGGCTGTCGAGCAGGATGGGCGCGCCGGGCCAGGTGGGCGGCAGGCGCGGGCGCGCGCCATCGGGAATGTCGATCACTTTGAGCGCGCCATCGCCGCACGCGGGATCGGGGCCAAGCACGACCCAATGCATGTGCCAAAGGCCGCCGTCATTGCTCAGATCGCCGTCGCGGGATTCGTCGAACAGCGGTGTGTCGTCGAAATCAGGATGAGCCGTCACCGCCAGCGCCAGGATGCCTGCGCCGCGTTCGAAACCGACTTCGTAGGGGTCGATTGTGGTCGGCCAGACATAGGAGAACACCTCGCTGCCGGCGAATTGTCCCGTCGCGGTCGGCGTGGTTTCGCCGGCGCGCCCGGAGACGGCCATGTGGAACACCGCGACATTGTCCTCCGTGCGTATCCTGGCGTGCACGATGTCGAACGGCGCCGGCGTGTTGGGCGAAGATTCGGCTGCGAGGCCGCCGTCGTGTTCATGTGCGGCGGGCGGCGCCTCGACGCGGTTTTGGCCGTCGGCGCAGGCCGCCAGCGCGAGCCCCGCCGCCGCGCCGAGAAGAAGATGAAGGCGCATCAAGCGCCTCCCTTTACGTCAGCCATCGACGCGCCGAAATTGATGTGAAACGGCGCGCCGTTGATGACGAACGCCGGAACGGAGGCGACGCCCGCGCGCTCGGCTTCGGCGATGCGCTCGGGCGCGCTCGCGAAATTGACGATCTCAACATCGAATTTGGCGGGATCGAGTGCGCCGGCCAGTTGCTGTTCGGCGCTGACGCAGACCGCGCAGCCGGCGTGATAAAAAATTGCTTTCGTCTTCATATATAGCACTCCTATATAAAAGCGGCGCGCGCCGCCGGTTCGGACCATCCGAATTTATTTGGTCGTTTCAGGCGGCGTCGGCCGCCTCGTGTTCGGGGCAATCCACCCGGAGATCGCCGTCGCCGATCGGGGCGTCGATGAAGCGGCAATGGTGGGGGCGGGCTTTGTCGCGGTGAATGTTGGGCGCGAAATATTTGCAGCTCAGGCACATGCGTTGCGGCGGAATGGCGCCCTGCCGCTGCAACGTGTGGATGGCGCGCGTGACGACGGCCAGCAGCGCGGCCTGATCGGCGGGCGCCATCGCATCGGCCAGCGCGCTGAAGCTGAGCGGCCAGCGGTTCGCCAGCGCGCGCCCCGTGCGTGTGACGCGCAGCAGCAGCGCGCGCCCATCGTCAGGGTCGGCGCGCTTTTGCACCAAACCCTTGCGCTCCAGCGTCGCAACAGCGTCGCTCGCTGTGGGCTGGGAAATGTGCAGATGCGCGGCGACCGCACTGAGGCGCATGCCTTCAGGCCGCTGCGTGAGAACGCGCAGAACATCGCCCTGTGTCGGCGTCAGCCCCTCGGCTTCGCCGGCGCGCCATTCGTCCTGGCGGGCCAGCGCGGCCAAGCGCGCAAGGCCGAACGAGAGCTGCTCTTTCAACATGAATAGGAATGCTAACTAAATCGCCATGGCCGGTCAAGGGCGTGGAGTCGCGCCTATCTCGCCCGCCTGACTTGACGGGGGAGGCCGGGTCAACGCAGATGCGCGCTTGGCGGCTATTGGGGGCCCGTAGCTCAATGGTTAGAGCCGGCCGCTCATAACGGTCTGGTTACAGGTTCGAGTCCTGTCGGGCCTACGCCGCTCCACGAATGCGCCGTGTTCATTCGCCGTCGATGCGGTGCTGCACGCCCACGCCGCGCCCATAAACCATTTCGCCGCCGCACCATGCGCCCGCCAGCATCACTACAAAAGCCGCCGCACTCGCCGTGATCGCCCACCATGGCGCCGGCGCCAGTGCGACGTAGGTGGCGTCGATGCGCCCCAGTAAGCCGGCAATCGCCAGCGTCCATGCGCCCGCCATCGCCATGGCGTGAAACCGTGCGAGCCGCTTGGCGGACGCCTCCGCGCGCGGCAGGTCCATCGCGCCCGCCGTTGCGGCGATTGCGCCGCCCGCCGCGCCAAACGCGGCGATGAGCGCGCCGGCCTGCCAGAACACGTTCTGACGCAACGCCAGCGCAAGGAGATCGCATGCGGGCGTCATCGTCCAGCATGCGATCGGCAGATGCACGAGCATGGGATGGAGGGGATGAAGCGCTTTCAAGCGATCCCCAAAGCCGCCGCGCCAAGGCATAGGAAGCCAGCAACCGCGAGCGCGGCATGCACGCCCGCAAGCGCCTTTGGCGGCGCCTGCTTGCGCAAATGGTAGCTGACCAGCGCGAACCCGCCAAGCGCCGCAATCACCAAGAGCGCAGCGGCGATGACGAGAGTCGGCGCCGGCGCCGACTGTGAAAGAAACGCCGCGTAGAGAACGATCACAAGCCCGGTCGCGGCGAATGCGCCGTGCAGCAGCGCCGCCGCCCAGGGCGGCAATTGCCCCTTGAACACGCGCACCAGCATGTAGACCCCAAGCAGCGCGGCAAGCGCCAAGAGACCAAGCGCGGCGATCAACATCGGTGATCCTCCTAATAACCTGTCACACAGACATTGGATGGACGGCGCGCCGAAAGGTTCCCGGGAACCTTTCGCGGGGGTCGCGCATCGAATAAATTAAAGGAGGAGGAGGCCGTCATGGTGAAAGCCCTGGCCGCACAATTGCCCTATGCCGCGATGGACGAGGCCGAACTTGTCTCCCGGGCGCGGGCGGGCGACCGCGAGGCGTTCCGCGCCATCATGCAGCGCTGCAATCAGCGCCTATTCCGCATTGCGCGCGGCGTCGTGCGCGATGAGGCGGAGGCGGAAGATATCGTGCAGGAAGCTTATGTGCGCGCGTTCGCGGGCCTTGGCGCATTTCGCGGCGATGCGGGCGTCTTCACATGGCTGACTCGCATCACGCTGAACGAGGCCAATGGGCGCCTGCGCAAGCGGCGCAACAATGTCGAACTGGAGACGGTTGAGGCCATCCAGAGCCGAGGAGCGCATTTGATCATGTTTCCCAGCGTTGATCCCGTCGCGACGCCGGAGCTCGACGCGGCGCGTTTGCAGGCGCGCCGCATGCTTGAATCGGCGATTGACGAATTGCCGGCTGATTTCCGCATGGTTTTCATCATGCGGGATGTGGAGGAGTGCAGCATCGCCGAAACGGCTTTCGCGCTCGGCATTCGTGAGGAGACGGTCAAGACCCGCTTGCACCGCGCCCGGCGTATGTTGCGCGGCGCGTTGAGTGAGCGGCTCGCATCCACGATGACGGAGGCGTTCATGTTCATGGGCGCGCGCTGCGCGCGGCTGAGCGAAAGCGTATTGGCGCGCCTGGACCTCCCGGCGAGCGATCCCGCCCCCTAGAGCCCCGTTCTGATGGAATCAGAACGAGGCTCTAGGTTTTTGATTAAGCATCATCTTATCGAAGAACCGGCATCCACTTCTTCGGATGATGCTCTAGCGCCCCAGCGCAGGCGCAAGGCGGATCAAGCCTCGCCGCGCGCGTAGCCGACGATCGCGGCGCGGACGAAATCGTCGAAATTGATCGCATCGAGCGCGGGCGGATGCGGCGCCCAGGGCGGGCCGTCGAGCATCTGCACGGTGATCTCTGGGCGCTTGGCGCCGCGGCGGCGCTTCAGCGCATGCTCGGCCTCCTTGGCGACCCATTCCGATTGCGCCGCCGCTTTCGACCAGCACAGGTGAAACAGATCCGCGCGCTCGATTTCCTTCTTGAGGCGCGGGCTCCATTCCTCGCCGGATCTAAGCGCGGTGCGATCCCAAAAATGTTCGATGCCAGCCATCTGATAAGCCGTAGCGATGATCGATACGGTTTCGCGGTCGGCGCTTGAATAGGAGAGGAACACGCGCTTGTGGCGCGTCAGGCGTATTTCCTGCGTCGGCGCCTGCGAGGTTGCGCCGACGATGGGGCGCGTGAACGCGATCACGCCGATCTGCGCATCGTCCACGAATACGCGTGCGACGAACACGGCTTGCTTGGCGCCGTCATCGGGTTCGATCGGGAAAGCGAAATCGATCGGCTCGCCCGCCCAGGAGCGGCGCTGCACCACGCCGTCGCACGTCGCGCCGCGCACCTCCAATGCAATGCCGACATTGGCGCCCAGCGCGATGTCGCCGATGCTGATGCCTTGCGGGGCGGGGCGCGCGTTCGGATCGATCTTCTTCGCCGCCTTGATCACCTCGCGCGCCTGGCTTGGCTGGTGGATCACTACCCGCACCAATTCGGGCGTGCCCCGGCGCAGCTTTTTCGGCGCGAAGGCGGTGGCGTCTGCTGGGGCGGTTTCGCGTTTGGCGCGCGGCGCCGCCGCGCTGGGCGGCACGGGCGTGAATTCCGCTTCTTCGTGCGTTTCTTCATCCGCCGTCGGCGCCGGCGCCTCGGGCGCGGCGGCTTCCGGTTCGGGCGGTTCAGGCTCCGGCTCCAGCGCGCGGCGCGTGATCGCGCGGGCGCGATCGGCGTCCGGTTCGGGCGGGGGCGGGGCGTCGCGCAGATCCTCGGCCGGGGCGGGCTCGGCCGCCGCTTCGGGCGGCGGAGGCTCAGGGGCCGGTTCTGGCGCG
>CAZWQS010000017.1:22866-33328 GCA_964635925.1 uncultured Terricaulis sp. | reverse complement strand
TGATCGAGCCGCAGCGACACCTTCTTCAGCACCGGCTTGCCGGCGACGTAGCCGAGATCGGCCTCATCCAGCACCACGAGCGGCGAGGCGAGCTGAACCGGATCCTCGAAATGAAACGGGATCGTGCGCTCTTCCAACGGCACGGCGATATCCTGCATCTTCTCAAGCTGCTTGATGCGGCTTTGCGCCTGCGCGGCCTTGGAGGCTTTGGCGCGGAAGCGGTCGATGAATTTCTGCAGATGCGCCTTTTGCGCGTCCTGCTTGGCCTTCATCCCCTGCGCCAGCGCCATGCGCTCGACTTTCTTTTTCAGATACGCGTCGTAGCCGCCGACAAACACCTCAAGCTTCTTGTCGTCCAGCGCCAGGATGTGCGTGACCGACCGGTTCAGCATTTCGCGATCGTGGCTGACGCAAACCACCGTGTGCGGATAATCGCGCAGATATTCCTCAAGCCAGGCCGCGCCTTCGAGATCGAGATAGTTCGTCGGCTCGTCCAGGATCAAAAGATCAGGCGCTGAGAACAGCACCCCCGCCAGCGCGGCGCGCATGCGCCAGCCGCCGGAGAATTCGCGCGCAGGGCGGCGTAAATCCTCCTGCTCGAACCCTAGCCCCACCATGATGGCGCTGGCGCGCGCCTCGGCGCTGTAGCCGTCGAGTTCGGCTAGGCGCGTGTGGATGTCGGCGATGCGTTGGGGGTCGGTCGCGGTTTCCGCTTCCGCCAAAAGACCCGTTAGCTCCTCGTTTGCCGCCAACACTAAGTCGAGCAGCGGTGTATCCACCTGGGGCGCTTCCTGCGCGACGAAGCCAAGGCGCGCGCCCCGGCGCACGCGGATGGAGGCGTTCGGCTTGCCGATCTCGTCGCGGATCAGGCGCAACAGCGTGGATTTGCCCGTGCCGTTGCGCCCCACCAGGCCGACCTTCCAGCCCTCGGCGATGAACGCATTGGCGTTCTCGAACAGCGGGCGCGCGCCGATGCGATAGGTGAGGTCGGAAATTTCCAGCACGGCGCCTCTATGCCCCGGCAGGGCGCTGAAAGCAAAGGGCAAAAATGCAGAGCACCCAGCGGATCGACCTAAAACGCGGCGCGGGCGACATTATCAGCCTCTGGGTGATGGCCGCCCTGATCGGCCTTTTGCCGCTACTCTTCCTCGGCCTTGGCGCCTGGATGATCAGCACGGGCGACAGCGCTGGCTCCATCCTCCTGCTGTTCGCCGCGCCTATGCTGGCGTTGCTGGCGCTGGTGGTGAACGAAGGCGTGGCGCGCCAGAGCGTGCGCGTGACCCTTGATAGCGACAGCATTCACCTGCGCCTGCCCAAGCGGCGCGGCTATATTGCGTTCGAGCCCGTGAACGAGGCCGTTTCGCGCGCCGCGCTCGCCGCGGTCGAAACGCGCGCGGAGGCGTATCGCGGCCTGGGAACCATCGCCATTCAGCGCGTGTTCGCGCTGGTGCTGAAGGACGGCCGGCGCATCATGCTGGGGGCGGATCGCCCCATGATCGCGCCGTTTTTCGCCGAGGCTGCGAACACAATCGCGGCGCAAACAAATCTCCCCATCCGCGACCTCGGCATGGTGGACGGCAAAGCCGGGTTTCTGCTGATCGCCGGCGCCAGCGCCCCGCCTTGGGACGCCCCGGCCCTGGCGCCCGCAACCGCCAAAAAACGCGCCGCGCACGCCGCCTGGGGCCTGCGCATCGCGCTGTGGATTGCCCTGGGCGCTTTGGCGATCAGCGCGCTCGCACGCCTTGGCGGCTAGGCTCGCTTGACGCCTTCCGACGCGCGCGCGTATATCCCGCCTCCCCTGAGGGCCCGTAGCTCAGCTGGGAGAGCGCCGCGTTCGCAATGCGGAGGTCAGGAGTTCGATCCTCCTCGGGTCCACCAGGTTTTCCGAACGGTTGCCGAATCCGCTCCCCCCGGGCTAGACGGGAGCCATGGGACTTTTGGGCATCCTCTTTCAGATCATCCACGCGATCCTGGGCCTCTACATCGTGGTCCTGATCATTCACGTCGTGATTTCCTGGCTTTACGCGTTCGACGTGGTCAGCCGCAGCAACGCATTCGTGCACAGCGTCTGGCGCTTCACCACCGCCTTGACCGACCCCGTGCTGAAGCCCTTGCGCCGCCTCATCCCGCCGATCGCGGGTGTGGACCTTTCGGTGCTGGTGCTGGTGCTGGGGCTCGCGATCTTCCGCGACAGCGTGCTGTGGTGGCTCTATGGCGTGATCACCGGGCGGGGCCCGATTCTCTGAGCGCGCGCCTCACGATCCGCCTCACGCCCGCTGGCGGCGCCGACCGGATCGACGGCCTCGCGTACGACGAATCCGGCAAGCCGGTCCTCAAAGTCCGCGTCACCGCCGCGCCGGAAAACGGCAAGGCCAACGCAGCACTGGAAAAGCTCATCGCCAAGGCGTTCGGCGTGGCCAAGGGCAAAGTGAACGTCGTGCGCGGGCAAACCGCGCGCATGAAGCAAGTAGAAATCGACGGCGCCAGCGAAGCGGAGATCGCGGCGTTTGCGGCGCGATATGCCGAGACGTGATCTGGACCGCCGGCGGTCCAGATTCGTGTTAAAGCGCGACCAAAGATTCGGAGCACCCGCATGACCGCCCGCAGCATTGACGGAAAAGCCATCGCCGCCGGCGTGCGCGCCGATGTGGCGGCGGCGGTGCAGGCGCTGCCCAGCCAACCCGCGCTCGCGGTCGTATTGGTGGGCGATGATCCGGCCAGCCACGTCTACGTGGCCTCCAAAGCCAAGGCGACCACCGAAGCCGGCATGCGCAGCCTCGAAATCCGCCTGCCCGCCGACACCAGCGAAGCCGATCTGATCGCGCGGGTGGACGAACTCTCCCGCGACCCGGACATCGACGGCATCCTGGTTCAGCTTCCGCTGCCCAAGCACATCAAGGAAGCCAACGTGCTGGCGGTGATCGATCCGCTGAAGGACGTGGACGGCCTGACCGAAGCCAGCGCCGGCAAGCTTGTGCTCGGCAAACCGGGCTTGCGCCCCTGCACGCCGGTGGGCTGCGTGATCCTAGCCAAGACGGAGCGGCCCGATCTCTCCGGCGCTAATGTCGTCGTGATCGGCCGCTCCATCCTGGTGGGCAAGCCGGCCGCGCTTTTATTCCTCGAACAGAACGCCACCGTGACCTTGGCGCATTCCAAGACGCGCGACCTCAAAATGGTCTGCCGCGGGGCGGACATCCTGGTCGCCGCCGTGGGGCGCCCGGAAATGGTGCGCGGCGATTGGATCCGCCCCGGCGCGATCGTGATCGATGTCGGCACCAATCGCGTGCCCGCCCCGGAGAGGGGCGAAGGCAAGACCAAGCTCGTCGGCGACGTGCATTTTGCCGAAGCGATTCAGGTCGCGGCGGCGGTTTCCCCCTCGCCAGGCGGGGTCGGCCCGATGACCATCGCCTGTCTGTTGCGCAATACCGTGCTCGCCGCGTGCGCCCGACGGGGTTGGCCCGTGCCGGATCGTCTAGCGGCGGGTTAAAAGCGACCCTCGGCGCTTGTTCGTCACAAAACCCTCGTCTAGCGTCCGCGCCATAATAAACCACGAGGGGGAGAACACGTGGCCAACGGGAACGGGAAGGCCGGCGGGATCGGCCGGTTGTTCATCCGCAAAAGCGTTGAACAAATGCACGCCGAGCATGAGCACGGCGAACTCAAAAAATCTCTGGGCGCGTTGAACCTTGTACTCTTGGGCATCGGCTGCATCATCGGCACCGGCATTTTCGTGCTGACCGGCCGCGCCGCCGCCGAGTTCGCCGGCCCCGGCATCATGATTTCCTTCATCATCACCGGCACGCTCTGCGCGCTGGTTGCGCTCTCCTACGCTGAACTGGCCGCAGCCATTCCGGTCTCCGGCTCCGCTTACTCCTACTCGTACGCTTCAATGGGCGAGGTCGTCGCCTGGGTGATGGGCTTGCTGCTGGTGCTCGAATACGGGCTTGCGGCGTCAACCGTCGCGGTCGGCTGGTCAGGTTACGTCGTCAGCTTCCTGCACGACTTCAACATCATCATACCGCCCGCCCTCACCGCAGCGCCCGGCGCCACGGTCGAGGTCGATGGCGTCACCTATGCCGGCATGATGAACCTGCCGGCCATTCTCGCCATCATGGCGGTGACGGCGCTGTTGGTCGTCGGCATTTCCGAATCCACTCTGGTGAACAACATCGTCGTGTTCATCAAAGTGGCGGTCGTAGTCGCCTTCATCGTGATCGGCGCACCGTTCGTGAATCCGGAAAACTGGGTCCCGCTCATTCCCGATCAAGTGCCGGCGCCGCCGCCCGGCACGGACATGAGCCTGCCGGCGCAAATCGGCAACGCCCTGTGGGGCGTGTTGACGGGCGCGCAGACCGGCCAATACGGCGTGCCTGGCCTCATCACCGCCGCCGCGACCATTTTCTTCGCCTATATCGGCTTTGAAGCCGTCTCCACCGCGGGTGCGGAATCGAAGAACCCCGCCAAGGACATGCCGATCGGCATCCTCGGCTCGCTCATCATCTGCACCATTCTCTACATCCTCACCTGCGCCGTGCTGGTGGGCATCGTCCCCTATCACCAGCTCAACAATCCGGCGCCGATCGCCATGGCGGTCGACGCCATTGGCCTCGGCTGGTTTGCGACTTTGGTGAAAATCGGCGCGATCGCCGGCCTTTCGTCGGTGATGCTGGTGCTGCTCTACGGGCAGACGCGCATCTTCTACACGATGGCGCGCGACGGCCTGATCCCCAAAGTGTTCGCCAACGTGCACCCGAAATTCAAAACGCCGTGGATCAACACGCTGCTCGTGGGCGTGCTGGCCTGCTATTTCGCGGGCTTCATGGGGCTCGACCAATTGGCGAACCTCACCAATATCGGCACGCTCGCGGCCTTCACCATCGTCTGCATCACCGTGCTCTATCTTCGCTACGCGCGACCGGACATGAAGCGGCCGTTCAAGACGCCGCTCTTCCCGCTGACGCCTGCGCTCGGCGCCATCATGTGCATTTTCTTGCTGCTGTCGCTGATCGCGCACGAAGCCACCCGCAACTTCTTCCTGATCTATCTGGCGGGCGGCTTCGTGCTCTACTTCGCCTACGGCATGTGGAACTCGAAGCTCGCCAAGGGCGCGGCGTATGCGGGCCACGAACCGCAGCCCGAACTAGGCGCGCGGGGATTGCAGGACGACAATCCACACAACTAGGCTTTGTTCAAAACCACACCCCCAACCGCCGGCGGAAACGCCGGCGGTTTTGCTTTGGCGCTCTGGCGATAGAAAAGCGGCGCGCTACATTGTCCCGCAAAAGGAGCCGCCTATGTCCGCAGCCAAGATCGGCGCCGAAGCCGCGCTCGCCCGTCTCGAAGGCTGGCGCGCCGTGGACGGACGCGACGCCATCCAGCGCGAATTCCGCTTTAAGGATTTCAACGCCGCGTTCGGCTTCATGAGCCGCGTCGCGCTCTACGCCGAGCGGCACGACCACCATCCGGAATGGACGAATGTTTACAATCGCGTCGCCATCACGCTTTCCACCCATGACGCGGGTGGGGTGACCGATAAGGACGTCGCGCTCGCCCATTTTATCGACGAAGCGGCGCTTCCGCACGCCTAACGGGTGACGCGCGTCACGTTGCGGACACGCAGCGATCGCCACCTAAAGCGCGTCCGTGAAATGTCACGGCGCTTTATGGAGGCGTCCGATGAAACGCACACTCACCGCGTTGTTTGCCGCAAGCGCAATGTTCGCGGGCCTTACCGGAACGCCCGCGCTGGCTACAACGGGGCGCGAGGCGGTCAATCTCTGCATGGCGCAGGGCGCGGACCAATGCGCTTTCGCCTCGCAAGCCGACGGCTCGATCCGCATCACCATGCGCGAAGGCCAAAGCCTGCGCTGCGACTCCGCAGCTGGCGCGTGCACGATGATGTATCAGCCCCCGCGCGCGCTGGCGCAAACGCCGGTGCGCCCGCGCGCCGTGCAAACCGCCCGCGTCACAAGATGAGCGCGCGCAAGCTGTAAGCCATTGCCGCGACCGCGATCAGCCCGCCCAGCCAAAGCGCGGCGAACCAGAGCAAGCGCTTGCCCAACGGCTTTCGCGCTTCGCCTTCTTCGGGGGGGCCTTCAATGATAGGCGCCATCCTCGCTCACTTTCGCGCGGAAGATCCAATAGACGTAGGCGGTGTAGCCCAGAATGATCGGCAGCAGCGGCGCCGCGCCCCACAGCATCAGCGCCAACGCGTTATCCGCCGCGGCCGCCTCCGCCGGCGTGAGCGCGAACGGCACGATGTAAGGCCACAGGCTGATGGCGAGCCCGATATAGCCGATCAAGAACAGCGCCACGCTCAACAGATACGGCGCAAGATGCGGCTGCCCGCGCCAGCGCCGCCACAAGAAGAAGCACACCACGCCCGCCAACAGCGGCAGCGGCGCCACCTTGGCGAACACCGGCCAATCCACGCTGGTCATGGTGAGGCCCCAGCGCTCGGTCACGCGGGCGTCGACGCCGAGCGTCGCCAAACTCACCGCGCCCATCGCCAGCACCACGACCAGCGAAAGCTGCGTGGCCCAGCCGCGCGCGCGGTCGTAAAGCGCCCCTTGCGCCTTGAACACCAGCCACGTCGCGCCCAACAGCGCGTAGCCGGCGACGAGCGCGACGGCGACCAGCAGCGAAAACGGCGTCAGCCAATCGAACGGCCCGCCGGCGAACGCGCCGTCGACGATGTGCACGCCCTGAATGAAGCCGCCCAGCACCAGCCCTTGCGCCGCCGCCGCCGCGATCGAACCGCCAGCGAAGGCGATGGTCCACCAACGCTTGCCCTGCCCGCGCGCATGATGGCGAAACTCGAACGCCACGCCGCGAAAGATCAGCGCCAGCAGCATCAGGAAGACCGGCAGATAAAGCGCCGGCATCAACGCCGCGTACGCCTTGGGAAACGCGGCGAACAAGCCGCCGCCGCCAAGCACCAGCCAGGTCTCGTTGCCGTCCCACACCGGGGCGATGGCGCCCTGCATTTGATCGCGCTCGCGCGCGTCCTTGGCGAACGGGAACAGAATGCCGACGCCGAGATCGAACCCATCCAGCGCCACATAGAGAAACACCGCGACCGCGATCAGCACGGCCCAGATCATGGAAAGCTCAAGCCCAAACATGATCACGCCTCCTCGATCGCGGCGCCCATCGGCGTGCCGGGCGGTTGGTGCGAGTGCGGGGCGGGCTCATCGCTGTCTGGCCCTTTGGCCATGAGGCGCAGGATGTAGAGCGCGCCGGCGCTGAACACGATGGCGTAGACGATGATGAAAAACAGCAGCGACGCCGCCACGGCGCCCGCCGCCACGGGCGAGGCCGCATCCGCGGTGCGCAGCACGCCATAGACGACGTAAGGCTGGCGGCCCACCTCGGCGGTGATCCAGCCGGCCAGGACGGCGATGAAGCCGCTCGGCGCGGCAAGCACAAGCGCGCGGTGATACCAGCGCGATTGATCCAACAGCTTCAGCGCCCAGCAAACAATGCCCCACACGCCCAACGCCACCATGATGAGCCCCATCCCCACCATCACACGGAACGCCCAGAACGTGATCCACACCGGCGGGCGATCTTCCTTGGCGAACGCATCGAGCCCCTCAAGCTCCGCGTTCACATCGCCGGCGACGAACCATGAGCCGAAACCGGGAATGGAAAGCTCAAGATGATTGCGCTCAGCATCTTCGTCCGGCCACGCAATCAGATGCGTCGGCTGGCCGGCCTGCGTCGTCCACCAACCTTCGATCGCGGCGACTTTCGCCGGCTGATGCTCATGCGCGACCACGCCGCTTTCGTGGCCGATCACCACCTGCAACGGCGCCACGATCGCCATCATCAGCACCGCCATGCGCAGCGCCGTGCGACTTTCTGGCAGCGCGCGATCCTTCAAGAGTGCGAACGCCGACGCGCCGGCCACCACCATCGCCGTGGTCAAGAACGCGGCCAGAACCATGTGCGCGAAGCGCGAGGGCATGGAGGGATTGAACACCACGTCCCAGAAATTGGTGGCGACCATCGTGCCGTCGGCAGCCCATTCCCAGCCTTGCGGGGTCTGCATCCACGAATTGGCGGCCAGAATCCAAAATGCGCTGATCAGCGTGCCCACCGCCACCATGCAGGTGGAGAAAAAGTGCAAGCCCGGCCCCACCCGCTTCCAGCCGAACAGCATGATGCCAAGGAAGGATGCTTCGAGGAAAAACGCGGTCAGCACCTCGTAGGCGAGCAGCGGCCCGATCACGCTGCCGGTGATGGCGGAGAACACGCTCCAATTCGTGCCGAACTGGTAGGACATGACGACGCCCGAGACGACGCCCATCCCGAACGACAGTGCGAAGATTTTGACCCAGAACAGATAGAGATTTTTGTAGAGCGGCTTCTTGGTGAAGAGCCACAAGCCCTCCAGCACGGCCAGGAACGAGGCCAACCCGATCGTGAAGGCCGGGAAGATGATGTGAAAGCCGATCGTAAAGGCGAATTGCAGCCGCGACAGCAGCAGCGCGTCCCAGTCCATGGCGTCACCTCGCTTCGGCGCGCCAGACTATGCCGTTGCGCCAAGCGCGCAAGCTTGCGCTTTGCCGCGCCGCGCCACAGAGTCGCGCGGCATAGTGGGAGGAACAAATGAGCGGACGGCTCGCAGGCAAGAAAGTGTTTGTCACCGGCGCGGCGCAGGGCCTGGGCGCCGCGATCGCCGCGCGCGCCGCCGCCGAAGGCGCCAAGGTCGCGCTCGCCGATGTGAACGCCGCGGGCGCGGAAGCGAAAGCGGGCGAGATCAATTCCGCGCACGGCGCGGGAACCGCGTTCGCCTATGCGCTCGACGTGACAGACGACGCGCAATGGATCGCCGCGCTCGACGCCGCCAACGCCGCGATGGGCGGCATATCGGGCCTCGTCAACAATGCCGGCATCTCCAGCCGCGAAGGCGGCATCGAAGAACTTTCGCTCGAAGGCTTCCGCCATTTGATGAGCGTCAATGTCGATTCAGTGTTCCTGGGCGCAAAACACGGGATCAAATTCCTCGCCAAGAACCAGCCGGGCTCGATCGTGAACATCAGCTCCATCGCCGGCCTGATCGCCAACCACACCTCGCCCGGCTACAACGCCAGCAAAGCTGCGGTGTGGCTGCTCTCGAAAAACATTGCGCTCTATTGCGCCAAGAAGGGCCTCGACGTGCGCTCGAACTCGCTGCACCCCACCTTCATCGACACGCCCATCCTCGATCCGATCCGCAACATGTTCGGCAAGGACGAGGCCGAGGCCAAGCTTGGCCGCCAGGTGCCGCTGGGGCGCATCGGCAAGCCGGACGACGTGGCCAACGCCGCGCTCTATCTCCTCTCGGACGAAAGCCGCTTCGTGACGGGCTCCGAGATCAAGATCGACGGCGGCATCTCGGCGATGTGATTTGAAGTGGGGGCGCATGCGCCCAAGATCGGAGACATGACCCTGCTGATGCGCAAGCTTGCCGCCCTCATCTGCCTGTTCACACTGGCCGCCTGCGGGCCGCGCGAAGCCGCCCAGCCCGCGACGCCGCTGCCGAGCGACCCCGCCGCCCAGGTGCGCGTGGCGCTGCAGACCACCCCGCTCAGCCCCGATTGGATCGTCGCCGCGCGCCAGCGCGATTGCCCCGAAGTAGGCGCGACCTCGCCTGAGGGCTGCCCCTATGGCGAGGTGCTCTACAACCAGCGCACCATCACCCGCAGCGTGGACGGCACGGTCGCCAATCTCTGGACACAAGTGAACCATGGCGCGCCGCAGCTCTATATGGGCGAAACCGAAACCACGGTGACGACTATCCGCTACACCCAATCGCGCATCCATTATCGCTTCCGCTGCAACGACGAGACCTTCGCCATCATCGAACGTCAGATCATGGGCGAGAACGAAACCGTGGTGCAGCGCGACAGCCCGCGTGAGCTTTATCGCTCGCCGCAACGCTGGAGCGCGGTGGCCATCATGATGCCGATCGCCTGCAAAGGCGGCGTGCTCGCGCCCTGAGCCGTCAGCGCTGATAGATGATGTTCACCAGCAGCACGCGCGCGCCGGGCGCGCCGAGCGTGCGATCCACCGCTTGCTGCAACAGGCGCGTCAGCACCTCCGGATCGGGCGCGGTGCGGTCGCGATAAAAGGTCGAGGCGTAAGTGGCGAGCGCGGTGCGCAAGGCGTCGCGCAGGCGCGGGCCGTTGAGACGCGCGCGATTGCGCAAATCAGCGTCGAGCACGTCGATGCCCATATCAAGCACAATCGTGCCGCGCGAGGCGTTGCGCTGGATGACGCCGGCCGAAAGCGTCGGCATCGGCAGGAAGGATTCCGCGCTGGTGAGGCGCTCCTGACGCGACGCCGGCGCCTGCTGCGGTGCGGCGCCGCCGCCGGCCGCATAAGCCGGGCCGGCGCAGAGCGCCGCGCAAAGCGCCAAAAGAGCCAATGCTCGCATGAAGCGGAGATTGGCCGCGCCGCGTTAGGAAAGGGTTAG
>CAZWQS010000017.1:0-22766 GCA_964635925.1 uncultured Terricaulis sp. | reverse complement strand
CGCTCGTCCGGGGCGGGCGCGGCGCGGAACATGGCGTCGAGATCGACCGTGGAGCGTTCGCCTAGCGCATCGAAATGATCCGCCAGCCAGCGGTCGGCGGCGGCGCGGCCAGTGTCGAACAGCGTGTTGAAGAAGCTGAGATCGGTGTTGAGATCAACGCCCAGCCCCAGCGGGGTCAGCGCCACGCCTTCGCTGACATTATGGATCAGCATCTTGCGATAGCGCCCCTGGGGCAGGCGTTCGTCATCGATCAAGCGGCCGACGAAATCGATCGCGCGCAATTCGCTCAACAGATTAGCGTTGAAATTGATCTCGGCCACACGCGCGGAAATCTCGATCGCGCTCTGCGGCGCGCCAGGGCGCTCGATTGGGTTGATTTGCACAATGACGATGTCGCGACTGGCCTCCACACCGAACAACGGGAACAGCGCGGGGTTGCCGGTGTAGCCACCGTCCCAATAAGGCGCGCCATCAATCATCACCGCCTGAAACAATTGCGGCAGGCAGGCCGACGCCATGACGTGATCGGCGGTGAGCTCCGCGCGATTGAAGATGCGGATGCGCCCCGTCTCCACATTCGTGGCGCCGATAAAAAGCTGGATCGCTGTGCAGTCGCGCACGCGCTCGAAATCAACCAGCTCCTCCACCACCTCCTTCAGCGGATTCACGTTGAGCGGATTGAAATTGTAGGGGCTGGCCCAGCGCGAAGCCCAATCGGCCCAGAGCGCGGCGTAGCTCTCTTGCGCCCAGCCAGGCAGAAAGGCGTTCAAAAACGCCATCATCGGCGTGCGGCGATAGGGGTTGGCGCGCCCAGCTTCGGCCACGCCTTCCCAGAATTTACGCAAACGCGCCCGCGCGCCCGCGGCGCCGCCTTCGGCGAAACCGTCGGCCAGCACCACCGCGCACATCGCGCCCGCCGATGAGCCCGAGATCGCCGCGATCTCGATGCGCCGATCTTCCAGCAAACGATCCAGCGCGCCCCAGGTGTAAGCGCCCAGCGCGCCCCCGCCCTGCAGCGCGAGCGAAATGCGCTTCTTGCCGCTCACTGCGCGGTCCAGCCGCCATCGATGTTCAACGCGGCGCCGTTGATCTGATCCGCCGCGGGCGTGGTGAGGAAGAGCGCAAGGCCGGCGACATCCTCCACCTTCACGAATTGCTTGGTGGGCTGCGCGGCCAGCAACACATCGTTGACCACCTGCTCGCGCGTCATGCCGCGCGCCTTCATCGTGTCGGGGATTTGGTTCTCGACCAATTGCGTGTGCACGTAGCCGGGCGAGATCGCGTTGCAGCGCACGTTGAACGTCGCGCCTTCCAGCGCCACCGTCTTGGTCAAGCCCAGCAAGCCGTGCTTGGCGGCGACGTAGGCAGATTTGAACGGCGAGGCCACGTGCGCATGCGCCGAGGCTAGATTAATGATGCGCCCATATTGGCGCGCCTTCATGCCCGCCATCGCGGCGCGAATGGTGTGGAACGCCGACGAGAGGTTGAGCGCGATGATCGCGTTCCATTTCTCCACCGGAAATTCCTCGATCGGGGAAACGAACTGGATGCCGGCGTTGTTCACCAGAACATCGAGCCGCCCGAACGCGGCTTCGGCGTCCTTGATCATGGTTTCGGCGGCCGCGCCATCCATCAGATTGGCGCCGTCATAGCGCACCTTCACGCCGGCCTCGCGCTCCAGATTGGCGCGAATCGCCTCGATTTCGCCAGGATCGCCCAGGCCGTTCAGCGTCACGTCCATGCCCGCCTTGGCGAACGCGGTCGCCATCCCCAGGCCGATGCCGCTGGTTGAGCCTGTCACCAAAGCCGCTCTGCGTTCACTCATCGTGCTTGCCTTCCGTTCGCTTGCGCGCCCGCCCCGGAACCGCTAGCGCAGAACCCCGAAGGGCCGCCGCCGGCGGCGCAAGAGGGATGCACCCATGGATTTCTCCGCGCCTCTCAACGCATTTGTGGCGGGATTCCCGAATTTCATCATCCAATTGGGCGTTGCGCTGGGACTCTTCGTCGCGTCGCTGATCATCTACGTGCTGATGACGCCGCACAAGGAATTCGCGCTGATCCGCGCCGGCAATCCTTCGGCCGCCTTGGCCTTCGGCGGCGTCGTCGTCGGCTTGGCCATTCCGCTCGGTTCGTGCCTCGCTTACGCCTTCGGCCTGTGGGACCTGGTGATCTGGGGCGTCATCACGCTGCTGCTGCAATTGCTGGCTTTCCGCTTCGCCGACATCTTCCTGCGCGGCCTGCCCCGGCGCATCGCCGAGGGCGATGTGGCGGCGGCCGTGTTCCTGATGAGCGTGAAAATCGGCATCGCGCTGATTATCTCAGGCGCGATCGCCGATCCGAACATGGCGATCTACAGAGGCTGATTTGTTCCGACTGATCCCGGATTGGCTGCTCTACATCATCGTCATCGCGGCGGTGGTGTTCGTGCTGTTCCGCATCGACGATCAGCAGCGCGCCGATGCGCCGCCCGCGATCCCCGACGTGGTGGACGGCGGCGCCTATCTGCCCCCGCCTTCGGAATATGATCCTTCCGTGCTTGTAGAGGTCGGCGCGGCGACCTCCGGCCTCGGCAGCGCGTTTGCGATTTCCGAAGAAGGCTGGTGGCTGACGGCGCGCCACGTGGTGGATGCGTGCGAGCGCGTGGGCATTATCGTGGCCAATGGCGCAGCCGCGCCTGTGCATGACGTGAAGGTCGCGCTGTTCGCCGATCTCGCGCTGCTGAAAACCAACGCCGCGCCGGTTGCGCTCGCGCTCGACACGTCCGAACGCCAATTCCAGGTCAATCAGCGCGCCTATCATGTGGGCTTCCCGCAAGGGCGGCCAGGCGAAGCCTATTCGCGGCTGATCGGTCGCCAGACGCTCGTGGCGCGCGGGCGCTACGAAACAGAAGAGCCGGTGCTGGCGTGGGCGGTGCTGGGGCGCACCAGCGGCTTGAACGGCTCGCTCGCCGGCATCAGCGGCGGGCCGGCGCTCGCCTCCAACGGCCAAGTGATCGGCGTCACCATCGCGGAATCCGCGCGCCGCGGGCGCATCTACACCGCAGCCCCCACCTCGATCCTGCGCCTCCTGCGCGTGGAGCAAGTGCGCGCCGCCGGCGCGCCCACGCCGCGCCTGACGCCCGAGGATTACGGCCAGCAGGCCGATGACCTGCGCCGCTCGCTCGCGGTGGCGCAGGTCATCTGCGTCGGCCCGGAGGGGCGATGATGGCGCCGTTCGCGGATCGGCTGATCGAGGCGACGCGCAAGCGCGCCACACCGCTGTGCGTCGGGCTCGATCCGTTCGCGGATAAAATCCCCGCCCTGTTCGGCGATTTGCGCGAGGACGCGGCGGGCGCGCTGGTGAAATTCGGCACGAGCGTGATCGATCTCGCCGCCAAGCACGCCGCCGTGCTGAAGCCGCAACTCGGCCTGTTCGAACAATTCGGCGAAATGGGCTACGCCGCCGCGCGCATCCTCACCGAATACGCCAAGAACGCCGGCATGCTGGTGATCCTTGACGCCAAGCGCGGCGATATCGGCACCACCGCCGAAGGCTATGTGCGTGCAACGCTCGGCGCGAGCCCAGGCTTCAACGCCGATTGCGTCACCGTGAACCCCTACATGGGCAAGGATACGCTTCAACCTTTCGTCACGCTGGCGCAGCGCGAGGCGAAAGGCGTGTGCGTGCTGGTGCGCACCTCCAATCCGGGCGCGGGCGATTTTCAGGATCTGCAAGTGGGCGGCGCCCCGCTTTGGCGGCGCATAGCGGAAATGCTGGCGCCGGAAACGCAGGCGCTGATAGGTGCAAGCGGATGGTCCGGGCTCATGGCCGTGGCCGGCGCCACTTATCCTGAAGAAGCGCGCACGCTGCGCGACGCAATGCCGAACGCGCTGTTTCTGGTTCCCGGCTACGGCGCGCAAGGCGCCAGCGCCGCCGATGCGCTCGCCGGCTTCGTGCAAGGCCCCAAAGGCCGCGAAGGCGGCGTTGTGAGTTCCTCACGCGGGGTGACCTACAGCCCGGACGCGCAAGCCGCAAAAAGCCTCGCCGATTGGCGCGCCGCCACGGAAGCGGCGATAATTCGCGCAGCGGGGGAACTTCGCGACGCCGCGTCGGCTTAAGCGCGACAAGCCCATCCTGATTGGTTAAAAGCGCGACTCGACCGAGGGGGGCGGCCCGGAACAAGGGCGGCCAGAGGGAGACCACCATGCGCAAGAAATTGACGCACGCCTTGGCGGCCGTGATGGCGATGTTGATCGCCGCGCCCGCTTTCGCCGACGGCCCAGGTGATGCGGGGCCCGATGTCGCCGCGCCGCCCGCGCGCGCGCAACCAATTCCGCCTTCGGCGACGCCCGCCGAACTCGGCGGCCAAACCGGCGCGATCGCGATGGACGACATCGCCTTCAACACGCCCGCGGGCTACAAATTCTATCCCGCCTCCGAAGCGCTGGCTTATCTGCAGCGCAACAACGCGGCGACGCCGCCTGGCGCGGTGCTTGGCCTCGTTGCGCGCGACAATGTCGATGTGCGCCAGCCCGGCGTATGGGCGACGGTGGTGAGCTATGACGCCATCGGCTACGTGCCAGGCGAAACCGCCTCCGGCCTGGCCGACGCGACTTTCGAATCCAGCGTGCGCGATGCGCGCGCGCTGCAAAACCGCGCCTTCGAGGGTTTTGCGCTTGAGCCCGCGTACGAAGCGGCGGGGCCGACACTGACATGGGCCGAGCGTTCGGCCCGCCCCGGTTCGCAAGGCGCGGATCTGCGCTACGAAACCAAGGCGCTTGGGCGCTATGGCGTGGCTGGCCTGACCACGATCGGCAGCGCCGATCAGATGGGCGAGATCACGGTGGCGGCCATCGGCCTGCAAAGCGCGCTGGCCTTCCCGGACGGGCGCAAGCACGGCGAATTCCAAGCCGCCAGCGATCAGGTAAGCGCCTACAACGTGCCCGGCCTTGTCACCGGCGTGCCCGCGCAAGCGGAAGCCGCCGCGGCCAGCAGCGAAACGGGGCAAACCGGATTCGGCGGGCTCGCCGGCTGGTTCCCCTGGATCGCCGTGGGCGCGATCGGCCTCGCCATCGCCGGCTACATGCTGATGCGCGGGCGCCGCGAAGAAGAAGACGCCTAAGCGGTGTAGATCACCCCGTCGCGCTCAATGATCGCGACGGGCGTGAGGCCGCGCCCGTTGCACGGCCCGCCAGCGCACGCGCCATCATCCAGCGTATAGCTCGCCCCGTGCGCGCCGCAGACAAGATAGCGCTCTTCCTGCACGAGCACGCGCCCATCGGCGCGCTGCAGCGGGTAATCCGCATGCGTGCAGCGATTGAGGAACGCCCGCACGTGTGCGCCGCGCCGCGTGAGGATCAGCGAAACCCCGCCGGCATCGGCGATGAGCGCGCCGGGATCGGCAATGGCGTCGCGCCGCGCCAGAGCCAAGCCCGAAGCGGGCGCGCTCATACGCCCTCGGCTTTGAACGGGCGCGAGAGCAATTGCGTGATCGCTTCATCGATGCTGATGCGTTCGGCGATGATGGCCTCCACCGCCTCGCAGATCGGCATTTCCACACCGTGCTTGCGCGCCAGCGCCATCACGGCCGGCGCGCTTTCCACGCCTTCAGCCACGCTGCGCCGCTCGCCCAGCACGTCCTTCAGCGCGCGCCCCGCGCCGAGCGCGGCGCCCAGCGAGGTGTTGCGCGAGGTGAGTGAGGCGCAGGTCAGCACCAGATCGCCCAAGCCGCAAAGGCCCGACAGCGTTTCCGCCTTGGCGCCCATGGCGAGGCCAAGGCGCGTCAGCTCCGCAAAGCCGCGCGTGATCAAAGCGGCGCGCGCGCCGTCGCCCAGCTTGCGCCCTTCCGCCATGCCGCAGGCGATCGCGATGACGTTCTTGAGCGCGCCGCCGATCTCGGCGCCGATCAGATCGTCGGCCACGTAGGGGCGAAACGTCGGCAAGCCGATCGTGGCGACAATGCGCTGCGCGAAGGCCGTGTCGGGGCTGGCGATGGTTACCGCCGTGGGCAGGCCGCGCGCCACATCCTTGGCGAAGCCCGGCCCGGAGAGCACCGCCGGCGTCACGCCCGGCAGCGTCTCGGCCAGCACGTCGGTCATCAGCGCCAGCGTGCCGCGCTCCACGCCCTTGGCGCAGAGCACCACGCGCGCGCCCGGCTTGAGATGCGGGGCCAGCGCCGTCAGCACCGCGCGCATATGCTGGGCGGGCGGCACGGCCAGGATCAGCCCAGCCTTGGCCGCCTCGGCAAAGTCCGTCGTGGCGCGGAGAGCCGGGTTGAGCGGGATGCCTGGCAAGAACAGCGCGTTCTCATGGCGGGTGTTGACCGCCTCGACCACCTCGTCCTCGCGCGCCCAGAGCGTGACCTCGCGCCGCGCCGCAGCGGCCACTTGCGCCAAAGCCGTGCCCCAGGCGCCGGCGCCGAGCACGGCAACGCTGTTGTAGGGCTGAGTCACCTCTCTGAATCCTTCATTGATCGTTCAGCCAAAACCGGATACCTTGTAGGGATGGACGAGAAATCCGCCACGCGCGACCGCATACTCCAAGCCGCGATCAACCGCATCAAGCATTACGGCTACGGCAAAACCACCATGGCCGAGATCGCGGCCGATTGCGACATGTCGCCCGGCAACATCTATCGCTTCTTCGAGGCCAAGATCGACATCGCCGAAGCGATGGCTCGCAAGCATTACGCCGAGGAGCAGGCCGATCTTTCCGCCATCGCGCGCCGCAAGGATATGGCCGCAGATAAACGTCTGCGCGAGATCTTCTTCAAGCGCCTGCGCGATTCCTATTGTTTGCTGGAAGAAAGCGCGAAAATCATGGAAATCGCCGAGGTTCTGCACCGCGAGCGGCCCATGTTCGCCAATGAGCAATTGGCGCTTGAGCGCGTCTTCCTGATCTCGGTGCTGGAGGACGGGGAGAAAGCCGGCATTTTCGCGCCTGGCGATCACGCCTTCGCCGCCGAGATGATGCAGGCCGCCACCATGAAATTCGGCGTGCCCCAACTCTTCTCGCAACTGACGCTGCCGAAGCTGGAGCGCGAACTGGAAGGGGTTTTGAACCTCGTTCTCAACGGGCTTTACGCCCGCGAAGGCGCAGCCCCCGCCGCCGGCGCGCGGGCGCGGGAATCCGCCGAAGCTTAAATCGGCGCAATCTGTGAACGAAAACTACTTTATTCATTGATCATTCTCTGGGGTGGTGGTACATAAGGCGCATCAACGCTTTCGGAGCCGCCCGCCATGACCGCCCTTCGCCCCTCTTCGATCCTGATGACCACCTTCGTGTTCGCCGCCGCCGCCTTGGTCGCCGCGGCCGCCGCCCCGCTTCTGCAGATCGCCGCGCAAGTGGTGATCTGACCCGCCCGACGGCGCGCCTCCCAGAGCGCCGGAAGGTTCTTTTGCAGGCGCGAAGGAAACCCCTTCGCGCCTCTTTTTTGCCTGCATTAATGGGATGAAATTAACGATCCCCATGCAAATATGCATGGCTGAAGCGGAAAATACAGCCTTCTACTAAGCCCTTATAGGGTCCATCTACACGGTTCTGATGTTCGCACCTGCAACATCGAGCCTTTGTTTTGGAGAGTTGAATGTCCGCGCATGACTTGCCCGCAAGCAGCCGGGCGATGTCCATCATTGTTGCGATCGCCCTGGTCGTAACCGCGCTGGCGCCGCTCGTCGTTACGGCCGCGAAGGTGGTGGCTTAAGCCTTAGCCCCCTTGCGCCCCGGCTTATGGCTGGGGCGCAAGCGGGCCGCCGCTTCATCCAGCGGCCAGCGGGGGCGGGCCGGAATCTCCAGCCCATCACTGAATCCCCGCGACAATCTTTCCGCCCCGGCGAGCGCGATCATCGCCGCATTATCCGTGCACCATTTCAGAGGCGGGGCGATGAAATCGTAGCCCCGCGCCGCGGCCAGCGCCTGCAGCTTGGCCCGGATCGGCTTATTGGCGGCCACCCCGCCCGCCGCCACGAGGCGGCCCTTCGCCCCCCAGATCGGATCGAACGCGCGCATCGCGTTGCGCGTGCGGTCAGCGATGATGTCGAGCACGGCGGCTTGGAAGCTGGCGCAAAGATCGGCCTTGTCCTGCGCCGTCAGCACGCCGAGCCGCGCGACCTCTCGCGCGCACGCCGTCTTCAAGCCCGCGAAAGAAAAATCGCAGCCCTCGCGGCCCAGCAACGGGCGCGGTAGCGAAAACCGCTTGGAATCGCCGCTTTCAGCCATTTTCTCGACCAGCGGCCCGCCGGGAAAGCCGAGATCGAGCAGCTTGGCCAGCTTGTCGAACGCCTCGCCCAACGCATCGTCCATGGTCGAGCCGAAGCGGCGATACTCGCCCACCCCGAGCACGGCGATGAATTGGCAATGCCCGCCGCTGACCAGCAGCAAGAGGTACGGAAACGTCGCCCCGCCCTCGGCAAGCCGCGGCGAGAGCGCGTGGCCTTCGAGGTGATTGACCGCGATCAGCGGTTTATCGTGCGCCAGCGCAATGGCCTTGCCGGCCAGCAGCCCCACCATCACCCCGCCGATCAGACCCGGCCCCGCCGTGGCGGCCACGCCGTCGAGATCGGAAAAGCCGAGCCCCGCCTCGCGCATGGCCGCAGCGATGGTCCCGTCCAGCCCTTCGACATGCGCGCGCGCGGCGATTTCGGGCACCACGCCTTTGTAAGGCGCGTGGTGCGCGGCCTGGCCGAGCACCACGTCCGACAAAACGCGCGGGCGGCCGTCTTCCAGGCGCAGCACCGCGGCCGCGGTTTCATCGCAGCTCGTTTCAATGCCGAGGATGGTCAAAGGCTTGCTCACCGCGCACATTTGGCGCGTTCCCCCCTTCCGCGCCAGCGGCTAAGTGCAAGACATGACGATCCTCCTTCGCATCGGCGCGCGCGGCTCCAAGCTGTCGCTGACACAGACTGAGCACACGCGCGCGCGCCTCGCGGCGACGCTGGCCATGCCGGCGGAGGCGTTCGAGATCATCCCGATCGTCACCAGCGGCGACCGCATTCAGGATCGGCGTCTGATCGAAGCCGGCGGCAAGGGCCTTTTCACCAAGGAATTGGATGACGCCTTGCTGGACGGGCGCATCGATATCGCCGTGCACTCGCTGAAGGACCTGCCGACGCTGTTGCCGGATAATATCGTGCTCGCCTGCGTGCCTGAGCGCGAGGATCCGCGCGATGCGTTCGTGAGCCCGCATGCGGCGCGTTTGATGGGTTTGCGCGCGGGCGCGACGGTGGGCACCGCCAGCCTGCGCCGGCAAGCGCAAACGCTTTACGCGCGCCCCGATCTTGGCGTCGTCACGCTGCGCGGCAATGTCGAGACGCGCTTGCAACGGCTCGCCGAAGGCGTCGCGGATGCAACGTTCCTGGCGCTGGCGGGGCTTAAGCGGCTCGGCATGGAAGATCATGCGGCAAGCATCGTCGATACCGATCTGATGCCGCCCGCCGCCTGCCAAGGCGCGCTGGCGATCACCGCGCGCGAGAACGATGCACGCGTGCGCGACCTGCTGGCGACATGCGAAAACGCCGACGCGCGCATCGAAATCGAAGCCGAGCGCGCGTTTCTTGCCGCGCTCGACGGCTCCTGCCGCACGCCCATCGCGGCGCTGGGGCGCGTCAATGGCGATCGCCTCGATTTCCTGGGTGAAACGCTGACACCGGATGGAACGGCGCGCTGGCGGCGCACGGAGACGATCACGTTAGGCGCAGATGCGATCGCGCAAGCCAAAGCGCTTGGCGCGCGCCTGGGCGGGGAAATCCGCGAAGAAGCCGGCGACGCCATCATCATGGACACGCCGTGAGCTTGCGCATCGCCATCACGCGCGCGCTGCCGGATGCGGAAGAAAGCGTGGCGCGCATCCGCGCGCTTGGCGGCGCGCCGATCATCGCCCCGCTGCTCACCATCGTTCCGATGGCCTACGACACCAATGTCGAGGGCGCGCAGGCGCTCATCTTCACCAGCGCCGCCGGCGTGCGCGCGTTTCCCGACGCGCGGCGCATGCACGCCACGCGCGTGCTGGCGGTGGGCGATGCAAGCGCGGCCGCCGCGCGCGCGGCCGGCTTTACTGACGTGCACTCCGCAGACGGCGACGCGGGCGCATTGTCGGCGCTGGCGATCGCCACGCTCAATCCCGAGGCCGGGCCGCTCATTCACATCCGCGGCACGCACGTGGCCGGCGACGTGGCCGGCCAATTGGAGGCCGCGGGCTTTCAGGTGGAGCGGCGCATCGCCTACACCGCCGCCCAGGCGCCCGCCTTGCCCGAGGCGTTGAAAGCGCCGCTCGACGTGGTGCTCTTCTACAGCGCCCGCGCGGCGGAAGCTTTCCACAGCCTGGGCGGACAAAGCGCCGGGCGCACCGCCGCATGCCTCAGCCAAAACGTGGCCGCGGCGGCGGGGCCGGGCTGGGCGCGCGTGATCGTGGCCGCGCGGCCACGCGAGGATGCTCTTCTATCAGCCGTTTTTAGCAGCTAAGCGCCCCTTCTGGCGCAAGCGCTTGAGCGGCCCGGCGGGCGGCCCTAAGTTTCCGCATCAGCCCGACTCGTTTCCGACTCGAAATAGCGGAAAGTCTTGGGAAAATGGGGAGCTCCATGAGCCGAGACGACGAAGCGGAGCGCGGACGCGCCGAGCCGATCGATGCGGAATTTGAACCGGCCGGGCGCGGCTATCGGCGCGCAGGCGGGATCAGCGGCGGCACAGCCGCCTTGTTGGCGGTTCTGGCGGCGGGCGCGGGCGCGGCGGGCGGGGCGATCGCCCCGCGGCTTGCGCCGGTGGACGCTGCACTCGACAGCGCTTTCCCGTCAGCCGAAGGCGCCGCGCAAAGCAGCGCCGAAACCGATGCGGTGAAACAGCGGCTCGCGGCGGTTGAAGCGGTGATCAACACGCCGTTGGCGGAAGGCGCCAGCGCGGAGGGCGGCGCCGACACCGCGGCGCGCGTGTTCGCGCTGCAAGCCAGCCTGCGCCAAGTGGAAACACAGCTCGGGCAAATGCCGTCTTCGGAGCAGGTCTCTACTTTGGTCGCCGAGGTGCGGCGCCTACAGGAAGAATTGCCGGCGGTGGCCGCCGAAGCACGCGCGGCCGGCACGGCGGCGCGGGCGTCTTATGCCGTCGTCGCCGCGTCGGAAGCCTCGCGCTCCTCCGGGCCGTTTGAACAGGCGCACGCCGCGCTGGCGGCGCTGCTGCCGGATGACGCGAACGTCGCCGCGCTCGCGCCGCTGGCGCGTGTGGGCGCGCCGACCCGCAGCGAATTGCGCGACAGCTTCGCGCGGCTCGACAATGAAATCGTGCGCGCCGCCCACCAGGCGCAAGCGGGCGCAGGCTTCTGGGGGCGCATCCAGGCGGCGCTGGCGCAATGGATCGTGGTGCGCCGCTCCGGCGAAGGCGATACGCCCTCGGGCGTGGTCGAACGCGCGGAAGCGGCGCTGGCGCGCGATAATCTCGCCGGCGCCGTGGAAGAGCTCAATCGTTTGAACGGACCTTCACGTCGCGCCGCGCAGCCCTGGATCGACGACGCCACGCGCCGGCTTGAGATCGATCAGCGCATGTCGCTGATCCGCACTGAACTTTCGCGGGGGGCGTGATCCATGTTGCGCCTTGCCTTCCTGCTCATCATCGCCGTGGCGGCCATGCTGGCCTCCTGGCAGATCGTCACCACCGATCCCGGCACCGTTGAGGTGACCTGGGGCGGCATGGAGATCAGCACCAGCGCGCTGTTCGGCTTGCTGCTGCTGGTCGTGCTGATCGCGGTGGCGCTGCCGCTGCTGCGCTTCGGTATGTTCCTGATGGACGCGCCGGGCCGCATCGGCAAAGCCAGCCAGCGCGCGCGCGTGCGACGCGGGCAAGAGGCGCTGGCGCTCGGCCTCATCGCGGCGGAAGCCGGCGAATTCGAGGATGCGCGCCGCCACGCCGACAAAGCCGAGGACCTGATCGACGAGCCGCGCCTGGCGCTGCTGCTACAAGCGCGCTCGGCCGAGGTTTCAGGCGACACCGCCGCCGCCGAGCGCGCCTATGCCGGCATGCTGCAGAATGAGGATACAGAGGTGCTCGGCCGCAAGGGCCTGATGGCCGCGGCCTTGAAGCGCGGCGACCGCAACGCCGCCCGCGCGCATGCGGAAGCGGCAATGAAAGCGTCAAAGACCGCCAATTGGCCGTTCCAGTACGCGTTCGATCTCGCGGTGCAGGCGGCCGATTGGGAGAACGCGATCGAGGCGCTCGATCTCGGCGACAAGCGCAAGATGATCGAAGATAAAGTGGCCAAGCGCCGCCGCGCGGTGCTGATGACGGCGCAGGCGCAAAAGCTGGAGCGTGAGCGCCGCGCCGATAAGGCCGCCGAGCTGGCGCAGAAGGCGTTTCGCATGTCGCCGGGCTTCGCCCCGGCGGGCGCGCTGGCGGCGCGGCTGCTGGTGGGCGAAGGCAAGGCCGAACGCGCGGCCTCGATCCTGGAAGAAGCCTGGGAGAACGGGCCGCACCCAGCGCTGGCGCACGCCTATCGCGACCTCATCCCCGGCGAAACGCGTGAAGCGCGCGCCGCGCGCATGCAGGCGCTGGCCGCCAAACGGCGCGACTCGCGCGAGAGCAAGATCGTGCTGGCGGAGCTGGCGATGGAGCGCGGCGATTGGGGCGCGGCCCAGGCCGACCTTGAAGACGCCTACCGCGAAAACCCCTCCTCGCGCATCTGCATCCTGTTTGCCCAAGTCGCGCGCGGGCGCGGCGACGAGAACGCGGCGCGCACCTGGCTGGCGCAAGCCGCCGCCGCGCCGCGCGAGGCCGATTGGTCCGACCTCGATCCCGAAGGGCCGGCGTTTCTTTATGACGACGGCGATTGGGCGCGCATGGTCTATGTCTATGGCGATGGCGGCCAATTGGTGCACCCGCGCATGGAGCGCGGCCACAATGACGCGCTCGGCCCTGTGTTGGCGCTGCCCACCGCAGTGCTGACGCCGCCCAAGCCGGAGCTGCGCGCCCAGCCGGTGGACGAAGACGTCGAGGTCGAAGAAATCCGCTAAGCAGGCGCCAAAGGTAAAGCAAAGCTGAACGCGCGCGCCTTAAACGGCGTGCGCGTTTATTTTTTGCTTACGAAAACGGGGGAACTCGCAAACTTCTCGGCAACATATTTACCGTAAACGTGGCCTCGCGTGCATCAGGGCGCAGAAGCGCTCGGAGTGTGCGTGGGCAGACCGAATGTCGGCTCGCTACAGACCCAGAAGGGCAAACGATGTCGATTTCGAGCTTGTCCGCTGCGCAGATCAGCGCGCTTTCCGTCACGGCTATTCAGGGCCTTACGACGACGCTGATCTCCTCATTAGCGCCCACGCAGGTCGCGGCGATCAGCGCCACAGGCATCGGCGCCCTTTCCAACACGCAAGTCGCGGCGCTCTCAACCACGCAGATGCGGGCCCTAACGGTCACGCAGGTGCCGAATTTCTCGAGCGACGTGGTGTTCTCGTCCAACCAATTGCTGGCGCTGAACGGCACGCAATTGGGCGTGTTCACCACCACGCAGATGGAGAATTTCTCCACCACCGCCATCGCCGCCTTCGCCACCTCGCAAATCCAGGCGCTGGGCGCCACCAATCTTTCCGCGCTGGACGCCGCCCAGGCCGCCGCGCTGACCAGCACGCAAATCGCCAACCTGTCGACCACGCAGGTCTCCGCGCTGACCTCGACCGATATCGGCGAATTCTCCACCACCCAGATTCGCGCTTTCTCGCAAACCCAGATCGCGCGCTTCAGCACCGAAGCGTTCTCCGCGCTGGACGCCGCGCAGGCGGCCGCGTTGACGATCACGCAATTGCGCGGCCTCACCACCACGCACGTGGCCAACCTCACCACCGACGACGTGGGCGAATTCACCACCACGCAGATCAACGCGCTGACCACCACGCACGTGCGCGCGCTCAGCGAAACCAATCTGGCCGCGCTGGCCGAGACGCAGGTGGCCGCGTTGACCGCGGCGCATATGCAATCCTTCTCGTCCACCGCGTTCTCCGCCTTCAGCGACACGCAAGTGGCGGCGATGACGACAACGCAGGTGGCCGCGCTGACGCCGGCGCAAATCACCGGCCTGGACGCCGCCGATGTCGCCGAATTCACCACCACCCAGCTTGCCGCCATGGCCACCACGCAAGTGCGCGCGCTGACCGCCACCAGCATGGCGAACCTGGCCGACACGCAGATCGCCGCCTTCGACGGCGCGCAGATCCGCGCGCTGAGCAACACCGCGCTGATTGGCCTCGCCGATACGCAATTGGGCGCGCTGACGACCACGCAAATCGCCGCGCTATCGACCGCGCAGGTGCGCGCGCTGACCGAAACCAGCATCGCGGCGTTCTCGGAGACGCAAGCAGCGGCGCTGACCGGCGCGCAGCTTCAGCAATTGAGCAGCACCGCCCTCTCGGCGCTAGCCGACACGCAAGTGGCGGCGATGTCCACCACGCAAATCAGCGCTTTGCGCTCCAACCAATTGGCCGCGCTCGACACCGCCGACATGGCCGAATTCTCCTCCACGCAAATCGCGGCGCTGAGCACGACGCAATTGCGCGGCCTTTCCACCACGAACGTCGCCGCGCTGGCCGACACGCAGGTGGCGGCGCTGACCACGACGCAGATTCAAGGGCTCTCCACCTCGCAAGTCGCCGCGTTTGACGAGACCCAGATTGGCGCGTTGACGACCACGCAGGTCGCCGCGTTCACCACCGCGCAAATCAAGGGTCTTACCGCCACCGGCGTCGGCGCCCTGGCCGACACGCAGATCGCGGCGTTGACCGCCAATCAAGTGGCCGCGCTGACGGCCACGAGCCTCACCGCGCTTGACGAGACGCAGATCGGCGCGATGACGACGACGCAAGTGGCCGCCCTGGTGCGCACGCAGATCGCGGCGCTGGCCGGCACGACGCTGGCGGCGCTGGACGCCGATCAGGCCGCAGCGCTGACGCAAACGCAATTGCGCGCGCTGACCACCACGCAGCTCACCGCGCTCGCCGCGGAGGATCTGGCCGAGCTCAGCACCACGCAATTGAGCACGTTCACCGCCGCGCAAATGGCGGCGCTGACGTCAACGGCGATGGCCAACCTGGCTGACACGCAGATCGCCGCCTTCACCGCCACGCAAGTGAAGGCGCTCTCCGGCACGGTGCTGTCGGCGTTCGCGGATACGCAAATCTCGGCGCTGACCACCACGCAATTGGATGCGCTCTCCACCGCCCAGATCGCCAGCCTGACGGAAACCAACGCCGCCGCGCTGACCACGACGCAGATCGCCGCGCTGGCGGCCACGCGCGTGGCGAGCCTCTCGACCTCCGCCCTTTCCGCGCTCGACGGCGCCCAGTTCGGCGCGCTGACCACCACACAGGTGCGCGCGCTGACGGCCACGCAAATTGCGGCTTTGGACGCCAACGATATCGGCGATGTGACCACCACGCAGATCGCGGCGCTAACCAATACGCAAGTCGCGGCGATGAATTCCACCAGCATTCAGGCGCTGGCGGAAACGCAGGTCGCGGCGCTCTCCACCGGCCAGGTGCAGGCGCTTTCCACCACCAATCTGCGCGCCATGGCCGACACGCAGATCGCGGCGCTGACGACAACGCAGATCGCCGCGCTGACCACGGCGCAAGTGCAGGGCCTTGCTGACACCAATGTGGAATCGCTGACGACCACGCAAGTCGCGGCGCTGACCGCCACGCAGGTCAGCCAGCTTAACACCACCAATGTGCGCGCGCTGGCCGATACGCAAATGGCGGCGATGAGCACGACGCAAGTGCGCGCGCTGACCAACGCGCAGGTGGCCGCACTTGAAACCACCGACATCGCCGAACTGACCGAAACCATGATCGCGGCGCTGACCAACACCCAAATCGGCGCGCTATCGACCACGAACATGGCCGCGCTGGCCGATACGCAGATCGCCGCGCTGACCACCACGCAATTGCAGGCGGCCTCGACCGCGCAGGTGGCCGCACTCACCGAAACGCAGGTCGGCGCGCTGTCGAGCACGCAGGTGGCCGCGCTCACCACCTCGCAAATCCGTGCGTTTGACGCCGCCAATCTCTCCGCGCTGGACGGCGCGCAGATGGCGGCGCTGACCGCCACGCAGATCGCGGGCCTCACCACCACGCAGCTCACCAATCTCGGCGCCGCCGATTTGGGCGAACTGACGACCACGCAGATCGCCGCGCTCACCACCGCGCAGGTGAAGGCGCTCACCGAAACCAATCTGGGCGATTTGGCCGACACGCAGATCGCGGCGCTGACCGCCACGCAGATCGCTTCGCTCACCACCACGAACATCGCCGCGCTCGCCGAAACGCAAGCGACCGCGCTGACGGCCACGCAAGTCGCGGCGCTGACCACGGCGCAGGTGCGCGCGCTCTCTGAAACCAACCTCGCCGCGCTCGACGCCACGCAAGTCGCCGCGATGACGACGGCGCAAGCGCGGGCGCTGACCGCCACGCAGATCGACGCGCTCTCCGCCGGGGATGTCGCCGAGTTCGCCGTCACGCAGCTAGCCGCGTTCAACACCACGCAGATTCAGGCGCTCACCGAAACCAGCGTCTCCCAGCTCGCCGCCACGCAAGTGGCCGCGTTCGCCGCCTCGCAAGTAGCGCGTCTCAGCACCGAAGCGCTCTCCGCGCTCGACGCCACGCAGATGGGCGCGCTAACCGCCGCGCAGCTCAAAGGCGTCACGAGCACGCAGATCGACGCGCTTTCGGCCGAGGATGTCGCCGAACTGACTGAAACACAGCTCGCCGTGCTGTCCAAAGCGCAGATGGGGGCGCTGACCTCCACCAACATGGCGTCGCTCGCGGCCACGCAGATCGCCGCGTTCGGCGCCTCGCAAATCCAGGCGCTCTCAGCCACAAACATCTCCGCGCTGGACGGCGGCCAGGCCGCCGCATTGACCACGACGCAGATCGCCGCGTTGACGACGACGCAAACGGCCGGCCTCAACGCCACCGACATCACCGAGCTTTCCGCGACACAGATCGCGGCGATGGGCTCGAGCCAGGTGTCGCGTCTCGGCACCGAGGCGTTTGCGGCGCTCGATTCCGCGCAGCTCGCCGCCATGAGCACCACGCAAGTGCGCGCCATGACGACGACGCAGATCGGCGCGCTGGAAGCGACGGACCTCGCCGAATTCACCACCACGCACCTGGCGGCGCTGACCAACACGCAAGTGGGCGCGCTGAACGAAACCAACATGGCTGACCTGGCCGAAACCCAGATCGCCGCCTTCACCAATTCGCAAGTGCAGGCGCTTTCGACGACGATCCTGACCTCGCTGAGCGACACCCAGTTCGCGGCGCTCACTGCCGGCCAGGTGGCCGCGCTCAACACCACGCAGATCGGATCGTTGAACGAAACCAACATCGCGGCGATGACGGAAACGCAGGCTGCCGCGCTGACGACCACGCAGATCGCCAACCTCTCCACCGAGGCGGCGGCCGCGCTCGACACCAGCCACATCGCCGCGATGAGCACCACACAGGTGCGCGCGCTGACCGCGACGCAGGTCGGCGCGCTGGATGAAACAGACGTGGCCGAGTTCACCGAGACGCAAATCGCGGCGCTCACCAACACGCAAGTTCAGGCGCTTTCCAGCACCAATTTCGCCGCCCTGGCCGACACGCAGGTGGCCGCGCTGACGACGACGCAGATCGCGGCGGTGTCCACCACCAATATCGCGGCCATGGCCGATACCCAGATGAGCGCGCTGGCCACCACGCAACTCGCCGCGCTCTCCACCTCGCAAGTGCGCGCGCTGAGCGAGACGAACCTCTCCGCGCTGGACGGCGCGCAGATGGGCGCTTTCAGCGCTAGCCAGGTCGCCGCACTCACCAGCACACAGCTCGAGGCGCTCTCGTCCGGTGATATCGCCGAGTTCACCACCACGCAGATCGCCGCGCTGACCACTACCCAAGTGCGCGCGCTCACCGAAACAAACATCGCCGATCTGGCCGAAACCCAGGTCGCGGCGCTGACCAACACGCAAATTCAAGCCCTCACGGCGACGAATTTCTCCGCCCTGGCCGACAGCCAAATCGCGGCGCTCTCGACCCAACAGATCGCGGCGCTGAACACCACGCAGATCGCGGCGCTGGCGGAAGAGGATGTCGCCGAATTCGCCGAGACGCAGATCGCGGCCCTCACCAGCACACAGCTTGGCGCGCTCTCCTCCACCAATCTGGCCGCCTTCGCCGACACGCAGATCGCGGCGATGGTCGTCAGCCAATTGGCGGCGCTGAACACCACCAAGATCGCGGCGCTGAACGAAACGCAGGTTCAGGCGCTGACCACCACGCAGGTCGGCGCGCTCGCCACCTCGCAATTGCGCGCGTTCTCCAACGAAAACATCAAGGCGTTCGACGCAACGCAAGTCGGCGCGTTGAACATGACGCAATTGCGCGGGCTCACCAGCACGCAGCTCAATGCGCTGGAATCAGCCGACATCGCCGAGTTCACCGAAACGCAGATCGCCAACCTCTCGACCACGCAGATGCGCGATTTGAGCGAAACCGGCATCGCCGCCTTCGCCGATACGCAAATGGCCGCGCTCTCGACGCAGCAATTGCAGGCGCTGTCGAGCACCAATGTCTCGGCGCTGGCCGATACCCAGATCGCCGCGCTTTCCACCACCCAGGTCGCGGCGTTCAACGCCACCCAGATCGGCGCTCTCAACGAAACCGACATCGCCGAATTCGACGTCGATCAAGTCGCGGCGTTGACGGTGACGCAGGTGAAGGCGCTCTCCTCCACCAATCTCGCCGCGATGGCCGACACCCAAGTCCAAGCGCTGACCACCGCGCAATTGCAGGCGATCTCGACGACGAACATCGCGCAATTGACGGAAACCCAAGCCGCCGCGCTCACTACCACGCAGATCGGCGCCTTCACGGCCGCGCAGATCGCCGCCTTCACGACCACCAACCTCTCGACGCTGGACGCCGATCAGGTGGCCGCTTTGTCCACCACCCAGGCGCGCGCGATCAACACGACGCAGATGAGCGCGCTCTCAGCCGGGGATGTTTCGGAATTCACCGAAACCCAGATCGCGGCGATGCACACCACGCAAATCGCCTCGCTCAACGAAACCAACATCGCTTCGCTGGCCGAAACCCAGATCCAGGCGCTGACCACCGCGCAAGTCTCGCGCCTCACCACCACCGCGCTGATCGCGCTCGAGGCGGCGCAAGTGGCGGCGATGAGCACCACGCAAGTGCGCGCGCTGACCGCCACCCAGATCGCGGCGCTGGAATCGACCGACATCGCCGAATTCGCCGACGCGCAGATCGCGGCGATGTCGACCACGCAAATCCAATCCTGGTCGACCACGGTGATCAGCGAATTGCAGGCCGCGCAAGTGGCCGCGCTCGATGTCACGCAGGTGCCGGCGCTGACCATTACGCAGCTCGACCACCTCTCGACCACGAACATCGCCTCCTTCTCCACCACGCAGCTCTACGCCTTCACGTCGACGCAGGTGGCCAGCCTGGACGGCGACCAGATCGAAGCTTACCTCTCGGCGGCATAAACTTAGCGCGGGGGCGCACCGGGGCGGCGGCGGCGGTCGGTTAACGGCCGCCGCCGTTTTATTAAGGCTTTGACAACGCAAATCGCTGGACCGTCGCGCCCGCGCGCGGGCCCCTCCCGCGCGAAGGGGCCTTCATGTCCGAGAACAGTTTTGTTGCGGCGCTGCAAAAGATCACCGGCGCCGCCTTGCCCCTCAATGAATTGATCAGCGCCGCCCAGGCCCTGACCAGCGCCGGCCAGCCCGATCAGGCGCGCCAGCTTTATCAGGTGTGGCTGGCGATGAACGCGAGCCATCCCCTGGTGTTCATCGCGCATTTCAATTGCTCGACGCTGCAGGCGCAATTGGGCGATGCGATCGGCGCGGAGGCGTCGCTGCAAGCCGCGCTCAAGGCCAACCCGGATTTCGCGCCCGCGCACATCAATCTCGGCAGCGCCATGGAGCGGCGCGGCGCGGCTAAGGACGCGGTCGAGCAATGGAAGGCCGGGCTTGAGCGGCTTGGCGCCATCACCGGCGACGCCATCGATTACAAGATCACGCTGCTGAAGCAAATCAGCCGGGTGATGAGCGACAATCAGCAGCACGAAGGCTCGGAAACCGCCTTGGTGCAAGCGTTGGAGCTCAACCCGCAGCAGCGCGACGTGCTGGAGCAATACGCCGCCGCGCGTCTGGCGCAATGCAAATGGCCGATCGCGGCGATACCACCGAAAATCTCGCGCCAGGAATTCTTGAAACGCTTCCATCCGCTCTCGGCCTGCGCGTATGCGGACGATCCGCTGTTTCAATTGGGCTTGGCCGACCATTACGTGGAGGCGCTCACGCAAGGGCTGATCTCGCCCGCCAGCGACCGGCGCGAGGCGGCGATCGAAACTGGCCGGCGCCTGCGCATCGGCTATGTCTCGTCGGACCTGCGCGCGCATGCTGTTGGCTATCTGATGGCCAATCTGTTCGAAGCGCATGATCCAAGCGCGATCGAGGTGTTCGTCTATTATTGCGGCATCCCCGCCAATGACCAGATCAACCAGCGCATCAAAGCCACGACGGAGCACTGGACTGACATCCGCGCCATGAGCGACGACGAAGCCGCCGCCGCGATCGCCGGCGATGGCATCGACATTCTGGTGGATGTGAACGGCCACACGCGCGACGCGCGCCTGGGCGTGTTCGCGCGCCGGCCCGCGCCCGTGATCGTCAACTGGCTGGGCTATCCCGGCACGATGGGCAGCCCGTTCCATCATTACATCATCGCCGACGATTGGGTGATCCCGACGGATCACGAGCTTTATTATTCCGAACGCGTGCTGCGCCTGCCCTGCTATCAGCCCAACGACCGCAAGCGTGTGGTGCATCCTGTCACGCCGACGCGCGCCAGCATGGGCTTGCCGGATGATGCGTTCGTGTTCTGCTGCTTCAACGCCGCGCACAAAATCACCAGCTTCGCGTTCGAGCGCTGGATGGAGATTTTGCGAGCCACGCCGGGAAGCGTGCTTTGGCTGCTGGATTACAACACCGAGACGAACGCCCGCATGCGCGCGGCCGCCGAAGCGCGCGGCGTGGCGGGCGAGCGGCTGGTGTTCGCGCAGAAAATCGCCAATCCATACCACCTGGCGCGTTACCCGCTGGCGGACTTGTTTCTCGATACGATCCCCTACGGCGCACACACCACAGCCTCGGACGCGCTCTGGATGGGCGTGCCGGTGCTGACACTCTCAGGCCGCTGTTTCGCGGCGCGCGTGTGCGCTTCGCTGGTGCGCGCGGCCGGCGCGCCTGAGCTGATCTGCGACAGCGCCGAACGTTTCGTCGCCCGCGCCATCCAGCTCGCGGCCGACCGGGTGAGCCTGGCTGACATCCGCCAACGCCTGATCGCACAACGCGATACGTGCGCGCTGTTCGATATTGACGGCCTCGCGCGCAAGCTGGAGGCGCTCTACGTGCAAATAGCGCATGAATATCGCGCCGGCGCGCTGCCGCAGCCGAACCTCGCCAATCTGCCCGCTTATCTCGATATCGGCGCCAGCTTCGACCATGACACGCGCGAGATCGGCCTCATGCCCGATTATCACGCGCACTATCTCAGCGAACTCGCGCTGCGCCACCGCCGCAAGCCGCTGTCTCCCGATCAACGGCTGTGGACCGGCGAAACCGCAACGCCCGCCGCCATCACCCGCGCCGCCTGAAGGAGCGCTCACGTGAAAGAACCCAAGCGCATTCTCGTCACCGGCGGCTCCGGCTTCCTTGGCTCGCACCTATGCGAACGCCTGTTGGCGCGCGGCGACGAGGTGGTGTGCGCCGACAATCTGTTCACAGGACGGCGGCGCAACATCGAGCACCTGATCGGGCACAAGCGCTTTGAATTCATGCGCCATGACGTGACGTTTCCGCTCTATCTGGAAGTCGATCAAATCTACAACCTGGCCTGCCCCGCCTCGCCCATCCATTATCAGCACGACCCGGTGCAGACGACGAAGACCAGCGTACACGGCGCCATCAACATGCTGGGCCTGGCCAAGCGCCTCAAGGCGCGCATTTTCCAAGCCTCGACCTCCGAGGTGTACGGCGATCCCGCCCAGCACCCGCAAACGGAAGAATATTGGGGCAACGTGAACCCGATCGGCGTCCGCTCCTGCTACGATGAAGGCAAACGCTGCGCCGAGACGCTGTTTTTCGATTATCACCGCCAGCACAAGCTTGAGATCAAGGTCGCGCGCATCTTCAACACGTACGGCCCGCGCATGCACCCGAATGACGGGCGCGTCGTCTCCAATTTCATCATGCAGGCGCTGCAAAACCAGGACATCACCATTTTCGGCGATGGCGCGCAGACGCGCTCGTTCTGCTATGTCGATGACCTGATCGACGGCTTCCTAAAATTGATGGACAGCCCCGCCGAGATCACCGGGCCGATCAATCTGGGCAATCCGAACGAGTTTCGCATTCTTGAACTGGCCGAAGCGGTGATCGACCTCACCGGCTCCAACTCAAAGATCGTGCGCCGCCCACTTCCCCATGACGACCCACGCCAGCGCCAGCCAGACATCACCAAGGCGCGGACGCTGCTGGATTGGCAGCCGAGCATTCAGCTCCACCAGGGCCTCGTGCGCACCATCGCCTATTTCGACGCGCTGCTGCGCGAGGGCGTGGAAGCGCCGCCCCAAGGCGAAACCGTCCGCGACCTGCAAGCCCGCGTCGCCGCCGCCGGGCGATAGGGCGTTGTCTTGTTGGAAAATGGTGCCGCCTAGGTGACTCGAACACCTGACCTACGCATTACGAATGCGCC
>CAZWQS010000016.1:2813-33826 GCA_964635925.1 uncultured Terricaulis sp. | reverse complement strand
CGACCTCGTCCATCACCGACATGGCCGAACGGGTGACGTTTTCATCGAGGCTGATCTCGGCGGCGTCATTGCCGGTGTCGATGACGCAGCGAACCGGCTCGGTCTCGGCGATCTGCTTACGCTTGACGCGCAGGAGCTGCGCTTGGCGTCGACCCTCGCCAATGGTCACGAAGTAGAAGCCGGTCGACGCGCCAGCTTCGGTCAGCTCTGGGGCAACCACCAAGTTTTGCAGGATGCCCTTGGCGTGAATAGAGGCTGCAAGCGCCTCGATGTCCGCCTTTGCGTGCGGGGTCTTGCGCGCATTCACCGGCGATTTCTTCAATTTGTTGAGCGGAATGAGAACCACGCCGGTTTGAACGGCATGCTCGTCATGTGTTGCGATTGCTTGGGTCATGGAAAGCCTCATTGGCTTTCCCGGCAGCGTGATTGCTAGCCGGGGCCGCGTACGCGACCCCATTTCCTCAAGCCCGCGCATGAGGCGGCCCGTGTCGAGGGCTTTAGAGCGGAGCGTCCCTCGATGCGGGCGGCCGCGCGGGCTAAGCAGCGGGCGAGCGGACGCGGCCCCGGCGATGTCTGCCGCTAACTCAGCTGCATCTATGTGAGCAGGCCGCTTGCCCGCGCTCCGACATAGGCCGCCACGATCAGCACGAAGACCGCAAAGAGCCGCTGCAGCAAAGCGCGCCGCGGCGCCAGCTTTCGGCTCGCCCAAACACCGAGCGCTCCGCCGGCGACGCCGCCAACAATCATCCAGCCGGCAACATCCCAGAGTACGTAGCCCGAAAGGGCGTAATTGATCGCAGTCGTGCCGCCAAAGAGGGTCACCGCCACCAAGGAAGATCCGACCGCGTTAAGCATTGGCATGCGCGAGCCGAGGATGAGGCCCGGCACGATAAGAAATCCCCCGCCTATTCCGAAGAAACCAGACGCTGCGCCGACGATCAGCCCCAGCAACACCAAGCGAACTGCAATGCGTGGGTTCAGCGCAACGTCAGCCAATCCATCGCTGGCGGCGGGCCTCCACATCGTCAAGGCGACCCCGGCCATGGCTAGCGCAAAGAGCGCCATCAGCGGCTCAGGATCGATGAGCTTGCCAAGACTGGAGCCAAGCGCAGCGCCGACGATGCCGGCAAGCGCGAAGGTGAGTGCGCACGGCCACTTTACCGTGCCACGCCGCGCATGTCCCAAGAGATTGGCCGCCGCATTAACCGAGACGCCGAGGGCGCTTGTTCCGATGGCGAAGTGGGTGTTTGGAACACCAACAAAATAGAGCAGCAGCGGAACAGCCAGCACCGAACCGCCGCCGCCCAGGAGGCCAAGCAAGAAACCGACGCCGGAACCCGAAACGAGCGCCGCAAACACTTGCCAATCCACCACGGCCCCCAGGCTTGTTATATATTCGTTTATTCTTATATACCGTCAAGGCCACGTCTCGCAAGGAGTGCGCTATGCGTTCAGATGACCATGCCGCCCTTGTCGGCACCTAGCTCATGCCCGATTGTGGCATCGCGCGCGGTTTTCCCAGGCGGCGATGCAACGCTCTTCCGCCGGTTTTCGCGGGCTCCAACTGTGAAGAACCGAAGGTGCAGGGACGCGCTCGCGCGTGGGTCAGCTCAGCCGTTGACAAACTGTTTGCGCAAGGACCAGCCACATAGCCCGACTGTAGCTCCGTAGAACACAAGGTCGACGGCAATGAACAAGCCCAAGGCCCAGCTGGCTATTGATGACCACAAGATGATGAGGACGCCGAGCAAAATTGATACTGCGCCGCCGGCGGCGCCCCAAATGTTGTGCTCGCTGGAGAATCTGGAAATCCAGAGTGCACGGATTGCCCCGACCATGACGAGAGACGCCCCTAGCACGAATGTCAAAGCCCAACTGTCATCGAGCGGTCTAAACGCGATCAGCAGTCCCGCCGCCAGATAAACAACGCCCAGTACGAACTTCAACCAACGCCGTTCGACAAACACCCCGAATAGAGTGCTCAGGAACAACATTCCGCCCAGGAGTGCAAACAAGGCACCATACCAGCGTAATCCGGCAACGGTGAGGCCGGGCAACATCCAAAAGCCCATCGCCCCCAATACGACGGCCAATAAGCCAATAACCACAAGCCAAGTCCCTCGCTCGCGCCGGACACTATTCGGTTCAGCAGGATGCGACATGACCATACTCCCTTAAGCCTCGCCAACACGCCTCCTGGCAACGAGCCAGCATGCGACCACTATTGCTTCGTTGGCATTGGATACTTAGCACGCGCGCAAGTCTATGCGCGGTGACGGTGATACGTGCTCGCCAGTCCACCCCCACTATAGCCCCTCCGCCGCAGAACCCGAGCGAGCCATCGTTGAGGCCATGATCGTAGCCGCAACGCGCCTACGCTTACTGGGTACGCGCTTGCTCATTGCGACATGGCGCTATTCTGATAAGCGCCCGGCGAAGTCGCGGCCCCACAGCCTTGCTTCGTATTAGATTTTGCTTATATATGGCCAAAGCCAAGTTTCGCAAGGGAGAGCGCCATGCGCCCAGACGTTCAATCCTTCTTTCACGAACCGACCAACACCGTAACCTATCTTGCGATCGATCCAGCAACCAAGAAAGCCGCCCTGATCGACCCAGTGCTCGACTTCGACCCTGCATCTGGAAGGGTATGGCGGGCTTCCATCGATGCCGTTCTGGCGGAGATCAAGCGGCTGGGGGTGAAGGTCGAGTGGATCCTCGAAACCCATGCGCATGCTGACCACCTGTCAGGCGCGCAGCCCGCACGGGCTGCAACTGGCGCCCCGATCGTGATCGGCGATCATATCCGCGACGTGCAGCATATTTTCGCACCCAAGTTCCTCGCCGAGGACATTACCGACGATTATGAGGCGTTCGACAAGCTTGTGCGCGAAGGCGACGCACTGCCGCTCGGTGAGCTCACGATCAAAGTGCTACACACGCCAGGCCATACTCCAGCCTGTGTCACCTACGTCATTGGCGATGCGGCGTTCGTCGGCGATACGTTGTTCATGCCCGATTACGGCACGGCGCGCGCGGATTTCCCGGGCGGCGATGCAACCACACTTTATCGCTCTATCCGTAAGATCCTGGCGCTGCCGGCGGAAACCCGCGTCTTCGTTGGTCACGACTACAAGGCGCCGGGCCGAGACGCCTACGCGTGGGAAACCACGGTCGCGGCCGAACGTGAGAAGAACGTTCAGGTGAACGACAAAATCAACGAAGCGACATTCGTCAGCGCACGAACGGCGCGGGATGCGACATTGGCGGCGCCGCGCCTTCTCTTACCGTCGCTTCAAGTCAACATTCGCGGCGGGCGCCTGCCGCCCGCCGACAAGGACGGCGTCGTGAGATTCCGTATTCCGATCTCGCAAGCCACTTAAGCGTCCGCGACCCGGGCCTAGCCGAGGGCGAAGAAACCCTCGTCCGGGGCTTGGCCGTTGAGCTCAGCGAGCCAGGTCCCCAGATCAGCGCGCACCAATCCGACTTCAATGTCGCCGCGATAGACAAGATCGCCGCTTTCGATCGAACGCGACAAGAGCATGCCCGGGGGCCCGCCCGCGCCAAGCCCGGCGTAATAGTGCGCAAACAGGGACGACACTTGATCTGCGTGGGCGTCCGGATCGCTCATGAGCAAGGAAGCGGCGCCCTTATAGGCGTTGACGACGCGTTCGACCTTGGCGCGGATCTCTGCGTTAGCGTAGGCGCGTTGGGTGACGGCAAAGCCCCCGAGCGGCAATTGCCCATCGGGAAAGGTGCCAAACCCGGTGAAAACGCGCTGCATGTCGATGTGCGCCGCAAGTGGAACCGATGGGCCCACTTCAACGCCCCGCATGCGCGCCATCGCCGCCATGAGCGGGCGCCGCGCCATCTCCGCGCGGGCGACAAGCCCGGTGCTGCCGGGGCTCGGAATAGTGATCGCCGCCGCCGCGCCCGCGGCAACCTCTGCGCCCCCCTCGCTGACGAGCATGTACTCGACGCGAAGGTCGTTCGCCGGATCGAGACCGGCGCGACGTACGGCCGCCCGGAAAATAATGTCGCCGCCGCCGCCACGGCCGTTGCCGACCGGTCCGCTCACTATCACGCGCTGGCCGCGCAGATCCGCAAACGAGCGGACGCTCTCGCCGGCAACCTGAAAGAAGCCGCGCCAGAAATGGAGGCTATGGAGCGCAAGGTCTGGGACCGCGCCGGCCATACGCTTCTTAGCGGCGATGTAGCTCATCGCGAGCATCGCCGAGGCCTCGCCGGTCTCAAGCAAGGCGTCAGCGTCCCGGGATTCCGCGATTGGAATGAGGCGAACCGGCAATTGCGGGTCGCGCGCGATCGCCAGCAGCAGCGGAAAGACATGAGGATTGGGGGCCGAGGCGACGCCGATGGCGTCGGCGGGCGCTGCTTGCACTGGCGCCACGCGCGCACACGCGGCAAGGGCCAGCAAGCCAGCGCCGGCGAAGGTCCGCCGGTTCAGTATATGCCCCACTTGCCCCTCGCCATCATTCATGCCGGCCTCCTCGATGTTTGGATGCCCAGCAACGCGCCAAAGCAACATCCCCAAACCAACGAACGTCAACTGCCAATCTGGTCGCGGTGATGAGAATTCTGTTTGTCACCACGCCGACCATGGCAGTGCGCGACTAGACTGACAACCGCAGCGCGAGGAGGTCGCTGCCTCCTTGCTTGCTCAAGAGGCGCGCGGCGAACTCCGTCAGGCGAGCTGCAAATGGCGCGGCGAAGGAACGCGCGCTCTCAACTAAGTGATCGGCGCAGTGCAGCAGCAATCAACACGGCGCGCGCCCGGTCATTTTCATTCAACGTCCCGCGGACCGTGATTCTCATTCGTTTCAGAATGGCTTTGCTCCTCCCCATTCGTTAGCGCGGGCGCTTGACTCATGAGCAAGGCGGAGGCGGTCACGCCAAGGAAGATCGCGATCAGAAGTGACGGCAAGTCCGCGCGCCGCGCGTCGCCGCCTGGCTCGTCGCTGCGACGACGTTTGACGCCGGTGATCATCGCTGGAACGAGCGCATCTTTTGCCTTGAGAGTTTCAACGACGACTCCCAGCACATGCACGACGACGAGGCCCTGCAACACGCGGAACAAAACCTCATGCGCCTCGGAGAGTTCGAGGCCCCAAATGCCCGCGAACGGGCCGGCATTGTCCTCCCCGCCGCTGAAGAGGCCGGTCACGACCACGGCCGCAACTGTCGCCAGCAGCAGGAACACCGCTAGGCCGCCGAGGGGATTGTGACCCAGATGACGCTTGGGCTGATTCGCAAGAAGGTCGCGTACGTGTGCGACAACTGCCGAGGGCCCTGCGGCGAAATCGGCAAAGCGGGCGCGTTCGCCGCCGATGAAGCCCCAGATGAATCGAAAGACGAGAAGCCCGGCGATCGCCTCGCCGGCATAGCGGTGATAGGCCGCTGTCGTCCCTTCGCCCTCACCGGTGAGCCAAGCGATCACGACAAGCGCCAGCAAACTCCAGTGAAAGAGCCGCGTGGGAATGTCCCAAACATAGACTCTGCGCTCGCCGGTAGGAGGGGCCATTCGGGTTGTCCTTTCGGGTATCAGAGAAGCGCGCGGCTGAGCGGGCGCTCAGCCGTGTGTTCTCAATCTATCACCAGCCGCGATGGAATCGCTGCAGCTCTTGGAAGGTAAGCCGGCCGTCGTCATTGGCGTCGGCGTCGAGATAGTTCAACTCGCCGAAATTCATAAATTCGTTGCGCGAAACCATGCCGTCGCCGTTGCCGTCCATGAGCCGGAAACGCTCTGTCTTGCGTAGCTGGGCGCGGTCTTCAACGCGTTGACGGTTGCGCGCCGAGCCTTGTGGGCCGGGGCCCAAGCGGGTGCGCTGGAACTCTTGCAGCGTGAACCCACCGCTATTGTCGCCGTCGATCGCGCTGAACGCGCTCTCGTGCCATTGGCGGAACTCTCCCTGGCTGAGGCGCCCGTCGCGGTCTTGATCGTGCTGACGCAAACGATCTTGCGCGCCGAGATAGAGGCGATCTTGATCGCGCAAGCGATCTTGGCCGCCGAGCTGATCGCGGAGGCGATCCTGATCGCGATCTGGCTGGGTCACGCCGGGCGAGGTCGCAGGCGGACCGCCTTGGCCGCCGCCCCCGCCCCCTTGCGCAAACGCGGGCGCGACGGTCATCAGCGCCATCGCCGCAGCGATGCAGGTGCGCTTGAGAACTGCGTGCATAATTCCACTCCTTACCATACCCCCAAAATCAACGTAGGAGTTGGTTGCCCGATGCAGCGTTGAGCAAAGTCAATGTCGGCGTGCGGCATATTAGCCGAATTGCATATAGATATTTATCCATCTGAGGCGGCTGGGTGCGTAGACCAAAGTCTCATTCCGTCTGGGCCAGTGCGCCCTGTGCGTCGAGCCAAAGGCCCGTGTCCGTCGCCTGCCTCATTCCCATGTCGAAGAGAAGGGTCAGGTGCTCGCGGCGGAAATCGAGCCAATCCTCGTCGGCCGCGCCTGAAGGCATAGCGGCCACATGAAAGTGCATGTCGTTGCGGATGGAGAAAGCCGCGCTCGCCACGACGGCGTTGCGGGTCATGTGCATCATCAAGGTCGAGAAGCTCCTCGCCAGAATGGGCATCGTCGCCTGGCGCGTTGTGCGCGGCGGCGCGCGCAGCGGCCCGCTAATGAGCACGTAGACATTGGCGCCGCGCAGGCCCTCCAATACGTCGGACTCCAGGTACGTCACCGCCGGCGCTACGACGAAAGGCGTCGTATTGCCGCCATCGACGTGCATCTCCGCGTATTCTGCGTCGCCATCGGACACCGTGATGATGACGGGGGGAAAGAGCCCCGGAACGCTGGCGGACGCCACAAGTATGTCACGAAATAGCGCCCGTGCGGGTTCGCCGCCGCGCGCGGCGATCGCACCCATATCCCAAAGGACGGGCTCTTGCCGGTCTAGATCGGTGGTGACGACTAGTAGCATGCGTCCCTCGCCCGCTGCACTAGCGACCGCGGCGATGAGTTCATCGGTGACGATTTGCTCGACAAGATCGCGCAGCGGCTCGCCCGAATTCAGGCTGGGCCGAAACAAGATTCCGGGACCGCGCCAGCGCAGCAGACCTTCGCTTTGCTCGCCGGTGAAAGCCTCCCTCAGGCGCCCATCCCATTCGGCGCCTACAAACGCGAACGGTGCGATCAGCGCACCAGCGCTGACGCCAGTCACAACTTCATATTGGGGGCGATCGGCGCGCTCACTGAGCCCGACGAGCACGCCGGCGGCGAAGGCGCCATTGGCGCCCCCGCCCGAAAGCGCCAGAATGTCGAGGCTGCCGTCGTCGACCGTAGCGTTGAGGCGTGCGAGGTTGTCTTCCGGCGCGCGCCCGCCAATGCGCCGCTCCAGACCAATCGACCGCACATCGGGCGAAAAGCCGAGCGGCGCGGCGACAGAATAGCTCATGAAAGGCGCGGCCTGCCCTCGCGCAGTGCTGGCGCAAGCCGCGGAAAAGAGCAGCAGCACGATCGGCAATGACCGCACCAGACCCCGCGATGAAAACACCTTGCGACAGCAGGATAGCACTGTGCCCATCGCGCTAGTCCTTTGCGCTCGCCGACTCGGGCGGGGGTCCGCCCAGGGCGCGGATCAAGCGGACGTTCGCCGTCAGCAGACCCGAGCGCGCTTCGCTGCGCTCAAGTTCAACCTCAATCAACTCGCGATCGGCCTCCAAGAGCGGCAGCAAGCTGTCTTCGCCACTTTCATATCGTAGCCCCGCAAGCCCTTGAGCGCGTGTCGTGGCCTCGACGGCTAGATCCATCATCGCCAGCCGCCGCGTCGCCGCGTCTGCAGCGCTGATCGATGCGTCCGTTTCCGCCAGCGCCGCCATCACGGCCTGTTCGAAGCGCGCCAGCGCGGCTTGCGCAGCCGCTTCCTCGCCATCGACCAAGGCGCGCAACCGGCCCCGGCCCAGAATTGGCAAGCGCAGGCTTGGACCGAGTACGTTCGTGCGGCTCTCGGCGGCGAACAGGTCGTCGAGTTCGCGCGCTTCAGCGCCAAGTGCGCCGACCAGCGTTAGCGAGGGATAAAGCCGCCCCTCGGCGACGCCGATATTGGCGATCGCGGCGGCGAGGTTGCGTTCGGCCTGCAACACCTCCGGGCGTCTGGCCAACACCTGCACGGGCGTATTCCCGACGCGAAGTGCGCGGGCTTGGAGCAAATCCGGCGTTCCCGCCAGGCGGCGCGCAATCAGCTGCGGCGTCTCACCAGTGAGCGGCCCCAAGGACAGGCGAAGACGTGCGATCTGCGCGCGCAACGCAGGCACACGCGCCTCGGTGCGTTGACGCGCCGCCAGAGCGCGCTCGACATCGAAGCGGCTCGCATCGCCTGCATCGAAGCGTTGCTGCGCAAGCGTGAGCGTCCGCGCGCGGATTTCGACGGATCGCTCGGCGAGCGCAAGCTGCTCCTCTGCAGCACGAAGCGCGATGTAGGTCTCGGCCACTTCAGATGCGAGCCCCAGCGCCAAGGACGCGCGCGCCGCCTCAAGCGCCTGCGTACGCGCCCGGGCCGCCTCGACGCCGCGCGCCAAAGCGCCCGACAGGTCCAAGTTCCAAACTGCAGCCAGTTCGATGTCGTTTACGGTCGCTTCGGTTGCGCCGCCGGGCAATGCGGCAAAGGGAATGAGTCCGTTTTCGCTGTTGCGAATGTCGGTTTGTGCAGCGGCGACGCTAGCGGAAGGCCAGAGCTCGCCGCTGGCCGCACGACGCTGCGCACGCGCGCGCGCAACGTCAGCGGCGGCGGCCGCAAGCGAACGATTGTTGGCGTTGGCGCTTACTATCAACTCTTCTAGCAGCGGATCGCCCAACGCGCCCCACCCTTCTGGCGTAGCGTTCTCCAACCTCGCCTCTGACAGCCACCCCGCGGGCGCGTCGATGCGCGGGGGCTGATAATCCGGGCCCACGCTGTGGCCCAGCACGGCGCATCCCGATATCGACGCCGCCGCCAACGCAAGCGCTAACAATCGCGTGGACGATGTGAAGCTGTTCATTGTGTTCTCACCCGAAACATCCATGCCGCGGCCGGCAAAGTGGCGGCGGCGATCAATACGAGAGGCGCTATATTGCGCAGGATCTCCAGCATCGGCATGTCCTTCAGAAACACGCCGTGCACGATGACCAAAAAGTGGCGCAACGGATTGATCATCGTGAATACCTGCAGCCAGTCGGGCATGTTTTCGATTGGCGCGCCGAAGCCCGACAGCATGATTGCTGGTGCAATGAACGCGAAGGCGCCGATGATCGCCTGCTGCTGCGTCGCTGATATCGAAGAGATGAATAGACCAACGCCGAGCACAGCGGCGAGGAAGAACACCATGCCCACATACAAGAGTGGCACAGAGCCGGTCAGCGGCACGCCAAACACAACCACCGCGAGGCCAATGAACAACGTCCCTTGGGCCGCGCCGATCAGGAAACCCGGCGTCACTTTGCCCGCCATGATCTCGAACCGCGTGAGTGGCGACACCAGCAATTGGTCGAAGGTGCCGAGCTCGCGCTCGCGCGCCACCGAGAGCGTGGTCACGACGATCGCCGTGAGCATGGTGATAATGGCTACCAGCGCAGGCACCATGAACCAGCGATACACAAGGTTGGGATTGAACCAGTGCCGCACGACGCCTTCCGCCAGGATCGGCTGAGGCCGCGCCTCAGCGCCAATTCCGGCGACTATCCGATTGACATACCCGAACATAATTTGCGCGGCGTTGGCGCGGCGGCCGTCGAGCACAATCTGCGCCTGTGCGGGGCGTCCGGCCTCGATATCGCGGGAGAAATCTTGCGGGATGTGGATGGCGGCGAGGACGCGGCGGCGGTCGATGAAGCTCCTGATCTCACCCACATGGTCGAGCATTATCACCTCGTCAAAGGTGGGAGCAGCGTCAATCCGCGCAACCAGTTCACGACCCCACCGGCCCTGATCGAGGTTGACGATCGCGATGTCCACGTTGCGGACTTCGAGTGTCGCAGCGAAGGTGAAGATGAAGAGTTGAATGAGCGGCGGCGCTATCAGCACCATACGGCCGCGCGGATCACGCAATAGCGCCAGCAACTCCTTGACCACGAGCGAAAGAATGCGCGCCCACATCGTTCAAGCAATCCGCTTGGGTGTTGCGCGCCAGGCGAAAAATAAGAGCACGGCGCCAAGCGCAAGCATCTTGGTGATAGCCGGAAGCAGAACAGACCATACGTCGCCGGAAAGGAATATTGTTTGCAGGCCGGTGACGAAGTAGCGGGCCGGCACGATCGTTGTGATCGCCCGGATCGGCGCGGGCATGGAATCGATCTCGAACATGAAGCCCGACAGCAGCATGGCGGGCAGGAAGCCGGAGAAGAGCGCAAGCTGGGAAGCGACGAACTGGTTCTTGGCCGCTGACGAAATGAGCAGCCCCTGTCCGAGCGCCGGCGCAAGAAACGCCGCTGTGAGGACAAGGATAGCCAAGAACGAACCGCGGAAGGGCACGCCGAATAGGAAGATTGCGGCGAGCACGCATGCCGCCATGGTCGCTAACGCCAACAGAAAATAAGGTATGAGTTTCGACGCCAGCAGCTCGAGCGCGCTTACGGGTGTTGCAAACACCGCTTCCAGCGTGCCGCGCTCCCACTCCCGCGCCATCACCAGCGCGGTAAGCAGGGTGCCGATAATGGTCATGACCAGCGCTATGGACCCAGGTACGAGATTATAGCGCGTGCGCAAATCCTCGTTGAACCAGAACCGCGGCTCAAGCGTGAGCACAGGTGCTGAGGCCATGCCATGGTCGCGGGCGAACTGCAGTGTCCACGTCGAGAGAACGCCTTGCGAATAGTTGGCGACAATCTCTGCGGTGTTTGGCTGTGACCCATCGGTCACGACGTGGATCTGCGCCGGCCAAGACGCACGTGCGTAGAGGCGCTCGGAAAAATCCGGGGGGATGACCAAGAAGCCGCGCAAACGGTTGGACTGTAGCGCCTGCTCGGCCGACGCGCGGGTGGAATAGAGACGCGCATCAAAATCGGGCGCGTTTAAATATGATTGCGCCAGGCTTTGCGCGTCAGGGCCGCGCTCTTCCAGCACAAGCCCCAGGCGCACTGAGGCGGCGTCAAGCGAGATGCCGTAGCCGAACAGAAACAGGAGGAAAAGCGGCAAGAACAACACGATGACCACGCTCGACGGGTCGCGTCGGATCTGCTTAGCCTCCTTACGTGCCAGCGCCGCAATGCGCCCAAAGGCGCCAAGTTGGCCCGACGCACTCATGTCGCCGCCGCTCCAACATCTGAGCGTTCGATCAGGCGGATGAACGCGTCTTCCATCGTGGGATTCGGAAGTTCGGCGTCGCGCACCTCGCTCTTCAGCGCGTCTGGACTTCCCTCGGCGACGAGGCGAGCGCGATAGATGAGGCTAATGCGGTCGCAATACTCCGCCTCTTCCATGAAGTGCGTGGTGACGAGCACCGCGACATTCTTTTTGACGAGCGCGTTGATGTGCGACCAGAACTCGCGCCGCGCCAGCGGGTCGACGCCCGACGTCGGCTCATCCAGAAACAATGCGTCCGGCTCGTGCAGTAACGCGCAGGCGAGCGCCAATCTCTGCTTGAACCCGAGCGGCAAGGCGCCTGCGTTGCGCTTGGCCATAGGGCCGAGCTCGAATGCATCGAGCATGGTGTCGACGCGCTTGACGCGATGGGCGCCATGCAGGCCATAGGCGCCGGCGAAGAAGTCCAGATTCTGGCGCACGGAAAGTTCGCCGTAGAGGGAGAATTTTTGCGCCATGTAGCCAAGGCGCGAACGCGCCTTGGGCGCAGCGCGCCGGAGATCGATGCCGGCCACCTGACCTTCGCCGCTCGATGGCGCCAGCAAGCCGCAGAGCATCTTAAACGTTGTGGATTTGCCCGCCCCGTTGGGGCCCAACAATCCAAAAATCTCGCCCGGACGAACGTCGAAGGTGATGTTCTCGGCGGCGGTGAAATCACCAAACTTCTTGGTCAGCCCGCGCGCCTTGATAATGGGCGCCGTGCTCGCAGGGATTGTGCGCATCGCCGCGCCGAGTGGAGACTCTTCCAAATGCGAACCGCCAAGCAGATCGACGAACGCGTCTTCGAAACGCGGCGTCGCGGGCGATGCGGCTACAAGCTTTGCGGCGCCGGCGCCGGTCCGCGTCATAACGCGGATGGAATCGCCTTGGAGCACCGCGTCGGCAATCGCTGGATCTTTCTCAAGTTCCATCAGCAAGCTTCGCTTTGCATCCCCCTCGGGGCGGAGGCGGAAGACGCGTCCGTCCACGCGCGAGGTCAGACCATGGGGTGGGCCGGCATAGAGCAGTCTCCCCTCACTCAGCAGTAAGGTGTCGTCGCAGCGTTCCGCTTCGTCGAGATAGGACGTGGACCAAACGACTGCTGTGTCGGGATCGACCAGCGCCCGGACCATCGTCCATAGCTCGCGCCGCGATACAGGATCGACGCCAACGGAAGGCTCGTCGAGCAGCAGCAGGCGTGGGCGGCGCAGCAGCGCGCAGGCGAGCCCCAGCTTTTGTTTCATGCCGCCGGAGAGCTTACCCGCCAGGCGCTCCCGGAACGGGCGCAAGTCCGTAAAGTCGAGCAGGCGGTCAAACGCGGCTTGGCGCTCCTCCTCGGAGAGACCTTGCAGGTCAGCGTAAAGATCGAGGTTCTCCTGAACGCTCAAATCCTCGTAGAGGCCGAAGCGTTGCGGCATGTAACCTATCGCCGCCTGCACCAATTCTGGGCGCTCCTTCGTGTCGGAGCCCAAGACCTCCACGACGCCATCGTCGGGCCGCACCAGACCTGTCAGCAGGCGGATGAGTGTCGTCTTTCCCGCGGCGTCCGGGCCTACCACGCCAGTCAGCTTTCCCGCCGCAATTGACGCGGAAACGGCGTCAAGCGCCGGGCGATCAAGTCCGGTGAAGGTCTTGGAGACGCTGCGCAAGGAGGCGAGCGGCGGGTTCATTTCATTGGCTCGCCGGATGATTGGCCGCCTGGGCGCGGCGCGCCGGCTGCGCCCTAATCCGTACGCTGGCAGGCATGCCTTGGCGCAAGAACTCGTCCGGTTCGGCTACAATCACGCGCACTTGGTAGACGAGGCCGCTGCGTAGGTTTTCGGTTTGCACCGTGCGCGGCGTGAATTCGGCGGTAGGCGACACGAACCCGACTTGCGCGCGATAACGGCGGTCAGGCGCCGCATCGGTCCATACTTCCGCCGTGGCGCCCGGCGCCACGCGCGCCAAGTCCTCGCCTTGAACATAAGCGCGCACCCAGAGCGGGCGATCCAACGATAGCGTCAGCACCGGCTCTCCCGGTTGCACGATGGCGCCAGCCTCGCGGATGCGGGCGAGCACAACCCCCGCCGATGGCGCGGCTAGCGTAGCATCGGCCAACCTGGTTTCGGCATTGCGCAGTCGTGCTTCTGACGCAGCGAGGGCTGCACGCCCGGCTGCGACGTCCTCAGCGCGGAAGCCTTCGCGCGCCAGCCGCAACTCCGCCTCGGCGGCGCGCAGCCGCGCGTTGGTTTCCTGAGCGCGCGATCTGGATTCAGTCGCCGCCTGCTGCGATACCGCACCTTGCTCGAGCAAGCGCTCGCGCCGCGCCGCCGTCTCCTCGGCGCTGCTCGCTGCGGCGCGCGCTTCGACGACGCGCGCCTCGGCCCTGCGAATTTCTGCCGGCCGCATGCCGGCTTGCAGGCGTTCTACATCGGCTTGCCGCATCGCCAATTCCGCGGCGGCTGCAGCACGCTCATTCTCGAGAGGCGCCGAATCGAGACGCGCCAACGCCGCATCCGCCTCGACCCGATCGCCTTCCTCGACCAGGACTTCGGCGATACGACCATTGACGCGAAATCCGAGCTGCACCTGACGAATGTCGATATTGCCTTGCAGGTCGACATATTGCGCGCTTTGCGCCCGCAGCATCGGCGCTACCGCGAAGGTCCAGAGCGCCAAGGCGATGGCGATGACGGCTGCGCCTGCCGCCGCAAGCTTGATCATGCGTTCGCGGGTCATGGCTTGGATCCCTTTCTGGCGCCTTGCGCGAGAATTGCATTGGTGTTCGCCTCAATGGCGCGCTCAACGATCGCGAATTCCGCCGGCCCCAGCCCCTCCCATCCCATGGTGCGAAATGCGGCCGCGCGCGCCATGCGAAACACCAACACCTGGCCGAGCAGAGCGATCGCGCGGGCGCGCGTTTCGGCGTCGGCCGCATCTCGGTTAAGGGCAATCGCGGTCAGCCGCACAAGCGCCCCAAGCATGCGACCCATGCCGCTCGAGAACAGGATTTCGAACTCGGGGCCGGGCGCCATTTGCTCGCGCAATATGATGCGGGCCCAATCGTCGGAGGCTTCCAGCAACAGCGCACGGGCGATATTCCCAAGCGCGAGGCGCACCATGTCGCGAGCCTCGCGAACGCTGACCGCACCTGCATCGAGACGCGCTTCCATCGCGTTTGCCGCCGGACCGACAATGGCGCTCAGGGCGTCGGCGATGTGCTGCACAACAGCGCGGTAAAGCTCGCCCTTGCCGCCGAAATAGTAGGTGATCGCTTGCAGATTGGCGCCGCTCTCGGCTGCGATGAGGCGCGTGGTCGCAGCGGCGTAGCCTTCGCGCGCGAACACTGCCATCGCCGCGCGCAAGACCCTCTCGCGCGTGTCCTCGGGCGGTGAATCCTGAGTTGACCGCCCGCCGACGACGGCCGCTCCGCTGCGGCCAGCTTGCTTCCGCCCCGAGCGAGCCGCCGCGTTTCCGGGCATGGTAGATTGGCCCCGTCTGGTTTCGTCTTTTTTGCGCATGAAACCCTCTAACGCAGACTATTTAAGCGCAAGCCTACATTCAGTCAATCGATTGACTTACTTGATGGCCGGGCCTATATGAAGCCGGACACACGATCGGAGGACCGGAAATGGGCGGACGATTGGCGATTCTGGCGGCCGTGCTCGCTGCGGTCACGGCCTTGCCGGGGTGCGGGCCGCTTGAGCCGGCGAACGATGCAGTGACGGAGGCCGCCCCAGTAACAAGCGATGCACGCGAGCCGCTCCACCTGAACGCGCACGAGCGCGATCTCGTGCTCGCGGAGATGCGCCAGATGCTGGAGTCGACCGAAGGCGTTGTGACCGGGTTGGCCGCGAACGACCTGCAGGCAATCCAGCAAGCAGCAGCGCGCTCGGGCACGCGCGCACCGGGTACAGTCGATCAAGCGATGCACGCCAGCTTGCCGGAGAGTTTCCTTCATTTGGGCATGGCCGCTCACGGCGGCTTCGACGACATTGCGCGCATGGCCGAAGAAGGCGCCGACCGCGACGCCATGACGGCGAGACTTGGTGGAATCCTACGCCAATGCACGAGTTGCCACGCGACCTATCGCGTGGAGGTGAACGAATGACACAGGCAAAGGCTCCGTATGCGACCGGTCTTCGCGTCCTGGCGTTCTTAGCCGTGGCCTTCGGCGTCCTGACGCTCAAGGAAGGCGGGACTGTCTTGTTCGGGCCGGATGCGGCGCGGACCGCGGCGGGCGATTATGTGCCCTTCGTGCTTTGGTCGAACTTTCTTGCCGGCTTCGCCTATGTCGCCGCTGGCGTCGGGTTTTGGCTTCGGCAGCGATGGAGCTGGCGCCTGGCGGCGGCGATTTTCGCGGTCGCGGTCGTCACCTTCGCGGCCTTTGGCGTCCATATTGCACTAGGCGGCGCCCATGAAACGCGCACCCTCGTGGCCATGAGTTTGCGTACGCTTGTTTGGGGCTTCATCGCGTTCGCCGGCCACAGGATGTTGGCTGCAGCGAAACCAGCAACAAAGCTCTAAGGAAGGCTAGGCCCATGCGCGTTACTGCCAACGGCGCCGCACAAGAAGTCACCGGCTCTTGCTATCTGGTGGAGACCGAAACGGCCCGCTTCCTGGTTGATTGCGGGATGTTCCAAGGTGGCCGCGAGGAGCGCGAGCGCAATTACGAGGACTTCGCTTTCGGCGCCGGCGAGATCGACTTCGTCATCGTTACGCACGCCCACATCGATCATAGCGGCTTGTTGCCCAAGCTCACACGCGACGGATTTTCGGGGCCAATCCATTGCACCGCCGCGACCGCGGACTTGCTTGCAATCATGCTTCCGGACAGCGGCCACATCCAGGAGACCGAGGCGCGGCGGCGCGCGCGCGATCGCCGAAAACGAGCGAACGTGGAGGCGCGACCGCTCTATACGTTGGCGGACGCGCAATCGTGTCTGGACCAATTGGCGCCTCACGACTACGGCGCGGAGATAACGCTTGCCCCGGGCGTGCGCTGCCGCTTCCGCGACGCCGGGCATATTTTGGGATCGGCCATTGTCGAACTCTGGATCGACGAAGACGGCGCTACGACGAAGCTGGTCTTTTCCGGCGACCTCGGACAGCCCGGACGGCCGATCCTGCGCGAGCCGGAACAAATCGATGAAGCCGACTTCCTGTTCATTGAATCGACCTACGGCGACCGCACCCACGCCCGACACGATGAAACGCTCGATCAATTGGTCGCGGTCGTGGACAAAACCTTGAACGATCGGCGCGGGTGCGTGGTTATTCCCGCGTTCGCCGTGGGTCGCACCCAGGAGATCATCTATTACTTGAGCGACCTGACCCGACAGGGCCGGCTCAAAGGACTCAAGATTTTCGTCGATTCGCCCATGGCCACCGAGGTCACGCAACTGACCATGCGCCATATCGAACTCTTCGATAAACAAGCCAAGCAATTGGCGCAGTGGCGCGCCGCCGGCGCCGGCCTGCCCGACCTGCATTTCACCCGCAGCGTCGAGGAATCGATCGCGCTCAATCGGATTCAGTCCGGGGCCATCATTATTTCCGCGAGCGGCATGTGCGAGGCGGGGCGCATCAAGCATCATTTGCGCCATCGCCTCGGCAATCGTGCCGACACCGTTCTGATCGTCGGCTTTCAAGCCCGCGGAACGCTCGGCCGCAGGCTGGTGGAACGCGCCTCCGAAGTGCGGATTTTTGGCGACCCGGTGTCAGTGCGGGCGGACATTGAGGTTCTAAACGGCCTTTCTGCGCATGCCGATCGCACGGCGCTGCTAAACTGGGCGCGCGCCTTCAAAACCGCTCCAAAGCGCACGTTTGTCGTTCATGGCGAGGCGACTTCAACAAGTGCTCTCGCCGGTGCGCTTCGTGATGAGCTGGGCTGGCGCGTGCATGCGCCGGAGCGCAGCGAAGTCCTCTTGCTTCAGGGGGCGTCGTCGTGAACTCCGATCGGGCCCAAACGCAGGCTGCGGCCGTGACGCCCGCAGCTGACGACAATCCATGCTACAGGCTGGCATTCGAGGATCGCGAATTCTTGAACGCCGACGAGCTCCGCGCCGTCCGCTTGCAGATCGAGTTCCTCAAACCCGAACGGCGTCTGCGCGAGGACGGCGTCGCCTCCACCATTGTCGTGTTTGGCAGCGCGCGCCTGCTTCCCGAGGACGCGGCTCGCTCGGAATGCACGCGCCTCGAAGCGAACCTACGCGAAAGACCCAGTGACGCCCAGCTCTCCGCTGATCTCGCCACCGCGCGCCGCAAATTGGCCTATGCGCGTTATTATGACGAGGCGCAGCGGTTCACCGCGCTGGTCTCAGAACGGTTTCAGCGCGACGGCCGACTTGATTTTGTCGTCTGCACCGGCGGCGGGCCAGGCATCATGGAAGCGGCCAATCGCGGTGCGCACGAAGCTGGACTGCGCAGCATAGGCTTCAATATCCACTTGCCGCGCGAGCAGCAACCCAACCCCTACATCACGCCCGATCTGTGCTTCCGCTTTCACTATTTCGCCCTGCGCAAGCTGCACTTCCTGCTGCGCGCGCGCGCACTGGTGGCGTTTCCTGGCGGCTACGGCACGCTCGATGAATTGTTCGAGGTGCTGACGCTGGTGCAGACCGGCAAGTCCAAACGATTGCCAATCGTGCTCGTCGGCGCTGAATTCTGGAGACGAGCCATCGACTTCGACTTTCTCGTGGCGGAAGGCATGATCGCCGCAGAGGACGCGAAGCTTTTCACGATCGTCGACACCGCCGAAGAAGCGGTCGCCGCCGTATGCGATTTTTATGGCAGCGTTGCGCCGGAGTGACCCCAGTGACAAATTTGGCTCCCAAACGCACACGAAAATCCAGACGCCTGCCCGCAGCGTCGCTCCCGGCGTCGTCTGCACCGAAAGCGGTCGCGGAGGACGATCGAGCCGCCTCGGCGGGCCGCAAGATGGACGAACGCTTCAAGGCGGGGCTCGCCCAATTGACCCAGGGCGTGTCGCCTGCGGGCGTGTTTGGCATCTACGCCACCTGGCTCGCCCACCTGGCGCTCTCCCCGGGCAAGCGCGTCGAACTCCTCCAACAGGCCGCGGCCATGCCGGTGAGGTTGGCGAACTACGCGCGCAGCGCTGTGCTCGATCCCGAGACGGCGCCCTGCGTCACGCCCGGCGCTGGAGACAAACGCTTCTCGCACGAGGCGTGGCGAAGCTGGCCCTACAATGTGCTGCATCAATCCTTCTTGATGACGCAGGAATGGTGGCGCGAGGCCACTACCGATATTGACGGCCTGTCGCCGGAGGATGCGCGCGCAATAAGTTTCCTGGTGCGCCAAGCGTTGGATCGCCTCGCGCCGTCCAATTTTCCCTGGGCCAATCCCGTTGTGGCAGCCAAGGCGGTCGAGGAAAATGGCGCCAATTTCGCTCGCGGCGCCCGCCATCTCATCGAGGATATGGCGCACGCGATGTCCGGCGAGCCGCCGGCCGGCGCTGAACACTTTCTCGTTGGACGCGATGTTGCCGTAACGCCGGGCCAAGTCGTCTTCCGAAATCATCTCATCGAGTTGATCCAATATGCACCCACGACGTCGCGTGTGCACGCCGAGCCTATCCTGATCGTGCCGGCTTGGATCATGAAATACTATATCCTTGACCTTTCCCCGCACAATTCGCTGGTCAAATACCTTATCGACAACGGCCACACCGTTTTCATGATTTCCTGGCGCAATCCGGATGCAAGCGACCGCGATCTCGGCATCGACGATTATCTGAAACTCGGAATCGCCGCCGCGCTTGAGGCAGTGAACGCCATTGTGCCTGATTGCAAAGTACACGCGGTCGGCTATTGCTTGGGCGGCACGCTTTTGGCCATCGCCGCCGCCGCCATGGCAGGTCGCGACGATGACGGTTTGGCCAGCATAACCTTGCTCGCAGCCCAAACCGATTTCACCGAGGCTGGCGAACTCACGCTCTTCATGCGCGAGAGCGAGGTCGCCTACCTCGAAAACCTCATGCAAGGCCAAGGCTATCTGAGCGGACGGCAGATGGCCGGCGCTTTCCAGATGTTGCGGTCCAATGACCTGATCTGGTCGCGGCTGGTGCGCGACTACATGTTGGGCGAACGCACCGAAATGACCGATCTGATGGCCTGGAACGCCGACGCCACGCGCATGCCGTTCCGCATGCACAGCGAGTATCTTCGCAAACTCTACTTGGGCAATGATCTCGCCTCAGGGCGCTTCATGGCCGAAGGAAAGCCTGTCCGACTAGCCGACATTCGCGCGCCGATCTTCGTGGTGGGCACGGAGCGCGACCACGTGGCGCCGTGGCGGTCAGTGTACAAGATCAATTTTTGCGCCGCGACCGAGGTGACGTTTCTGTTGACTGCCGGCGGGCACAACGCGGGGATCGTCAGCGAACCAGAACATCCCCGACGCAGCTATCGCGTGTCCACGACGTGTGCGCGTGACGATTATGTGGACCCCGACGCTTGGCTGGCCAACACGCCAAACCAACAAGGGTCCTGGTGGCCAGAGTGGCAGGCGTGGCTCGCCAAACATTCCCGCGCGGGCGCTGAGTCGCCAGATTTGGGCGCCGCGGAACAAGGCTATGCGCCGATCTGCGAGGCGCCGGGAACGTATGTATTGCAGAAATAACGTGAGGAGATCCCCATGAATGGCAAGGTCAATATTGCGGCGGGCTTGTGGTTTCTCGCCGGCTTCATGGTCTACGGATTCGTGCTCATCTATCTGCGCGACTTCGCGCCGGGAAAAGAGCAATGGGTGGCCGATTACGCCATCGGCAAGCATTTCGAATCGCGGCTGGCGCACGTCCACGGCAATCTGTTCGCATTGTTGAACGTGCTCGTCGGCTATCTCTTGTTGCGTTTGCCCGTGGGCGGCGCAAGCGGGCGTTGGATTTCAGCGCTCGCGCTCGCAGGCATGCTGATGCCGCTCGGCATCCTTTCGGAGGTCTACTTTGGTTTGCCGCCGCTTCTGGTCATCGTTGGCGGCGTCAGCATGGTCGTTTCTATGGCGTGGCTGGGTTTCGCGGTCTGGAGCGCAAACCTGGCCGGCCGGGGATGAAGCGCGCCGATTGGCGACATCCGGAAGCCATAGGGGTACGGCCTCATGACCAAGCGTTTGATGGATGACTTGCTCGCGCGCGCCATGGCGCGGCCGGCGCTCACAACCGCCATCGTCCATCCTGTGTCTGCGAGCGTGCTCACCGCCGTGGCCGAGGCGACCAAGGCGGGGCTGATCGAGCCGGTTCTTGTCGGGCCGGTCGGCCGGGTGGAGCGCGCCGCCAAGGACGCCGGCGTCGATATTGCGAGCTGGCGCATGGTGGACGCGGAACACAGTCACGAAGCAGCCGAACGCGCCTGTGCGTTGGCCGCCAGCGGGGAAGTGCGCGCCCTGATGAAAGGTTCGCTCCAAAGCGACGAGTTCTTGCACGCGGTGCTCGTCAATTCCAAAGTGCGCAGCGATCGCCGCTTATCGCACATTTATCTGTTCGACGATCCTGACTACCACAAGCCGCTCATGGTTACGGATGGGGCAGTCAATATCGCGCCGACACTGACGCACAAGGCCGATATTGTCCGCAATGCGGCGAAACTCTTTCGCGCGCTCAACGGCGAAGACACAGTCCCGAAGGTGGCGGCATTGGCCGCGGTGGAGACCGTGAACGCCCAGATGCCAGCCACGATCGATGCGGCATGTCTGTCAAAGATGTCCGAGCGCGGGCAGTTGGGCGCCTGCATAGTCGATGGGCCGCTGGCGTTCGACAATGCGATCTCGAAGGTCGCCGCGAAGGAAAAGGGCATCGTTTCAGCCGTCGCCGGCGATCCTGATATCCTGCTCACGCCTGATCTCGAGGCTGGCAACATGCTTGCCAAGCAACTCACCTTCCTCGGCGATGCGGAGGCCGCCGCCATCGTCATGGGGGCGCGGCTGCCGATCATTCTAACGAGCCGCGCCGACACTCACCGCACGCGCCTGGCCTCGTGTGCGCTGGCGGTGCTTTGCGAAGCGGCGGGCGGCTGATGGCCGATGTCGTCGTCACCGTGAACGCGGGCTCATCCAGCCTCAAGTTCGCGGCATTCGCGCTTGACGGTCCCACGGCGATACTGCGCGGCGAGATTGAACGCATCGGCGCCGACGCGCGTCTTGCCGTGGACGGAGCGGAAGCAACCCGAACTGAGGCGCCGGACGCGGGCGCGGCATTGACCGTGCTGGAGTCGCTCTTGCGCGAGCGCTCTCGGAATTGGACAATTCACGGCATCGCCCATCGCGTCGTGCACGGCGGCGCCGCCTTCGTCGCCCCGGTGATCGCCGATGAGGGCGCGTTGGCGGGCTTGGCGGCGCTTGTTCCCTTCGCGCCCATGCATCAGCCAGTCAACCTCGATGCGATCCGCCGGCTCGGCGCAGCGTTTCTGGGCGCGCCCCAGATCGCCTGCTTCGATACAGCGTTTCACGCCACCGTGCCGCGCATCGCGCAAACTTTCGCCTTGCCCGCGCGCTTCTACGACCGAGGCTGGCGCCGTTTCGGATTTCACGGTTTGTCGTATCAATTCATTGCTGAACATCTCGCATGCGAGCGCCCTGGTCTCGCCGCCGGCCGCGTGATCGCAGCCCATCTTGGCAGCGGCGCCAGCCTATGTGCGATGAAGGCGGGCAAGAGCGTTGCGACAACGATGGGGCTGACTGCGCTCGACGGAGTGCCGATGAGTTCCCGCCCCGGCGCGCTCGACCCGGGGTTTGTGCTTCACCTTGCACGTGAGCACGGAGTCGATGCTGTGGAGCGCATGCTTTACGAAGAGGCGGGGCTTTTGGGCTTGTCGGGACTAAGCGGCGATATGCGCATCTTGAGAGGCTCTCCCGCGCCGGATGCGCGGTTCGCCATCGACGTGTTCGTTTCGCGCGTGGCCGAGGCGGCGGCGGCGCTGGCCGTGCCGCTCGGTGGGCTCGACGCGCTCGTCTTCACCGGCGGCATCGGCGCAAATGACGCGGCGACGCGCGCGGAGGTGAGCGCGCGACTGCTTCACCTCGGCGACTTTGAGATCCTAGCCATCGAAACCGACGAGGAGAGCATCATGGCGAAGGCGGCGCGGGCCTTGCTCGGCTGCGGAGGCGGGCAGAATGGATCGTGAACTCGGCGCCGGGTCCGCAAGATCGCTTCGCTCGGCGTGCTTGCGCCAGATCGTCCGCGCTTGCCTTGGCGATGACCGACGCCGCCACAACTCAAATCGGTCCATGCGAGGAATATTGATGCACGCAACCGATCTCGGTCCTGAAGAAGTCACGGCGCTGCACGAGGCGCTGGACGACGAATACAAGGCCTGGGCGACCTACGATCAGGTGCTAAAGGATTTCGGTCCCGTGCGACCGTTCTCGAATATCGTTCGGTCAGAGGCGCGCCACATTGCGGCGCTTACCGGATTGTTTGAGCGCTACGGCGTGCCGATACCGGTGAACCCCTGGCCCGGCGCGGTCGCACGCTTTGCTAGCTTGAAGGACGCATGCGAGGCGAGCGTTGCCGCGGAAATCGAGAACGAACAGCTTTATCAGCGCCTGCTCGCGGCGGTGCGCCGTCCCGATGTCCGCACCATGTTCGAACGGCTGCGCGAGGCTTCTCAGCTGCGGCATCTGCCGGCGTTCCAGCGATGCGCCGGTCGACGCTCGGCGTCGTGACCGAAGGTTTTGTGGGGTATGATTAACATCCGCAGCTTGCCGAGCCGAAGAGCGTCCACGGACAAGACGAGGATATGATGGCGCAGCAGCATTCAAGACTGTACCCATGGTACGTTGGCATAGCCATTATCGTCGTGTTCGAGGCGATTTTCGCCTCCTTGTTCTTCGCTGCGAATCCCTCCTGCGCCTCGCCGATTCCGCAACTGTTCGTGCTGCTGCTCATTGTGCTGCCGGTGGTCTATCCGACGCTCATGTATCTGGCTCTCAAGAGTCAGCCGTAGCGCGGGGATGTGGCTTGGTCCTGCGCCGTCAAGGTCAGCGCTGAAAGGGAGGAGGATGCGTTGACAGGGTTGGTCGCTGATATTGAAAAGTGCACGGAAGGGAACTCAAATTTCCGCCGTGTCCGCTAACTGGCCAGAACCTTCAATTGGCGCTGATGGCGATCCCAGCCGGGCGATGAGATAGGCGAATAAATCCACGAGATTCCACAGCCGTAAGATCAATCTCCAAACGCTACGAACTCACACCCATTTCCGGCAAACAGCATGCCGAAAGGAAAGACTCAATTCTCGCACCATGCGCAAGCGTGCGGCTCACGGGGCACTTCTCCGCGATCTCAAGCAGCCGCTGGCGCTCTGCTTCGGAAAGATCGCCTGCAAGCGTGATTTCGCGGCTGAAGACGTCGCGCTCAGCCCCTTCGGCGAGGCGCGCGGCATGGCGCAATCGAACCTCAACGCGCGCCAACGGCCAATTCCTGCGCTGCGCATAAAGGCGTATCGTCATCGCCGTGCAGGCGCCGAGGCCGGCAAGCAGGTACTCGAACGGGTCGGGTCCAGCGCCTTCGCCGCCAATCGAGTTTGGTTCGTCTGCGATCAAGAGATGGGCGCCCACGCGCACGTCCTGTCCGAACGGACCCTTGCCATTCTCGGATACGAAAACGACGCGCTCGTGGGTGCTCACCGTGGCCGCTACTGTCATGGAAACGCCCCTTCTCAGGCTCCGAACCCAAATCCGCACTCGCCGAACGAGGTCGTCGCATCGGCGTCGAGATCATTGAACTCGCCGGGGTTCCAATACTCATTATGCACGATAGCGCCATCACCACGTCATCTGCGAGCGTGCACGGCCACCACCACATAATTTGCGGTCGATCAAAACGCTCGCATGCTATCTGGCTGATTATCCAAAGCTAGCAATCCGCCCAAATCCACCCGGAGCTTCCGCATGACCCGCCTCATTGCCTCCGCTTTCGTCGCGCTCGCGCTCGGCGCTTGTGCGAGCCAAACCAGTCAAACAGCTGTCTCCCCAACCAGCGATCGCGATTGCTTTAGCTCGGATATGATCAACGGCTATGACTACATCGACGAACACAGTGTCGCCGTTCGGGTCGGCGCCAATCGGCGCTATGTTCTCACCACAGAATGGAACGCGCGCGACCTCAACTGGGAACATGTGATCGCCATTCGATCAACCACCAACTGGATCTGCACCGGCAACGGCCTGGGCGTGACCATCATCGGAGGCGACCCGCAGCGCAACTATCCGGTCGCCTCGATTGCCCGCGCGCCGGAGGCGCCCGCCCCCGCGCCGAGCAGCTGAGGCCGGTCAGTTTAGGGCGTTGGCGGCGCGGCGTGAGATTGGATGGAGTTTGCATCGATCTGCGCCATGCGTCCGTCTTCCATGCGATAGATGGTGTCAAAACCGGCGATCATGCGCACGTCGTGCGTCACCGCGATGATGGCGGAGTTCTTCTCCCGGGCCACCCGCTTAAGCAATTCCATGACCTTCATGCCGCGGCCAGTGTCGAGGGAGGCTGTGGGTTCGTCGGCGAAAATCAGCGGCGGCTCGTTGGCGAGAGCGCGCCCGATAGCCACGCGTTGTTGTTCGCCGCCTGACAAATTGGCCGGCAGATAGTCCGCGCGGTGCGATATCTCGAGATAGTCGAGCAAATCTCGCGCACGGCGGCGCGCGTCACCATTGCTCACGCCGTTCAGCTTCATGGCCAAGGCAACGTTGTCGAGCGCCGACAGGAACGGGATCAGATTGTGCGCCTGGAACACAAACCCGATCATCTCGCGGCGAAAGCGGCGCGCATCGACGCGCACCTGCCCATCGCGATAGATATCCTTGTCATTAATCTTGATCACCCCAGCGGAGGGCGGAATGATCAGGCTGACGCACAAGAGCAAGGTCGTCTTGCCCGAGCCGCTCGGACCAATGAGCGCCACCAATTCGCCCGCCCGCACGTCGAGATCGACGTCGTCGAGTGCGGTGACGGCGAGGTCGCCGCTGCCGAACACCTTGCTAAGCCCCCGCACGCTGAGCGCTGTCATCTCAGCCTCCGAGCGCGAGAGAGGGCGGCGTGCGCAGGGCTTGGATGATGCCCAGCAAGCTGGCCGCTAGACCGCCGGCGAGAATGACGAGGAAGGTAACGATCGTCTCGGACGGTATCAGCACCAAGGTGCGCGGGAAGCGATCGTAGGTGAGCGACACCAGTGCGAAAGCGAATGCAAAGGCAGCGATCGTGATCACCAATGATTGTTCTAGGATCAAGCGCACGATCACCCAATTGGACGCCCCCATCAGCTTCAATGTGGCGATCGATTTGATTTTCTCCATCGTCAGCACATAGATCAAGAGCGCGATGATGATGATCGACACCGCAATCAACAGCGCCCGAAACAGTCCAAGGATGGCGCTCATTCTCTGCAGGCGCCCCTTGACCATGAGCTCGATCTCTTCGGCGCTGGTGTAGACGTTGAAATAGAGCCAATCGCGGATATGCTGGCTCACTTGCGCCGGATCGGCCCCAGGGCGAAGGCGCACGAGCACGGCGTTGATGGTGTCGCTGTTGCCTGAGATGAGCGGCAATAAGCGCCGCGCCTGCGCCGGCGAATTGCCAGCGTCTTCCAGACGCCGCAGGCTCGCTGCGACATTCGCTTCAAGGGCGCGATTGTCCTGCTCGTAGAGCACTTGTTGGGCGTCGGAAAGCGACAAGTATGCGAGCGGGTTTCCCCCGGCGTCGACCGCACCCCCCGTCAATCCGACGACGACATAAGAATGTCGGCCCAAGCGCACGCGATCTCCCAAGACCACGCCCAACTTGCGGTCGGCGACCATTTCAAAATGGGCCCGCTCAATGGTTCTGCCGGCGACAATCCGGCCAGGCCCGCCCAACCCGCCAAACACATCATAGCCGATGATTGTGAATTGCTGTTCGCGGCCATGAATTGCGCGTTGCACACTATAGCTGATGTAAGGTGAGGCTTGCGCAACGCCTGGGGTTGCGGCGACGCTCCTATAGACGTCTTCGGGCAAGCGCGATTGCTCGTTGAATGGCCCTCCGCGGTCACGCTCGACAACCCATAGATCGGTGTCGGTGTTTTCAATCAGCCAAACTCCGTCGGCGACGTTGCCCGCGAAAATGCCGTTCATGGTGAGCACGACGGCAAACAACAGCCCAACGCCGATGATCGTGGCGATAAACTTACCCAGATGGCGCCGGACATCCTTGATCGCGAGGTCCATCTAGGCGCCTCCGCCGAGGACGGCCCGCGCCCGCGCGCCCGGACGCACGCGCGCGGGTGCACGAACCACCAATTCGCCGCGCGAGACGCCCGCGCGCACCACCATGCGCTCGCCATCTGCGGCGCCTGCCTCCACGGCTCGAAACCGCGCGCGCCCGTCGACGATCACCAGCACGCCACGCTCGCGGTCGCGCTGGAAAACGGCGGAAACTGGGATTACGAGGCCCCGCTCCTCCCCTGCTTGAATGAGCACCTCGGCCTCTTGGCCGATCGCGAACCTTGTCAGGGGATGGTCGAAGGCGACATCCACCTCCAATTCGCGCGTGGCGGCATCTGATTCAAGCGCGATGCGGGCGACTGTCCCTGCAAGATGCTCTCCAGTACGCAGTTCAATCGTCGCCGTCTGGCCGACGCTCACCTGCCCCACAACAGTTTCGTCTATGCGGGTCACCACCCAGAGGGCTTGTGGATTGATCAGCCGAAACAACGGATCGCCGGGACCAGAGGTGTGGCCCAGTTCCGCCGTGCGCGCCGTGATAACGCCGTCAAACGGGGCGGTAATCTCGGTGTATGACATCGCCGCCGCGGCTTCCCGCTCCGCGGCTTGAGCCGCGCGCAGCTCGGCGTTGGCCACATCCATGGCCGCTTGTGAAGCAAATCCTCTGTCAAACAAAGCAAGGGTTCGCTGCTGATTTGACCGCGCCAGCGCAAGGCCGGTGCGCGCCGTCGCCAGTCGGGCCGCCAGATCGCGCCCATCGAGGCGCGCCAAACGCTGGCCTCGCCTCACCCGATCACCCTGATCGACGTAGAGTTCGGTCACGGCTGCGGTGATGCGCGGGCTGACGACAACGGGAAAGCGAGATTGCACGGCGCCAGGCCCGTGGACCGTCCGGACGATTTGGCCGTCCGTCGCTTCAACCACCGCGACCTCGGGTGCGTAAACCAGCGTCCGATAGGCGAGAAGGATGGCGAACAGCACGGCGACGCCAATCGCTATGGCGGACTTGGCGCCGACCTTGATCCTCGGGTTCACAATCAACGCTCCATAATGACAATGCCGGATCCAACGCGGAGCGCCACCGGAAGCGCGTTCCAGCATCGTGCCGCACTTTTGGGCGCCCCCCTCACGCGCTCAACGGCGAGGGGTAATTCGCGCCGATGCAATACGCCGCTGGAAGAGTTCGGCGATGTCGGGGAATATCTCGACCGGCCTCAGCAGCACGTCGTCATAGAGCAGTGCGCCCGCCTGTTCCGCGTCCCACAGCGCCTGATAGGCGGCGTCCGCATCCTCCGGCACGATCCCGATCCGCTCGGGGCGCGCCACGATGTCGGGGACGACCTCGTCATAGCGGCGTAAAATTGCGGCGAGTTCTTCGACCTGCTTTTCAATCGAGGCCTGTTTCGCAAGCAGCGCCTCGTCTGGGCCGAAGCGCGCAACGATTGCGGCCGTGAAGGCGGCCATATCGTGCTCATCCTCCAGCGCCGACAGCACTGCGTTCCACGCCATCGGCGTCAGGCGTCCTGCAACGCGCGCCGTCGTAAAAGCGGCAGGACCGGACGGCGGCGCTCCCGGCGCAGGGTTAACTACCCCAGCGTCGCACGAACTGAACAGCGGACGCTCGACGAGGCGTCTCATCTCCGCCGCCCGCAGGTTCGGATGCCGAACAACGCGTAAGCAGGACAAAACCCAACAAGACCCGTGATCAGCGGCACAACACCAAACCAGGCCCAGGGCGTTTGAGGTCCTATGAACACGAGGGAAATGATCGCCAAGCCGACGATCACGCGCAGAATGCGATCCCAGGCGCCTTCATTGATGGGCATTTCGTCTTCTCCTTACTCAGCCGCATTCAGATGATGGATGTGCGGCGCGACATTGTTTGGCGTCGCTTCGAGCGGCTTCTCATCGTCGCGCATGACGACGTAGATCGCCGGGATCACCAAAACGGTCAGCAGCGTCGAGGATGCGAGCCCGAAGAGCAGCGAGATGGCGAGTCCCTGGAAGATCGGATCAAACAGGATCACGCCTGCGCCAATCATCGCCGCCACCGCAGTCAGGAGAATTGGCTTGAAGCGAATGGCGCCTGCTTCAAGCAACACCTCTCGGAGCGACTTGTCCTCGCTCTGTGCGTGGCGCACGAAGTCGACCAGCAGGATCGAGTTGCGCACGATGATGCCGGCCAAGGCAATAAAACCGATCATCGAGGTCGCCGTGAACGGCGCATTGAAGAGAATGTGACCGATGACGATGCCGATCAAAGTCAGCGGGATTGGCGTCAGGATCACAAGCGGAAGCTTGAAACTTTTGAACTGCGCAACCACCAAAATATAGATCCCGAGCAACGCCACCATGAACGCCGCGCCCATATCGCGGAAGGTCACATAGGTGATCTCCCATTCGCCATCCCACAACAGCGTTGGCGTCGCCTCATCTTCGGGCTGTCCATAGAGGCTGATAGCCGGGCGCGGCAGGTTGCCCCAATCATGGTTTTGAATAGCTTCATCGACGGCGAGCATGCCGTAGATCGGCGCTTCGTATGCGCCCGCGAGTTCCGCCATCACCATCTCGGCATAGCGGCCATCGCGGCGGAAGATCGGATACGAGCCCTGCTCGGTCTGGGCTGAAACCACTTCTCCCAATTGCACCAGGCGCGAACCGTTGGCGGCCATCGCAACCGGCATGGCCGCCAGATTCTCAGACCACGTCCGCGACGATTGTGGGAGGCGCACCGCGATCTCGATGGGATTGCGTCCCTCGCCGCGATGGGAATAGCCGACAACCTGCCCGCCGAGCGTAGCCGCGACAGAATCAAGCACGTGCTGCTCCGACACGCCGAAATGTTCAAGCTGCGAGCGATCGGGCGTCAGACGCAGGCGCGGGCGCTGCTGTCCATAAGAATCGTCGATATCGACGATATAGGGCACGCTATCGAAAATCTGCCGGACTTGCCCGGCGACAGCGCGGCGCGTTTCCGCGTCGGGCCCATAGATTTCCGCGAGCAACGTCGAAATCACAGGTGGACCCGGCGGCACTTCAACCACGCGCACCGCAGTACCTTCCGGCACGGAGAGTTCGCGCAGCCGCTCGCGCATCTCGAGCGCAATGGCGTGACTGGCGCGGTCGCGGTCATGGCGCGGGGCCAACGTCACTTGCAAATCGCCAAGTTCGGGACGATTGCGCAAATAATAGTGGCGAACAAGACCGTTGAAGTTGAAGGGCGCAGCCGTGCCGGCATAGGCGTCGACAGAAACGACCTCAGGGATTTGTTCCACGATCTGCGCCGCTTCGATCAGCACGCGCTCGGTGGCCTCTAGAGAGGCGCCTTCGGGCAGATCAACGACCACCTGCACTTCCGACTTGTTGTCGAACGGCAAGAGCTTGACGCGCACGACGCCAAAACCAATGAGCGAGCACGCCACAAGTGTTGCAACACCTACGCCAATCAGGAACGTGCGGGCGCTCTTGCGCGAGCGAATGATCGGCGTCGCCACGCGGCGGTAGAGCCGGCCGAGCACGCCTTCTCCATCGTGGCCATGCCCGGCATGCGCGCTCTCAAGTGATTTGCGCGCGAAGCGCACCATGAGCCATGGCGCAAGGATCATGGCGACGAAGAACGAAAACAACATCGCCGCCGACGCGTTGGCCGGAATGGGCGCCATGTAGGGCCCCATGAGCCCCGACACGAACATCATGGGCAAGAGTGCGGCCACCACGGTGAGCGTGGCGATAATGGTCGGGTTACCGACTTCCGCCACAGCCTCGATGGCGGCCTGATACTGGCTGCGCCCATCGCGCATTGCCCAATGGCGGGCGATGTTTTCGATGACGACGATGGCGTCGTCCACCAGAATGCCGATTGAGAAGATGAGCGCAAAGAGGCTGACGCGGTTGATGGTGTAACCCATCAGATTGGAGGCAAACAGCGTCAGCAGGATGGTCGTCGGAATGACGAACGCGGTCACCATCGCCTCGCGCCAGCCAATGGTAAAGCCGATGAGGACAACGATGGAGATCGTCGCCAAAGCGAGGTGGAAAAGGAGTTCGTTGGCTTTCTCGTTGGCGGTCTCGCCGTAATTTCTGGTTATCACGGCGTTCACGCCTTCGGGTATCAAGCGTCCTTCGAGCTGATGCAGCCGCCGCTCGATCGCTTGCGACACGATGACAGCATTGGCGCCGTCGCGCTTGGCGATGGCAAGGCTCACCGCCGGCGCCATGAAGCTCTCGCCATCCTCGCCTTCGCGCGTAAAGCGCCACACCCGCGCCTGATCTTCGCGCGGCCCCATGCTGACTTCAGCGACGTCGCGCAAATAAACCGTGCGTCCATCGGCGGCGCGGACGCTTAACAAGCCGATGTCGGCGGGCTCATCGAGTGTGCGCCCGATCACGGCCGAGCTTATATCGCTGCGGCCGCGCAAATCGCCGCCGGGGAACGAGCGGTTGGCGTTGCGCACCGCGTCAATCACCGAACTCAATGGCACGCCATAAAGAGAGAGCCGGCCCGGATCGGGCGCGACGCGAATTTCCTGGGGTCGCCCGCCAACGATGAAACTGAG
>CAZWQS010000016.1:0-2713 GCA_964635925.1 uncultured Terricaulis sp. | reverse complement strand
ACGCTGATCTGCGGCTCCTCCTCGCGCGGGATGGAAAAGAGCGCGAGAAGCCCAAGCGCAATTGCCGTGAGCAGGAAAAGCGGCGTGAGCGGCGAACGGATCGTCGCTTGGGTGATGCCCCCTGACAGACCCAACTTCATGCGCCAGTCTCCGCGGGAGCGATCATGTCGCCTGAGCGCAAGCCAGACAGAATCTCGACGCCGTTCTCCATACCCTCCATCGGAGTCGGCGCGCCGCGCTGAACCGGCGCCTCGACAATACGGTTGTTGCGCCACAAGCGTACGTAATCGACGCCAAAGCGGGTCACGATGTAATTGGCGGGGATCACAAACGCTTGGCGCTCGCCGGCGGGCGCCAAGACCCGAACGCGCGCGCCAATAAAATCACCCTCAAAGCTCGACGCATCGAGATCGGCGGTCACCAGACCATTGTCGATCGCGGGGTAGACCTGACGCACACGCGCCATCCGAACCGCGGCGTCGTCATTGGCGACAATGCGGAGTTCCTGGCCCTCGCGCAGCAGGCCGGCTTCGCCTTCAGGCAATTCGATGCGCAGCACCCGGGCGCCGGTGGAGATCGCAACGACGATGTCGCCTGGCATCACCACAGCGCCCTGCGGGATAGGCAGCCGCGTGACCCGTCCGTCGGCTGGGGCGTAGATGCGTCCTTGGGCCGCAACAGCCCCGGCCGCCCCTGCTTGCGCGCGCGCGGCGCGCAATTGGGCTTCAGCAGCGCGCGCCTCGGCCTGCACTGCATCCATGCGGGCCTGCGCGTAGACGCCGCGCTCAAACAGAAACTGTGCGCGTTGCAAGTCGCCGCGCGCGCGTTCGGCGCCAGCTTCAGCGGCGCCAACCGCAGCACTTCCTGCCTGCGCTTCAAGCGACAGGCGTTGGTCGGCGACAATGGCCAAAAGCTGGCCGCGCCGCACCAGATCACCTTCACGCACGAGGAGGCGCTGGACTGTGCCGCTGATGCGCGCCCGGGCGTCTCCGATGTCTCGGTTCGTCAGCACGGCAGCCACGGTCTTGTAGTCAGGGGCGGTCTGCTCTGCGACAGCCAACAATCCTGCGGGGGGCTGAGCCGGCGCGGCGGGTGCGTGGTCGGCAGCACGCCCGCAGCTCCAAAGCAGCACAATGGATGCGACCAAAGGCGCAAGCTTCACAAAGCCCGGCGTGTTCATCTTTGCCCCCTAGCGCCTGTCGCGGACAGCGCCGCTCGCGGGATCGATTGTGACAATTGGTAAGCCCGCCATCTTCCAGGCGCCGATACCACCGCGCATATGCGCCCTGAGCGGCACGCCCGCGCCCGCCGCGGCGGAAAAGGCGGTCACCGAGCGTTTTCCAGAGCCGCAGTGAAACACGATCGGACGCTGTTCATCGCGCGGCAGCAAGGCCGGATCGAAGGTGGAGAGCGGATAAAGCAGGGCGCCGTGGATGCGTTCTGAGGCATACTCCATCGGTTCACGCACATCGATCAACACGATCTCGCCGCGCGAAAGGGCTTGGGCGATCTCCTGCGGCGACAGCGCGGGGGGATTGTTGAACATGTTATCTCCTTGGTTTCTGGGCCGGCTTGATTGGGCACAGGGCGCGCGAGAGCGCCCCGACGACGTCCCGCGCGGCCTGGCTTTGCAGGGCGTAGTGGATGGATTGGCCTTCGCGCCGGGTCGTGACCAAACGCTCGCGGCGCATAACCGCCAAATGCTGCGAAACCACCGATTCCCGCACCCCGAGCCAGGCGGCGAGCGCACCCACGGTCTCTTCTCCGAGGCAAAGGCGGCACGCGATCATCAACCTGTGCGGACTCGCCAACGCCTTCAGGAGCTGGCTCGCCGCCTCGGCCTGCTCGACCGGCAAGGGCTCTTGTGCATTCATACTTGCGTATATACGGGTTTGCTCATATATAGTCAAGCAGCAGGCGCTAACGCCCCGCCGGACCGGTGCGCCCTAATAAGGAGGAAACCAATGGCCGAGATCGTCGTACTTGGCGCCGGACTGGGCGGCGTAATTGCAGCCTATGAGATCAAGGAAAAGCTGCGCGGCAAGGATCGCGTGACACTTATCTCTAAAGGCGATTCCTACTTCTTCGTGCCGTCAAACCCTTGGGTCGCGGTGAACTGGCGCGACCGCAAGGCGATCGAAGTCAAGCTGCCGCCGGTCATGAAGAAGAAAGGCGTCAACTTCATCAATGTCGGCGCCAAGCGCGTTCATCCTGGCGAAAATCGCGTCGAACTCGAAGACGGACGCTCCATTGCATATGATTATCTTGTCATCGCCACCGGGCCTGAACTTGCGTTTGATGAAATCCCGGGCTTTGGCCCCAACGCCAACACCCAGTCGATCTGCCATATCGATCACGCCGAGCAGGCCGCCAACGCCTTCGAGCGCTTTTGCCAGAATCCCGGCCCGATCGTCGTAGGCGCCGTCCAAGGCGCAAGTTGCTTTGGTCCCGCTTACGAATTTGCGATGATCCTCGACACTGAGTTGCGCAAGCGGCGCATCCGCGACCGGGTGCCGATCACCTTCGTCACCTCAGAGCCCTATGTTGGCCACCTTGGCCTCGACGGGGTCGGCGACACCAAAGGTCTGCTCGAAAGCGAAATGCGCAACCGCCACATCAAGTGGATCACCAATGCCCGCGTCGCCTCGGTCGATCCAGGCCTCGTGCATGTAGAAGAAATCAACGACGACGGATCGGTCAAAGCCGCCCATGA
>CAZWQS010000015.1:0-34030 GCA_964635925.1 uncultured Terricaulis sp. | reverse complement strand
GCACCACAAGACCATCGCCTGCACCTGACGCTCGCACGCATCGAGCACGATGCGGCCAATTATAGAGAAGCAAGCGTCGCCTACCTGGCGTTCCTGGCCAAGGAGCCAGATCACGTCGATGCGTTGACCGATCTGGGGCTGATCTACATCCATCGCAACATGGATGAAATGGCGCTGGAGAGCTTCAAAAAAGCGCTTTCTCTGGCCCCCGACCACACGCCCGCGCAATTTGGCCTAGCCCAAGCGCGCGCCAATCTGACCCCGCCTTGGCACATCCCTATGATGAACGAGCCGAAGCGAAATCTCGCTTATCGCGACGCCATTCGCAAAGCCGTGAAACCTGGCGATCTCGTACTTGAGATCGGTTCGGGCGCCGGGCTGCTCGCCATGCTGGCGGCGGAGGCAGGCGCCGAACGCGTGGTCAGTTGCGAAATGGTCAAAGAGGTCGCCGATGAAGCGCGCGCTATTGTTGCGCAAAATGGCTTCGCAGATCGCGTTTCCATCGTCTCAGCGCACTCGCGCGATCTCAAAGTGGGAGAGCACCTGCCGCGGCGCGCGGACGTGCTGGTCTCGGAAATTCTGGCCGACGATTTCGTGGGCGAAGGCGTACTGCCAAGCCTCACCGACGCCATCGATCGCCTCATCACGCCCGAAGCACGTATCGTTCCCGCACGCGGCGCGGCGATGGCGGCGCTGGTTGGCGGCGAGCACATGGCCTACCTGCTCGACCTCGATAAAGCCTGCGGATTCGACGTCCGCTCCTTCGCCAAGTTCAAACCATGGCGGCAAGCCGTCCCCGGGCGGATCGCCTATGAGGCGTATTCCGACGAGTTCGCGCTACTTGAATACAACTTTAATGATGTCTCTTCACTGCAACCGGTCGATAAAAAATGTGACGTGCGCATTGTTGCGCCAGGGCGCTGCTACGGCGTTCTGCAATGGCTGCGGCTCGAACTCGCGCCCGATGTGATCTACGAAAACCACCCGCGCGACACCGTATCTGTTTGGAATAAAACGCTTTATTCATTTCCCGAACCACTCGACGTGATCCCCGGCGACACCGTCTCGATCCGCGTGTGGCAGCACGAGGACTACCTTTTCGTGACCAAAGCTTAGGCGCCAAGCATTTATAATCTTGTCTTGTCCTCCTCTTCTTATGACAACATACTGATTGACGCACGAAGCTGTTAGGAAGCTCGGCGGGAGGGTTATAATTATGAGAAACACGACGGCGCTGTTGGCGGTGCTCGGCGCTTATCTCGCGGCGCCAAACGTCGCGCTGGCGCAAACCACGACGACCCCGGACGATGATGCGCAGACGTTCGATACGATCGTCATCACCGCGCGCTCTCGGACCGAAACGGTGCTTGAAGCGCCAATCTCGATCACCGCGCTGACGGGCGATCAGCTCGAAGAGCGTCAGATCACCTCCATGAACGATTTGGCGGCGCTTACGCCTGGCCTGCAATTCCAGCAAGCCGCCAGCGCCACATCTTCGCGCCCTGTCATCCGCGGCCTTACGCAATTGGCGCGCTCGGCCGGCGATGTGGCTAATGTTGGCGTGTTCATTGACGGCGTCTATTCGCCGGGCATGAGCGGCGTGGACACAAGCTTCATCGGCCTTGAGCGCGTGGAAGTTGTTCGCGGGCCGCAAAGCGCGGCCTATGGGCGCAACACCTTTGCTGGCGCCGTCAATTACGTGACGCGCCGGCCCGGCAATGATTTCGAGTACGGCGGCTCGGTCACCGTTGGCGAGAACCTGATGGGCGGCATGTCCGCTTATATGTCGGGCCCGCTCATCGAAGATGTGCTCGCGGTTCGCGTTGACGCTGCTCTCTCCGATAGCGGCGGCTATTTTGAGAATCAGGTCAATGGCGAGCGCTTGAACCGGACGGTGGCGAGCCTCGTGCGCCTCGGCGTCACGCTCGAGCCTACCAGCAATCTCAGCCTGTTTGGCTCGCTAATGTGGAGCGAGGATGAGACGAGCCCGTCTTCTCTGATCGTCGTACCCGACGATAGTCCGCGCCGGGTCGGCAAACCCGCTGCGACACGACGCTCCCCGGTGCAGATCGGCCGCCGCGTGGCCGGCGAGATCACCGACTACACCGAAACCTTCAGCATCGACCCGCGCGCCTTCGGCACCGAACGCGAATCCCTCCGTGGGATGCTGGTCGCCGATCTTGATGTCGGCGCGTTCACGATCAGCAGCCGCACCGGCTACGTCCAGCGCGAGGTGGCCACCTTGGTCGATCTCGATCAGACGCCGAACGGAACGCTCCTGTCGGGCGTGTGGCGCCAAACCGCCAGCGGCGATCTCGAGGACCGTTGGGAATTCAGCCAAGACGTGCGCCTGCAGCCGCGGAACTCTGGCGATTTCAACTGGATTCTCGGCGCCTATTACAGCTACGAGCGCAACGACCGCGCTGATGTTCGTTTCGCGGATCCGGTGTTCGGCACTACCGCGCCCGCGCCGGTAAATGGGCAAGCACTTGTCGATTACGCCAACCTCGTGCGCAACGAGTTCTATTCCGTGTACGCCTCGGTGGATTATCGCTTCCTGGAACGCTTTACGCTGACGGCAGAAGGCCGCTACACCTGGGAATACAAGCGCGACACCGTGCTTGAGAACAATTACGGCTCTGACGCCGGCACGCTCGGCGATTTCCAAAACGAGTTCGAATATTTCTCGCCGCGCGTGATCCTTGAGTACGAACCCACCAACGATCTGAACATCTATCTCTCTGCGGCGCAGGGCACAAAATCCGGCGGTTCGAACCCCGAAGCTGTCGGCGGATCCGATCCTTCCGAACTTGAGTACGACCCGGAAACCAATTGGACCTACGAACTCGGCGCCAAGGCGAGCTTCCTGAACAACCAGTTGCAAGTGACCGCTGCGCTTTACCACATCGATTGGACCGACCAGCAGATTCTGGTGTTCGCCTCTGGCCTGCCCACGACATCGATCACCGGCAATATCGGCGATTCGAAAGTCGATGGCTTTGAAGTCGCCGCACGCTGGCAGCCGCTGAGCTGGCTCTCGATCGATGCGGCCTACAATTACAACGACGCGCGCTACGAAAACGCCGTCACCAGCAGCTTCGCCGGCTTTGTCGATTGCGCGGACCTGCCGCGCCTCGAATGCGTGGGCGGCGTCACAACCGGCCGCATCGACGGCAACGCGCTGCAATTCACGCCGGAACACCAAGGTTCGGTCGGCATTGAAGTGACGCTTCCGGCCTTCTCGGGCTGGGAATGGTACGGCCGCACCGACTACTCGGTTGACAGCCGCCGCTACGTCGACGCCGGCAACGTGGGTTGGATCCCGGGCAGCGAGCAAGTGCGCCTGCGCTTCGGCCTGCAATCGGATCAATTGCGCTTCATGGGCTTCTGCAACAACCTGTTCGAGGACACCACGCCGACGACAGCGTTTGAATCTCGCGACTTCCTGGGCACGCCGCACTATTACGTGCGCGCCCGCGAAGGCCGGATGTGCGGCGTGACCGTAGGCGCCAGCTTCTAACGGAAACTTTTCCTGCAAACAGAAAACGCCGGGCGCTCAGCGTCCGGCGTTTTTTTGTTTATATTAAAGCTCTACACTTTCCCCCATGCGCGTCAGGTCCTGAGCATTCATTGCGCAGCCAGGCTGCGGCGCGTGGGGATAGTCCCGACCCAAAGCGTCGTGTGAAAATGAGACGCGGGCGTTTGCATCCACCCCTCCCCGGATTGCGCGAAAGCGCAGGGCCGGGTCGCAAGCGTTTGAGGTTATAGGCCCCCGGGCCCGCCGCTCCGCGGCGTCATGCGGTGGCGCATCTCAATTTGACCCACGACGCTTTAACGCCGCGCCCATCAGGACGCAAAAAAAGCGCGCCCCGCCGCAGCGAGGCGCGCTCTATTGCGTCGATGGCGTGTCTTAGCGCGCAGCCACCTGGTAGCGCCGCAGCGCCCCAAACGCCCCGCCAGCCAACACCAAGAGGATCAGGACGATCCCCGCGATCGAGGGCAAGGCGCGCTTCATCACCTCCCCGATCGGTTCTTCCACGTAGCGGAACGATGGGAAGCTGCTGAAATCGGAGGAGCGCATCGCCTGTTCGGTCAGGAAGCGCCGCGTGAAAAAGCTTGTCCATTCTTCACGGAACGTCTGCACCTGATCCACAAAGCGCTGATAGCGCGCCGCGCTGACGCCGGTGACGTCGTTCAGCACGCGCTGCATCATAATCGCGGGCGACAAGAACTGGAAGCGGGCCACCAATTCATCCTGCTTCGCAAGTTGGGTGCGGAATTGCGCCCATAGCGGCGCCACCGCGCGATCCACGGCCTCATTCTTCGCCCGCGTCACAGAAAGGAAATCGTTGACCCGTTCATTGGGCACATACTCGACGTGATCATAATAATACTGATCGAGCTCGCGCATGAAATTGCCCTCGCTCTCCGTTTGTGCGGCGCGCGAAGCGGTGATGAAATCAAAGCGCGAGGGCGCTGGATAGGCCGTCGTCGCCCAAACGCTCACCAAAGTCGGCGTCACCACCACGAAAGCGAGCCATGCGCCCGCGAGGATGATGCCATTGGTCGCCGAATTGCGCCCCAGCGCGTTCACCAGAACCGAAAGCAGGAACCAGAACACCGCATAAAGCAGCGTTGCGGCGAGCCAGAGGCCAAAGCGCGTCCACGTATCGACGGAGCCAAGCGCGCTTCCCACCGTCAACAACGAGCCAAGCCCCAGCGCCACGATCACCGCAAGAATGATCAGCGCGCGCGAAACCACTTTGCTGGACATCAGCTTGCTGAGGCTGAGCGGATTGGCCAGCACCATCGCCAGCGTGCCGCGCTCCTTCTCGCTCGACAGCATGTCATAGCTGATCGCCAGAATGAAAATTGGCAGCAGGAAAATCACAACGAACGAGAGATCGAACGGCCCGCGCTTGAGATTGACGGGATTGCCCATCTCGGACGCTTGCAGAGCCGTCGTCAGCCCAGCCGTCGTCACCGGCACGTAAGAGAGAAGCAAATCGCTCTGCCCCACGGCGAACGCTTGAATGCCGGTGGCGGGCAGCACCGCGATCTCCGGCGCCTTGAGCCCCACCGAGCCCGCATTGGTGCCTTGGGGCACCTCACCGCGCTGAGTGTGGCTATAAGCGGCAATCTGCACACTTTCGCCGCGCGCAGCCACACGCTGCTCATAACGCTCCAGATCGCCGCGGAGCTTTTCGCGATCGGCCAGCGCATCCTGTGTGGCGTAGGCCGCGCCGCGCTCAATGCGCGCCAGATGCTCCCCGCCGGCCCAGGCGCCGATGGCGACCGCGGCGGCGAGCAGCAGCAATATCCAAGAAAATGCGGGCGCCCTCACAAGGGTCTTGGTTTCATGCCCCAGAAGCAATGCGTACATAAGCTTCGTCCCTATTCGTGTTGACGCCGTTAGCGATTTTGCAGGCTGATGCGGCCAACCGCCACGCGTGCAATGGCGATCGCGGCCAGCACCCACAGCGCCAAGATGAGAAACGCCCAGCGATATTCGCTCATTACCGTCGCAAAGGACGGCGGCGAATAGCGCACCGGCTCGACCATGCGGAACACTTCTTCGTCGGCGATGAGCACGCGATCGTTCGATTCAATATCGGTGGTCGCGCCGGCGCGAAGGTTGGCGTTGAAGGACGCCGCCATCTCGGCGAGATAGGCGTTCACTTTGGTGACCATCTCACGACGCGTGGTTTCGGCCGCGTTCACGAAATCGCGTTGATGCAGAAGATCCGTGCCGGAAAGACCCATGGAAATGGAGCTGAGCGGCAAGGTGGGCGCGAGCACGCCCAGCGTATCCTGCAGACGACGCTGCTCAAGATAGGAATTGTCGAGCCCCTTGTAATAATGATCGAAGAACTCGTGATCCATTTCCTCCAAGCGCTGCATGCTAAGCGCCACCCAATAGACCGGCAGGTCGGCGACATCCTCAACGCCATATTGATCGAGCAGAGATTGGCGATATTGCGCAAGGCGCGCGCGAGGCGGCGGGCCGCCGAGACCCTTGGCGCGAGTTTCCTGCAAGCGCGCGTCGAATTCGCCGAGCGCCGGCGTCGGCGTCACAAACTTTGAAATCTCGGACGCCGCTTTCGGCATAATGAACGCACTGAAGGCCCAAAACCCAACCAGCGCGATCAGTGCGGTGCGTGGGCTGCTCGCGACGGCCGAAACAGCCAATGTCAAGAACAGGAAGATTACCGCATACGCCGCATAGGACGCGGCCAGAAGGCCGATGCGCGCGCCGAACGCATCGCCGGAGGGCGTGATTTCGAGCAACGTAATCGCCGCCGCGCCTAGAATGATGCAGGGCGCGATCACCAGCGCGACAGCCGCGCCGATGCCCAACGCCTTGCCCCACAGCAATTGCCCGCGCGGCACGCCGATAGAGAGCAATTGGCGCAACGTGCCCCGCTCGCGCTCGCCGGCGAATGCCGAAAAGCCGAGGAAAATGATCAGCAGCGGCATCAGCACCTGCAGGATCATCGCGCCGTTGAGATCGCCAAAGCGCGTCAAGGCCGAGGTATCCCCCGCCTGGGCGGCGCGCGCCGGGTTCTGCTTGTGCGCCTCCATGAAGATGAAGCTGCCGGTGTAGGGATCGACGCCATTGTCGAAGAACGACAGCGGGCCGGCCTCGCGGAACGCGTAATTGCCGTAATGCGCGCCCGAGTGCGGGTTCTTATCGCCCTGCGTATAGAACTGCCCATCGGACACTTCCTGCGCGTGGCTTTGCATGGCGTTGTAGGTCGCATAGCGATGCGCGCCAACCACAAGCGCGGAGACGAGCAGGACGAACATGATCGCCGCCGTCCAGAAAAAGCGTCCGTCTCGGAAGATTTCGCGCAATTCCTTGCGCGCGATCGTGAGGATCATGCTGGGCCGGCTGGCGGGCTCGGCCGACGCCCCAAGAACATTCGACATGGCGCGCCCCTTATTGCATGTGCTCGAGGTAAATCCGTTCGATGTCGGCGTGGCTCACCTCATTGGTGGCCATCTCGCGCACAAGCGCGCCGCCGCGCATGATGCCAATTCGCGTGCCCGTTTCCTTGGCGCGGAAGAGATCGTGCGTGGCCATCAGAATCGCGGCGCCGTCAGCCTGGAATTGACGCAGCAATTCGGAGAATTCGTTGCTGGCGCGCGGATCAAGCCCCGACGTCGGCTCATCGAGCAGCAGCGCCTTGGCCTTCTTCGCCAATGCGATGGCGACGCCGACTTTCTGCCGCATGCCCTTGGAATAGGTCGACACGCGCTTGTGCGCGGCCTCTGATTGCAGCCCTACCCGATCGAGAAAGCCCAGCAAGTCCGCGCGGCTATATTCATTGTGGCCGCCAAGCTTGGCGAAATACGAAAGGTTCTCGAACCCGGTAAGGCTGCCATAGAGCATCACGGTTTCGGGAATGTAGGCGAGGCGCTGCTTGGTCTCGATCGGATGATCGACAACGCTGAGGCCATCGACCTTCGCGGATCCGCTGGTGGGATCGATGAAGTTGAGGAAGAGGTTGATGGTTGTGGTTTTGCCCGCACCATTCGCGCCGAGCAGACAATAAATTTCCCCGGCGGCGACGCTGACGTCCAACCCCTTCAGCGCCTCGTATCCGTTGTAAACTTTCCGCAGCTCCCGCGCCTCTAGCATCAAAACCTCCCGCGCATGGGCCGTATGCCCTCATGCGTTATATTAATATGACAACATACCTATATCCCGAAGGGAAGCCGCCCCAAGAAAAAACTTCGCAAAATCAGTGTTATGTTATCCTGAAACAAGGGCGCGGCTTGCGCCGCGCCCTTGTCGTTCAGCCCTGCCAGTAATTGGTCCAGCGCATTTTATCTTTCAGATATTCCGCCGCGTCGCGCTTGGTTTCGGGCACGCGCGCGAGCCACAAATTGGGATCGTGCCGCTCGCGGTAGGCTTCATAGACATGGCGATAGAGGAAATAGTGCACGTCCGGAATGCGGTGGCGCTTGCGGAAATCGCCCATGTCGAACACCGCGCGGCGCTTCGTTTCGAACATGCCCGCCTCGTTCAGCACCACGCCCTTGGGGCCGAAGATGGCTGAACGGCCAACCCAATTGTTTTTCGGCGCCTGCTCGACGAAATAGTTTTCGTTGCTGCGCTCGATGTCGATCGAGTTGTTCACGATCGTAACAAACACGTCGTTGTGATAGGCGGTGAGGCGCATATCGTCCCATTCGCACCCGCCGGTGGCGGTGCGCAGGATGATTTCCGCTCCTTTTAGCGCCATGCAGCGAAACAGCTCAGGCTCGAACTGCACCGCGGACATGGAAATATTGCCGATATCCGTGCGTTCTACGGGAATAACCGCGTCGAGCCCGTACATTTCCACGTAGCGGTCGTACACGTCATAGATTGTGGTGGTGAATTGCTCCACGCCCGGCCACATGCCGCGCATGTTGCGCTGCTTCCAATGGCGCGCGCGCAACTTGCCGTCGGGCCCGATCAACAATTGGGTGTTCATGGTGTGGCCGGGCCAAGCGTCGTCCAGCATCTGGCAGCCGAGCGCGATGTAGCAATTATATTGCTTGGCCTTGGCGCCGATGGCGGCAATCTCCGGCCCGTCGGGATGGCGCGACACGCGCAGATATTGCTTCAGATCCCATGGCGCGAAGCCATGCAGCGGGAATTCATGAAAGCACAGAAGATCGCAGCGCCCGCCGGTGAGTTGGGCTTTGTCGATCGCGTTGAGCAGGTACTTGAGGTTTTCCTGGATGCCTGGTTCGGGATTGTCGCCATCCACCGCGCGCACCGGGGTCTGCACCACCCCCACAGCCACCTGCTCTTTTCTGAGCGGGGCGGCGTCATAGCCGCCGTCATGGCGCACAAACGCCTTGCTACCTTCTTCGGCCACCGACACCCTCCTCCGTACGGCGCGCCGCGACATCGCAGCGCGCAGAAATCAATTGCGACAGCCTGAGATGTTATTATAATAATATGACGTGTGCAAACTGGATAAAGACCCAAGCCCATGCTGATGAACAATTGGTACGTGGCGGCTGAATCGAAGGATGTCGTCGCAGGCCAGCCGCTCGGCGTGCGCATGCTGGGCTTCGATTTTGTTCTGCACCGCCTGCCCGACGGGCGCGTGGCTTGCCTTTCCGATGTTTGCGTGCACCGCGGCGCCTCGCTGTCGCGCGGCAAGTGCGTGGACGGGACGATCGCCTGCCCGTTCCATGGCTGGCAGTTCGACGGCGCCGGCGCTTGCGTGAAAATTCCCTCGATCGCCGAAGATCAGCCGATCCCGAAACGCGCCAAGATCGATTCCTACCCGACCGAGGAAATCTACGATTGGGTGTGGGTATTCCTGGGCGATCTGCCCGACGACAAGCGCCCCGCCCCGCCGCGCCTGCTGCCGGAGTTCGATCAGACCGACACGTGGCGCACTACGCGAATGGTGGTGGAAGCCCCGGCCAATTGGCAGAAATTTGAGGAGAACTCGCTCGACACCGCGCATTTGGCGTTCGTGCACGCGACCTTCGGCTCGCGCCTTGATCCCAAGGCCGTGCACGTTCCGATCGTGCGCACCCCTTTCGGCGCGCGGCTGAAGCGCGAGAAAACCGCGCCGAAAGCGTCGCAAAAATCAGGCGTTCTGGGCGAACTGCTGAAGGAAGAGCGGGAAAAGACCACGGTTGAGCTCGAGTTTTCGGTGCTCGGCGTGTGCCACCGCATCAATCCCACGTTCCGGCCGGGCATCTCGCAGGTCACGTTCTCGGCCTCGACGCCGGTCGATGCGAAATCGACCCGCCAGTTCGGCCTGCAGGCCCGCAACTACGCGATCGAGCCCGAACACGACGCCGAGCGCCTCAATGGGCGGCGCAGCGCCATCAATGAAGACATCGCCGTGATCAGCCATGTGCGCCCCGCGCTAGGTCCCACGCCCTTCCGCGATGAGGTCCTGGTGCGCGCGGATGAAATGGAATCGACCTTCCGCCACCTCGTCTTTCGCATGATCGATGCCGGCTGGGAGATCGATCACGAGAAGATCGCCCGCGAGTGGGACCGCAAGGTTTACGTGATCCCGAGCCCCGCGCGCCGGCTCGACCCCACGGGCTGGGCGCATGAAGCCGCGCCGACCACCAAACCGCGCACCGATGACGGTTGGGACGCCCTGATGCGCGACGCCAACACCAACTCAGGAGTAGCCGCCGAATGAGCACGCCCCGCCCCCTCCCCCACGCCATGTCGCCGATGCCCAATTTCGAGGAGCAGGCGCTGCTTGATTTCGCCATCGCGTTCAAAGGCCAATTGCGTGGCTCGCTGCGCGCGCAATTGCCGGCGGTGTATGAAAACCGCGCCGCCCCGGCCTGGCAGGAAAAGCGCGGGCGCCACCCGCAAAGCTGGCGCGAAGTGGGCGAGGCGCTCGGCGAAGACAGCGCCTATCGCTGGTGGAGCGCGCTGGGGCGGGCGCAACAAGAATTTTACATCGACATCACTTCCGCGGTCTGCGAACGCGAACTGCCCAGCTTGATCGAGCGCTACCGCAAGATCACCGGCGGGGCCGTGAAAGGCTCGCTAACGCTCGATTCCAGCGTAAAACCGCCGCCTTATCAGGCCGACGTGGACATCCATTGCGTGCCAGGCTCGTATTTCCTGGAGCGCACCGAGGATGACGTGTGGGCCGGCGCGCGCAGCGATCTGGGCTCATTCGTGTTTTCCATGGGCAAGCACGGCGCGCTGAATGAAGACAAGGGCCAGGCCGGCGCAGGCTTTGTCAAGAAGCGCTTTCCCGATCTTGAGGTGAAGCGCGTGCTTGATCTGGGCTGCACAGTCGGCCTTTCGACCCTGCCTTATTGCGAAGCCTTCCCCGAGGCCGACGTGTACGCGCTCGATCTTTCGGCGCCGTCGCTGCGCTATGCGCACGCACGCGCCGAAGCGCTCGGCAAGAAGGTGCATTTCGTGCAAGGCGACGCGGAAAAAACCGCCTTCCCCGATGGGCATTTCGATCTCATCGTCTCGCACATCCTGCTGCATGAATCGTCCTACGATGCGCTCTACAACATCGTCGCCGAATGCCATCGCCTGCTGCGGCCGGGCGGGGTGATGCTGCACATCGAGGTCCCCGTGCGCCGCACCGACCCGGTGGATCAATTCATCACCAATTGGGACACCACCCATAACAACGAGCCGTTCTGGTCGACATTGGCGGAGATGGATCTCATCGCCCCCGCGCTGCGCGCCGGCTTCGCCAAGGACGAGGTGTTCGAGGAAGTCGCCCCCACCTTCAACGGCAAGCAAGGCGGCTGGCTCGCCTATGGCGCGCGCAAGAGCTGAGGATCGAGCATGAATATCCCCCCTCTTCCCAAAGCGTCGCGCGGCGGGCGCCCAAATTCGCTTGAGGATTCCGATAATGAGCGTTTGCTCACCATGATCGTCGCGCTAGCGGCCGAGGTCAGCATGCTCAACGACAAATTGGACAACCTCACCCAGGTCGCCGCCAAGGGCGCCTTCCGGCCGGAAGACGTCGAAAACTTCGTGCCCGATCAGGCGCTCGCCGACGCGCGCGCGCGCAAACGCACTGCTTTCGTGCAGCGCGTGATGCGCATCGTGCACGCCGATTTCGAGCGCGCAGCCAATCCGGGCGTGCCCTATGAGGAGACGCTCAACATGGTGGCCGGCCCGCACGCCAAGGCCGATTGATTAGGAAGCCCGCGCCGCCAGGAAAACGTGGTGGACGTAGCGGTCGGCGCGATAGTGCGCCAATAACAGCTCCACCGGCTGGCTATTCACCGCGAGCACCAGCAGGCGCACCTGCACAACCGGCGCGCCGACCGGGATGCTAAGCCGCGAAGCGATCTTGGCGTCCGCCAAGGTCGCGCCCAGCAATTGGTGCGCGCCCAGGATTTCGATGCCCTTGCGTTCAAGCAGCGTTGGCGCGGTGTCCTTGAAGTCCTCCGCCGACAGCGTCACCCCGAGGCTCTTGGGCACGTAGATGGCGGCGACGCCGATCGGCTCGCCATCGCGCAGACGCAGATATGAGGCGTGGATCACGCTTTCCCCCGGCGCCAATTGCAGATCCCCCGCGATCGCGCCATCGGCCACCTCTTCCTTGACCTCCACCTCCGTCGGTGTTGAGCGGGCATCCAATTGCCGCACGCGCCGCACCAATTCCGAGAGGTCGCCGCGGCTCGGCACATCTTTCAGGTCGGCGCGCACGAACGTGCCGCGTCCCTGGATGCGCTGCACCAAGCCTTCCTTCTCCAGCATCTCCACCGCCGAGCGCACTGTGATGCGCGAGACATTGAAGGAGGCGCACAATTCGCTCTCCGAAGGCACGCGCTGGCCCGGCGCATACACGCCCTGCAGCACCCAATCGCGCAACACCGCGTAGACCTGCGCATAGCGGGGCGCGCGCAAAGTGAGGTTGATCTTTTCTTCCGGCCGCGGCGTACGCGCCGCGCCTTTCTCGCCTACGGTCGAAACCATCTGACGTCCTTTCTGCCGTCGTGCGCCCAATTGCGGCGCGCACGAAACAAATGCTGCACGCGCAGTCGTATTATGCTATCATCATAACGTTATATAACTTGTAATAGGAGTCTCGGCGTTGCGCAAGCTCGAAGCGGTGGCGAGGGCGGCGGCGGCCTCGTCCGGTCCTCGCCCGCACTTTCTAGAGAACGCCGATTGCGATCGGCTCCTCTCCATGTTGCTGGCCGTGGCCTCCCAGCTCAGCGCAGTGAACGAGCGGCTGGATACGCTGGAAAAAGTCCTTGAAAACCGGGGGGTGCTAAGCGGCGGCGAACTCGCGGATTATCAGCCTGACGAGGCCGCGCAAGCGGCGCGGCTGGAATGGGACGACGCCTTCGTCGCGCGGATGTTCCGCGTCCTCGCCTATGAACTTGACGCGCTGAAAGCAGGCGCCCAGCCGCCCGCTTAAAGGGCTTGCCTCTCATGTTGTATCATTATTATAACATTATGACACATGGGGATGCAGCGTATGGCTGACACCGGCTCGACCCGCTTGCTCGTGCGCAATCCGCGCACCGGCCAATCAGACTACGCGTTCGAGGCCGATTCCCCTGCCCGCATCGGCGAGACAGCGCGCGCATTGCGCGCGGCCCAGCCGCACTGGCGCGCCCTTGGCGTCGAAGGCAGAGCAAAAGCGCTGGACGCTTTCGCCGATGCGCTCGAACAGCGCCGCGCCGCCATCATCGCCGCGCTCGCCGCCGACACCGGCCGTTGGTTTCTCTCTGAAACCGAAGTCGATGGCGCCATTCGCAACATCCGCCGCTGGGCTAAGCTCGCGCCCGAAGCGCTGGGTGCGAACATGCGCGGCGAAGAACGCGCCTCCGCCCTCATTCCCAGCGTGCGCTATCAAAACCAATACGTGCCCTATCCGCTCGCCGGCTTCATCTCGCCCTGGAATTTTCCGGTGACGCTCAGCTTGATCGACGCCATACCCGCGCTCGCGGCGGGCTGCGCCGCCATTATCAAGCCTTCGGAAATCACGCCGCGCTTCGTCGAGCCCGTGCGCGATGCGCTCGACGCCGCGCCGGACCTGAAGCAAGCGCTCGCGTTCGTGCTGGGCGGCGCCGAGGCTGGCCAGGCGTTGATCGAGCAGGTCGATCTGGTCTGCTTCACAGGTTCGGTCACGACTGGGCGAAAAGTGGCCGAGGCCGCGGCCCGCCGCTTCATCCCCGCATCGCTTGAGCTCGGCGGCAAAGACCCCGCCATCGTGCTCGGCTCCGCCGACATAGATCGCGCGGTGGAAGCCGTCGCGCGCGGGGGGCTTTCCAATTCCGGTCAAGCGTGCCTTTCGATAGAGCGCGTCTACGTGCATCGCGCCATCCACGACGCGTTCGTGGCGCGATTGGCGGAGAAAGCAGCCGCGCTCCAAATCAACTGGCCGGACATCCATAAGGGTCACCTTGGCCCGGTGATCCACGCCCCGCAGGCCGAGATCATCGCCAACCACATCGCCGACGCCGTCGCCAAAGGCGCGCGCGTTCGTGCGGGCGGCGAAATTCTAGAACGCGGCGGCGGTCTCTGGTGCCCCGCCACCGTGTTGGACAACGTCACGCACGACATGGCGATCATGACCGAAGAAACTTTCGGCCCCGTGCTGCCGGTGATGGCGTTCGACACGGTCGGCGAAGCCATCTCACTCGCCAACGACACGTCGTTTGGCCTCTCCGGCGCAGTGATCGGCGCGACCGTCGAAGAAGCGCGCACCATCGCCGAGCACATCAACGCCGGCGGTCTATCTGTGAACGATTGCGGCCTCACCATCATGACCTACGAACCGGAGAAAAACTCGTTCGGCTTCTCGGGCATGGGCGGCTCGCGCATGGGCCCCGCCTCCATCCAGCGCTTCATCCGCAAGAAGGCGCTGATCATTCAGACCGGATCTCCGGTCAGCATTGACGCCATGGAGGAATCCAAGGCGCCGTCCAGACCCGCCGCTTAACAACAGGATCAGTATCATGACAACTCTGCTTTCCGCCGAAGCTTTCGCCCAAGCCTTGCACGATGCACGCAAACCGCGCGGCTCGGGTAAACACCCCTTCAGCGCCACATGGTCCGAAGGCAAACTCACGCGCCAGCAGCTCGGCGAATGGGCGGTGCAACACTATTATTATATCGTGGCCATCCCGCCGCAATTCGCCGCGCTCTACGCGCGCATGCCCGATGACGACGGGCGCGAACTCATCATGGAAAACCTTGCGGGCGAAGTGCCTCCGAACCAGCCTGAAAAAGCACACCCGGCGCTGCTGCTGAAATTCGCGCGCGCCTGCGGCGTCAAGGACGAATACATCGTCAACGCAGAGCGCGAAGGCCGCATCCTGCCCTCCACGCGCGCGATGCGCGCCTGGATCTGGGAGCTTTCGCAAATCCGCCCGATGCATGAATCCTGCGCCGGCATCATGGTCGCGCTCGAAGGCCAATTGCCCACGCTCTATCCGGGCTACATCTCGGCGATGGAAAAAATGGGGTTCACCGAAGACGAACTCGAATTCTTCCATGTCCACGTCGAGAACGACGACGAGCACGCCGCCATCGGCATGGAATTGTGCCATCGCTACGCCGATACGCCGGCCAAGCAGCAAATGGCCATCCAAGCCGTCGCTGGCTCGGCCGCGCTGCGCTACAACATGCTCTCAGAAATCCTCGCCGCCCTTAGCGTGAAGGAAGCTGCGTGAGCGTGAAGCTGCTCAATGCCGAAGGCCGCGTCCTCTTTTTGAGCGGCGCGACCGGCGGCATTGGGCGCGCCGTTCAGGATCAATATCTCGCTGCTGGCGGGCGCATCGCCGCCTTCGATCTCGCCGTTTCACACGCGCGCGAAGGCGTATTCAGTATCGAAGGCGATGCAGCGCGCGAACAGGACGCCGCGCGCGCGGTGCGCGAAGCGCTTGATCGATACGGCCGCATCGACGCCTTTGTGCACGCTGCGGGCATTGTCGGCCCCGGTAAGCTGGACGGCATCACGCCCGAGGGCTGGCGCGCCGTGATGGAGGCCAATCTCACCTCTGCGTTCTTGCTGTGCCAAGCGCTTGCGGCGCCCTTGAAAGAAAGTCGCGGCGCGGCCGTTTTCTTCGGCTCGGTGAACGGCGCCCATGGCGGCTCGGGCGTTTCGGGCCCAGCTTACGCCGCCGCCAAGGCGGGACTCGCTAATCTTGGGCGCTACCTCGCGAAGGAATGGGCGCCGCACGTGCGTGTCAACACCATCATCGCCGGCCCTGTGCGCACGCCGATGCTTGATCGCCTGTCCGAGGAAACGTTGCGCGCGGCGACCAACGCCATGCTGACGCGCACGCTGATCGAGCCCGCCGAAGCGGGCGCGACCGCCGCCTTCTTACTCTCACACCACGCCCGCTCCATCACTGGCGCATCCATCAACCTCAGCGGCGGGCTGGTGCTCGACTAATTGGAGGCTTCCATGAAGCGCAACGAACCGCACGCAATGCTCGCCCGGCAAACACCGGAAGAGATGGCGCAACAGCGCTTTGTGTTGGCGCTTAAGCGACACGTGATGGGCCCGCTGCGCGGCGCCGTGCCAGCCGTCGTCAAGCATGAGGCCGAGCCTGCCTTTCAGGCCGCGCATGATCGCGCGCCCGCCGATTGGCGGGAAGCCGAGCCATACCTCGACGCCGCGACGCACTACCGCTTCACCAAAGCGATTGACCGCACGGCCCAGGAGATGATGTGGCAATCGATCGGCGAAACCGTGTTTCGCGAACAAGAGCGCATGGAAACCCAGGCGCAAGAATTGGTGAGCGCGCCGACGCGGCTTGGTTCGCTCACGCTTGATCCCGATTTCAAGCCCGCGGCAGTCTACAGTGATTGCCACATCCACCTTCAACCCGAAGGCTATTGCATCGATCCCAACGCCCGCTCGGTCAGCGCCGGCGCGCTATATGAAAGCGGCGGGCGGCTTTATTCGATGGGCCGCGGCATGGGCAAGGAGGATTCCAAAGCCGGCGCGGTGATCGGCCATCTGCAAGCCATCCGCCCCGAATTTCGCCCGCGCCGCGTGCTCGACATGGGATGCTCGGCCGGCGGCGCCTCAGCCGTGTACGGCGCGCATTATCTGGATGCTGAGGTTCACGCCATAGACCTGGGCGCCTCCATGCTGCGCTATGCCCACGCGCGCGCCGAAGCGATGGGATCGCGCGTGCATTTCCATCAGATGTCGGCCGCCGACACGCGCTTTCCAGACGGCCATTTCGATCTCATCGTGTCGCACAATCTGCTGCACGAGATTTCGGGCGAAGATCGCCGCGCCGTCGCGCGCGAGAGCCTGCGCCTGCTGGCGCCCGGCGGGCTTTGCGTGCATCAGGATGTGGATTTGCTGTTTCGCGGCAAGTCGCCCTGGGAGCAGGCCGAACGCGCCTACGATTATCGCTACAACAACGAACCCTTCTGGATCGAGTATTGCAGTTGCGATTTTGGCGCCGAACTTAAAGACGCGGGCTTCGCCAACGTGCGCGAGGAAAAAGTGCCGCGCACCGCAGGGCCCGGCTTTTGGCACGCCTGGATCGCGGAAGGTGCCGCTTAACCGGCGCCGATGCGCTCGATCGGGAAATCCGCGCGCGGGATGGTGATGCTTTTCTCGCGCGTGTAGAGCGCTTCACACGCCGCGCCGCCCTCGGCGCCGATGCCCGATTGCTTGACGCCGCCGAACGGGGCGCGCAACTCACGCGTCACCGGCGTATTGATCCAGACGACGCCCGATTCCAACCGCTCCTGCGCGCGCATGCTCTGCGCCAGATCACGCGTCCACACATAAGAAACGAGGCCATAGCGCGTGCCGTTGGCGATGGCGTAGGCGTCTTCCTCGGTATCGAAGCGGATGATCGTGGCGAACGGGCCGAAGATTTCTTCCTGGCACGCCTTCAGCGCATTCGACGGCGCCTCGACCGCGATCGGCTCGATATAAAAGCCGCGCGCAAGGTCCGGCGCGCGTTGGCCGCCCGCGAGCGGGCGCGCGCCCTCCTCCACCGCTTCGGCAAATGCAGCCAGCACGCGCTCGCGCTGCAGCGCGGAGGCCACGGGCCCGAGCTCCGTGGCGGGATCATCCGGCGCACCGATGCGGATCGCCTTGGTGCGCGCCGCGAACGCCTCAATAAAGCGATCGGCGATCGTGCTCTGCACTAGGATACGCGACCCGGCTAGGCATTGCTGGCCATTGTTCGCGAACACGCCGAGCAGCGCCGCATCAAGCGCGCGTTCGAAATCCGCCGATTCAAAAATGATGTTGGCGGATTTGCCGCCCAGTTCCATGGTCACGGGCTTGAGCGCGTCGCCCGCGGCGGCGGCGATGCGCCGGCCTGTCTCGGTGCCGCCCGTGAAGGAGATCGCCGCGATGTCGGGATGCGACACCAGCGCCGCGCCGGTGACGGCGCCGCGGCCGTTGATCACCTCCACCACGCCCTCCGGCAGAATCTCCGCCAAGATTTCACCCAGGCGTATCACAGCCAATGGCGCTTGCTCCGACGGTTTAATCACACAGGTGTTGCCGAACGCGATCGCCGCCGCGATCTTCATTGAGCCCAACGCTAGTGGCAAGTTCCAAGGCGCAATCAGCCCCGCCACGCCAACCGGCTCGCGCCGCACGCTGGTGATGTAATGCGGGTTTTGATCAAACACGCGCCCCGCGCTCTGGCCGATATATTCGGCGAAAAATTCAAAGTTTCGTGCAGCGCGGCCGGCATAGCGCGTGCGCGCGTCTTTCAGCAAAATGCCGGTATTGCGGGTTTCCAACGTCGCCAGCTCTTCAACGTGGCGACCAATTGCGGCAGCAGCCGTGCGCAAAGCACGCTGGCGTTCTTCCACGGAACTCGCACGCCATCCGCCCTCGAACGCGGCGCGCGCCCGCTTGACGGCGCGATCCACCGCCGGCGCATCGTCTTCCGCAATTTCCGCCACGACCTCTTCGGTCGCCGGATTCACGATGGCCAGCTTCATGTCAGCCGCGCCCGAGCGCTTCTTCGAGTCGGGTGCGCCAGCCCATCGGCTCAAGACCGCGTCCATCCAGCACATCGCGTTTGCCGGCCAACTCAAGCGCACGCGCGGCGACGCAGAGATTGGATGAAATGATCGGCGGCAAGCCGTGGGTATCCACGGCGCCAAGCGTAGGCATACCCGTCCCGCTGATGAGAATGGCGTCAATGCCGCTTTTCGGCAGGCGCGCCAGCGCCGCGCGTGCATCGGCGATGCCCGTCAAATAGATGCTGCGCGTATCCGCGGTTGAGGTGATCACCCGCTCCAGCGCTGCAACTTGCACGCCGCGCGCCTCAAGATAATGGTGGCCCGCTTCGATCAGCGCGGCCGGATACGGCGCGATCACCGCGATATTGCGCGCGTTCAGCTTCTCAAGCGCCCAAACGATCGAATCCGCCGCCAGCGCGATCGGATAGCCAAATTTCGCCGCGCAGCTTTCCGCGATCTTCGCTTCTTCATCGACCCCAAGCAGATAAGACGAACCGGTGCAGGCGAAGGCGAACGCCGCAAGCTTCAGCCCGTCGAAATCCTTGAGATAAATCGGCAAGTCCGCCAGATAGCGGCGCAGGCGATCAAGCGGGTCGGCCGCGCTGCTCGTCAGCCGCGTGACGTGCAGCGAAGCGGTGCGTGGCAGTAACACGCCGAGTTCGGCCTCAACCGTGGGATTGGATTGGGGAACGCCCACGCCAAAGCGCCCCAGGCTTGCATAAGATTCCATCATTGTATGCTCCGCGACCGTTCAAGGCCGGTGATCATCGAGCTTTGCAGAAGGCGTGCGCGCGCCAGATCGCGATCGCCCGCCACGCGCTGCAACTCCGCCAGCAATTCTGCGCGCCGATCCTGATTGCGCTCCTGCATGCGGGCGCGGTTTTTATCGGCTTGGCCGAGAATTTCATCCTCCGCGATCGGGCGGCGCTGACGCGTGTAGAGATCAAGCAGATCAAGCGAGGCGCCATCCCAGATTTGCTTCAGCTTGGCCGAAAGATTGAAGGCGTCATGTACGCCGCCATTCATGCCCATGCCGCCGGATGGGCTATTGATATGCGCCGCATCGCCAGCCAGCACCATGCGCCCGCGGCGATAATCTTCAACGATGCGCATGTGCACGCGATAAGGGCGAAGATCCACGACCTCGTAGCGCTCGGGGCGCGGGACGATGCGCTGCAGGTGCTTTTCGATCACCTCGGGCTGCAACATGCCTTCAATGGTTTCATCCGGATCGGGATAAAGGCTGCAGCGCCACTTATCGCGCAGGCGCAGCAAGCTATACGTGCCACCCGCGCGCCACACGTAATTGACATTGGACAGTCCCTCTAAATGATCTTCAAAGCGGAAGGGAGTCGTCGCCAGCACCGTGGTTTCTGGGTAGGTTTGCCCTTCCAGCCGCAAATCCATGCCGCGGCGGACGATGCTGTGCGCGCCATCCGCGCCCACAAGGATCAATCCCCGCTCACGAAACGCGGCGCCATCGGCGCCGACGCCCGAAACCTCAACGCCCGCCTCATCCTGTGTTGCACCCTCCACGCGCGCGCCACGGCGGATTTCGACCACGCCGCTGGTTGCGAGCCGCTCTTCCAGCAAGCGCACCAGGCGGAATTGCTCGCATTGCAGGCGATAAGGGTGGCGCGTCTTGTCGGCGATGACGCCAAGATCGAACACCGCGCGCGCCCCGGTTTCATGCATGCGAATTTGCCAGGTCGGCGCGGGCAAGCCTTGCGCCAAGAGCGGTGCGGCAAGCCCATACTCATCCAGCATGTCGAGCGTGGGCGGATGGAAGGTGGAGGCGCGCAGGTCGTCCGGCGCGATCGGATTTTCATCCAGCACTAGGCACGGCACGCCAAAAACATGCAGCCGAAAGGCCAAAGCCAGGCCCACGGGCCCTGCCCCAACGATCACAATTCGCGCTTCGTTTGGCGCCAACGTCGCCCCTCCAGGTTGACCTGTTATTATATTGTTATAATCTCTTGCGCAAGACAGAGGGGCCCATGCGCGCAGATCCCACGCTCTATGATTATTGGCCGTACGAACGGCGGCCGAAGATCACGTGGCCGGGCGGAAAGAAGCTTGCCTTCTGGATCGCGCCCAACATCGAATATTACGAGTACGATCCGCCTAAGAACCCATCGCGTCCCGGCTGGCCCAAGCCCTCGCCCGATGTCGTCGGCTATTCACAACGCGATTGGGGCAACCGCATCGGCCATTGGCGGCTGATGGAGCTGATGGACAAGTATGGTCTGCGCGGTTCGATTTCGCTTTCGATCGGCCTGATCGACCATCACCCCGAAATCATCGAAGCGTGTAGCGCGCGGCGTTGGGAATTTTTTTCCCACGGCATTTACAACACCCGCTATTCGTACGGCATGTCCGAGGCGCAAGAGCGCGCGCTAATCGAGGATTCGATCCGCAGCGTCGAACAAGCCACCGGCCAGCGCATTCGCGGCTATCTCGCCCCCGCCCTCACCCACACCGAACGCACCTTCGATCTGCTCGGCGAATACGATTTCTGGTACACGTGCGATCTTTTTCAGGACGATCAGCCTCAGCCGCTCAAAACGCGCCAAGGTAAGCTGATCTCGATGCCGTATTCGCTCGAGGTGAACGACGTCATCACCTACGGCCAGCTCGCCATGACGCCGCAACGTTACACCGACGTGCTGAAGCGCCATTTCGATCAATTGCTCGCCGAGGGCGAGGAAAGCGGCACAGTGATGTGCATTCCCCTGCACGCCTATCTCGTCAGCCAGCCGCACCGCATGCGCGCGTTCGAGGAAGCGCTGAAGCACATCACCGCGCACGGGCGCGACGTCTGGTTCACCACCGCCGCTGAAATTGCCGGCTACTATCGCGAAAATTACTGGGACATCGCGCTGGACGACATCAAGCGGCGCGGCCTGATGACGCCTGAGACAGGGTTCGACAATGGCGCTGGATGACGAATATCTGGATTACTCAAGCCGCCGCTATGGCATGGATCAAACGCGTTATGCCTGGCGCGCGCCCGATCAGCGCAAACGCTGCGCCTGGCCCAATGGCGCGCCTGTCGCGGCTCTGATCGTGGTCCCGCTTGAGTTTCACATGCTCAATCCGTCGGGCAAACCGTTCAAGCATCCAGGCGCGATGGTGACGCCCTATCCCGATCTTCGCCACTACACCACGCGCGACTACGGTAACCGCGTCGGCGCCTTCCGCATCCTCGCCGCCCTGCGCGACGCGGGCCTTAAAGCCGTCTTCCCCATCAACGCCAATCTGCTGCACCGGGTCGAGCCGCTGGTGGATCGCATCATCGCCGATGGGCACGAAATCTCGGCTTATGGCTACGCCACCGACAAAATTCATTGGGGCGGCCTTCCCCTAGATGAGGAGCGCGGCTGGGTGGCCGAAACGCGCGCCGCGTTCGATTCGTTCGGCCTTAAACCCCGCGTCTGGATGAGCCCGGCGCGCCAGCAATCTTTCAACACGCTCGATCTCATCGCCGAGGCGGGGTTTGATGTGTGCCTCGATTGGGAGCAGGACAACGTCCCGATCGGCATGCAAACTGCGCATGGGATCGTCCGCGCCGTCCCGCTCTTCAATGAATTGGACGACCGCACGCTGCTGATCGACCGGCGCCAAAGTGAGCAGGAATGGGCCGCGCAAATCCTCGATGCGCGCGACTGGCTGAAACATGAAAACGCGCGCCACGGCGGCCAGGTACTGAGCTTTACGCTGACACCTTACGTATCCGGCCAGCCATTCCGCACCGCGCCGATGCGCCAATTGTTGAAATCGCTCGGCGCCGATCGCGATATCTGGAGCGCGACCGCGACTCAGATCGCCGACGCCGCCGGCCCCGGCTAAACCAGAGGCGAACCCCCATGCCGCAAATTCTCATCACCGGCGCCAATCGCGGCCTGGGCTTGGCGCTTGCGCAAGAATACGCCGCGCGCGGCTGGCGCGTGCGCGCTACCTGCCGCCGGCCTGCGGACGCCGCCGCGCTCCACGCGCTCGCGCAAAGCCAAACGCATGTTAGCGTACACGCGCTCGATGTCGCCGCGCATGACACAATCGACGCCTTGGCCGCGGAGCTCTCTGGCGAAGCCATAGACGTGCTCTGCAACAATGCCGGCATCGGCGGCGGCGGCAAGGGTCTAGGCGAACTGGACTATGCGCACTGGGAACGCGTCATGACCGTCAACCTTCTGGGCGCGGTCAAGGTCAGCGAAGCGTTCCTGCCGCATGTGCGCGTGAGCGCGGAGAAAAAGATCGTCGCGATCTCAAGCTCGCTCGGCTCTATCGGTACGACGCGCGGCGGCAATTACGCCTACCGCACCAGCAAAGCCGCGCTCAACATGGCGATGCGTTCCCTTGCGATGGACCTCAAGGAAAGCGGCGTGATCGCCGCCGTGCTGAGCCCCGGCATCGTCGACACAGATTTCACGCGCGGGGCGCGCATGCCGAAAATCCCCGCTGCGGAAAGCGCGGCGGGCCTGGCAGATACGATCGCACGCATGGGTCCAGAGGAAGCCGGCGCTTTCATTCGTTACAACAACGACATCGTGCCTTGGTGAGGCCGCGCCTTTGACCGAAACAGGCAAATCCAAAAGCGCGCGCGTCATTGCCGCCGCAGCCGCGGGCACCGCGTTCGAGTGGTACGATTTCTTCCTGTTCGGCGCGCTCGCCTCGATCCTCTCGGCCAAATTCTTCGCCAATCTGCCCGAGGCGCAAGCCTTCATCATGACGTTGCTGACCTTCGCGGCGGGCTTCATCGCTCGCCCGTTCGGCGCGCTCGTATTTGGCAAGATTGGCGATTCTAAAGGGCGAAAGGGCAGCTTTCTGATGACCATAGTGGTCATGGGCGCGGCCACTTTCGCGATCGGCTTGCTGCCCACCTACGATGATATCGGCCTCGCCGCGCCGCTGGCGCTGGTCGCGTGCCGTATTCTGCAAGGTTTTGCGTTGGGCGGCGAATATGGCGGCGCGGCGATCTTCGTGGCCGAGCACGGCGCCCCGCATCAGCGCGGGCGCGACACCGGCTGGATTCAGACCTCCGCCGCGCTGGGGCTCATCCTGGCGCTCAGCATCATTCTCATCACGCGCACGCTGCTGGGTGAGGCGGCCTTCGCCGCTTGGGGCTGGCGGCTTCCATTCTTGTTCTCAATTGTGCTGATCGCAATTTCAATCTGGATACGCGTGTCGCTGCACGAGAGCCCAATCTTCCTCAAGATGAAGGCCGCGCGGCGCGGCGACGGCGCGCCGCTGAAGCAAACCTTTCTTGAATGGCGCAATCTACGCCTGGTGCTGCTGGCGCTGTTCGGGGTGATGATGGCGCAGAGCGTCGTCTACTACACCGGCTATTTTTACTCGCAATATTTTCTCGAGCGCGTGCTGCGCGTCCCGGCGCAAACCGTGACCATGATCATGCTCGGCGTCAGCGTCGTCGCCGCCGTCCTGTACGTTCTGTTTGGTGCACTGTCGGATAAAGTAGGCCGCAAGCCGGTGATGCTGTTCGGCATGGTGGTGATGCTGCTTGCCACATTTCCCGGCTTTCGCCTGCTGACGGAGGCAGCCAATCCCGCGCTCGCCGAAGCGCGCGGCGCAGCGCCCGTCGTGCTCTACGCCGACCCTGCCGATTGCACGCTGCAACTGGACGTGCTCGGCGCTGGCGGCTTTGCTTCATCCTGCGATATTGCGCGGGCGGCGCTAGCCGCCTCCGCCGCGCGGTTTGAAGCGCGCAACCATCAGGGCGCGGCGTTTGTGCGCATTGGCGGCGCCGATATTCGCAGCCCCGACGCGCGCGGGCTCAGCACAGCCGACATTCGCGCCGCGCGAACATCCTTCCATCAAGAACTCAGCGCGGCCTTAGTCACAGCGGGCTATCCCGCCACAGCCGATCCAACGCGCATCAATCTCGTCGGCGTCGTCGCCATTCTGCTTGTGTTCCTAGTCGCGGCCACAGCGATGTACGGCCCGGTCGCCGCGTGTTTGGTCGAGCTGTTTCCCGCGCACATCCGCTACACGGCGCTTTCATTTCCATACCATGTCGGCACCGGGTGGTTTGGCGGCCTCATGCCCGCGATCGCCTTCGCCATCATGACGGCGACGGGCGATATTTACGCGGGGCTTTGGTATCCCGTCGTTATCACGGCCATCGCCTTCGTGATCATGCTAGCCTTCCTTCCAGAAACCAAGGGCCGCCCGATCGACGCGTAGCGCGCCATAAAACACATCGTTGATTAGGCGCGGCGATGGCTCCGCATCGCGAAACTCAGAGACTTAGCGCCGATCGCGAAGGTCACTGAATTATTCCCACTCACTGATCGACTGAAGTCTCGCCACGTTATGCTGTCGCTAGCTGAGCTAGCGCTATTTGGGGCGGCGCCGTCAAGCATGCCGTCGCGAGGTTCGCCGGGCACGCTGGGAAAGTCGCATGACCACTCAACTTCGCGTCATAGCACGCATGGTCCTTTCGGCAAATTCGTCGCGGCGAATCCTATGACAAACACGAGTCTTGAGAATGCCTACGCCTACGCGGCGATGTTAGAGAACAATGCCGCCCAGCGTGCCTTGCCGCGCTACATCCGACGTCACCAGTTTAGGCAAATCGTCCCGCTCGCGGACACCACAATCTACGAGATGGAGCTGCGGGACGAATCCCACGCCGCTCCTTCTCACCTCACGCGTCGTCGCCTGGGAGCTTGCCGCGGTTGAAGCCTGGATCGAACAGCGCAAGCGCGAGCCGGGATGGAAAGGCCAAGTGCTCTGCTCCGGACGTCCGAAAACGGAAGGTGCGCCCGGCTCGCGGCTAAACCAGTCCCCGCGCCGTTCGCCTGCGGCGCGGGCCTACCCTTCAAGGCAGAGCGTTTCCCACCGTTTCCTGATGCCTCCGCGCTCTTGCGCTGCGGCAACCTGACGCTAGGCGCGCCGGCGCGCTGCGTTTAGTTTCGTTGCATGGACCGGGGCGGCTTCCTTCAACGCTTGCGCACGGCCGGGCTTTCGCTCGCGCTGTTTGCGCTCGTGTTCAAGGCAATGCTGCCACCAGGCTATATGCTGAGCGCTGATGCCGGCGACCGCATCGTCATGACGCTCTGCGGTGGCGGCGAAGCCGTCCTCGACCTGAGTGGGTTCAGTGATCACGATCCTGGCCACGGCAAGGCCGCCGCTGAATGCCCATTCGCGTTCACATCCGCGCCCGTTCTGTCGCCACCTGATGTATCTGCTCCCGCGCCCGTCCACGCGGCGCGCGTTTCCACTCAGGAAATCTGGCGGGACACCGACCTCACGCTCACTCTGTCGGGGCCGCCGCTGCCTGCCCGCGGGCCCCCGCTCCAAGCCTAGATTTTGAATTGCCGCCGGCGCTGACACGCCGCTCGAACACGCGCGCTTAGCACAAGCTTGGCGCACATATCAGGCTTGCCCCATGTCCTACAAATCGGCGCTGCTCGTCAGCGCGCTCGTGCTCGCGCCTGGCGCGGCGCTCGCTCAGACGAGCGAACAATCCCTCGCATCCGAGACCATCATCGTGACCGCAAATCCCAATCCCGACGACCCCCCGGTCGTCGCCGAAGCGCGTGAGCGGCTTTCAGAAACGCCCGGCGCAGTTTCGGTCGTCTCCAACGAAAGCTTTGAAGCGCGCACTGCTGTCGGGCTTACGGATATTCTCCGAGATGTGCCGGGCCTCTTGGTGCAGCGCCGCTACGGCGAAGAATCTCGCTTTTCCATCCGCGGCTCGGGAATCGATCAATCCTATCACCAGCGCGGCGTGCTCTTTGCGCAAGACGGCGTCTCGTTTGCAGACGCCGATGGCTTCGCCGACTTTCAAAAGATCGATCCGCTGACGGCGCGTTATGTTGAAGTCTATCGTGGCGGCAATGCGATCCGCTTCGGCGGCGCTCAACTCGGCGGCGCTCTGAACTTCATCACGCCGACCGGACGTACGGCTCAGTCAGAGAATTTGCTGCGCGCCGAAGCCGGCTCGTTCGATTTCCGCCGTCTCGCCGGACAAGTGGCGCGCACATGGGGCGATTGGGACGGGTTTGGCGCCGTAACAGCGCTTGAGAGCGATGGCTTCCGTGAGCATTCCGGCCAAGAGCAAATTCGCGGCACGCTCAATCTAGGCTACGCGTTTGGTGACGATCGAGAGGTTCGGCTCATCGTCTATGGCGCCGATATCGAGCAAGACGTGCCAGGCACTCTGACATTGGCGCAGGCGCTCTCGACACCAGAGGCCGGCAATCCCGGCGCCATCGCTACTGACTGGCAGCGCGATCAGACGGTCTTCCGCACAAGCCTGCAAACCCGCTGGCGGCTCAATCCCTCGACCTTGTTCGAAGGCGGCGTCTATGCGACCGCCACCGATCTCTATCACCCGGTCGCGCTGCTCATCGAACAGCAAATCCAAACCCAAGGCGCGTTCGGCCGTTTCGCTTGGGAAGGCGAATTGGGCGGCCACCGTGCGGACTTGTTCTGGGGCGCGTCCTATCGCCAAGGCCACAACGACCAACAACTGGGGCCGGTGTTTTTCCCGATTCATGGCGACGGTCACCAGGAAGCAACTGCCCTCGATCTCTTTGCCGAAGGACGATTCTTCGTCACTGACCGATTTGCACTTGTGGCGGGCGGTTCGTACGGCCAAGCGACCCGCGACTACACCGACAACCTCAACAGCGCGAACAACGCGTCGAAGGACTTCGAGTGGTTTGCACCGCGCGTTGGTCTCATCTGGGAGAACGATAACGGCACGCAGATCTATGCCAACATCACCAATTCAGTGGAGCCGTCGCATTACGGCGCACTGGTTCAAGCGCCGGTTCCGGGCTTTGTGCCAGTCGAACCGCAAGAAGCCTGGACAGGCGAGATCGGCACGCGCGGCCGCAGCGGCGCGTTCGTGTGGGATTTCACGCTTTATCGCGCCGAGCTTGAAAACGAGCTTCTGAGTTTCAATCCAGGCGTTGGCATTCCAGCCGCCTTCTTCAATGCAGGCGACACCGTCCACCAAGGCGTCGAACTTGCGCTCGACTGGGAGATCGCTGACGGCTGGCTCTTACGGCAGAGCTACACGTATTCGGATTTCTTTTTCGATAGCGATCCGACCTATCGCGACAACCAAATCCCGGTTGCGCCCAAGTACCAATATCGCGCCATGCTGCGCTACACGGCCCCGTCCGGCTGGTTCATCGCTCCGAGTGTCGAGTGGCGTCCCAGCGACACGTATGTCGACTACGCCAACACGCTTGAAGCACCCGGCTACACAATCTGGTCTCTGAATGCCGGTTGGGACTTCGACAATGGCGTCTCGCTCTTTGTCGATGCACGCAATCTCACCGACAAAGCTTACGTTCCAGAATTCGGCGCCATCGTCGATGCGAGCGCGCCGGGCGCCAATACGTCCGTTTTCTATCCCGGTGAAGGCCGCTCCGTGTACGGCGGCATTGCGTATCGGTTCTGAGGGAAATTGAGCAATGCAAGTTTCGAGAACGAATGTCCTTGCAGCTCTGGCGGCGTTTGCCGTTATTGCCTGCTCGCCCGCGAGCGATGCACAAAGCGCACGCGCGGCCATCGTCGTTGAGGATCCGTGGGCGGCGGCAACGAATCCGGGCGCCACTGTGGCCGGCGGCTATGTCACGCTCCGCAATCCGCGCGCCACGCCGGACCGCTTGATTTCCGCGAGCAGCCCGAGAGCGGATCGCGTCGAACTCCACGAAATGAGCATGGACGGCGGCATGATGCGGATGCGGCCTGTGACTGGCATCGACGTGCCTGCAGGCGCAAGCGCGACGCTGCGTCCCGGCGGCCTCCACATCATGTTCATCAACATCGATGAGCAATTCCAGGACGGCCAGCGCGTACCAGTGACGCTCACGTTTGAACGCGCCGGCAACATACACACGGTCTTCGTCGTGCGTCCTCGTCCAGTGGGAGGCGGACATGAACACTGAAACGCGCCGCTTCCGCTGGACCGATTGGCCGGTGCTCGCAGTCGCGGGCCTGGCCGCTGTTCTGGCGCTTCTCGTGGTCGCTTACATGACCACCGCGCCTAGCCCTGCCCCCCAAAGTTCGCGCGCCGATCAATTCTCGCACTTTGCGCAAGGCGTCGACGACGTGACGCTGACAGATTCGAGTGGGGCCTCGCTACGTTGGTCCGATCTCAATGGCAGGCCAAGGCTCGTGTTCTTCGGTTTCACCCGCTGTCCGGAAATTTGTCCGGCGACCATCGCGGAGATGGACGCGGCGATTGAAGCGATTGGCCTGGCTGCGAGCGAAATCGAAGTGGATTTCGTCAGCGTCGATTCTGCGCGCGACACGCCCGAACATCTCGCGGCCTACATGCAGAGCTTTGGACCGCAATTTCGGGGACTAACCGGCGACCGCGCAGAGATTGACCGGCTCGTGAGCGCATTCCGAGCGAGTTACGAATATGTGCCGACCGAAGACGACGATTACACCGTCAATCACACGGCGATCACCTATCTCGTGAACGCAGACGGCCAAGTCGTCGACATCATCGGCTACGGCAATCCGCATGAGCGCACCGTCGCGCAGATCCGCGCATTTGTTGGGGGCTAAGATGAAGAGACTCGTATTTGCGGGCATGGCGTGCGCATTGGCGCTGGCCTCAACAGCCTCGGCGCACGTCGCGTTCGCAGAGTCGGAAGCGGCGCCAAACTCGTACTATGCCGGCTTTCTTCGCGTGGGCCACGGATGCGGCGCTTCGCCAACGCGCTCGATCCGGGTGGAGATTCCGGAAGGCGTAAACGTTGCCCGCCCCCAACCAAAGCCTGGCTGGACGCTTAAAGTTGAACGTGCACCACTTCCTTCGCCCATTCGCAGCGAAGGTGGCCACGAAATTACAGAACGCGTCACGGCGATCACCTGGACGGGTGATTTGCCTGCGGATCAATTCGATCAGTTCGGCATCATGATGCGCATGCCAAATGGCGCGGGCCCGATCTACTTTCCCGTGACCCAAACCTGCGCGGATGGACAACAGCGCTGGAGCGACATTCCGGCAGACGGCGCAGCTTGGCACTCGGCCCCACATCCTGCGCCCTTCGTCACACTCTCAGCGCCGCAAATGCCGGAGGAACATCATGATCATCACTAGGAAAGGCTCTTGCGCAGTTCGCCCTCTACCACGACAGGTCCCGCGTTAAGCGGGGCGTGGCGATGGCATCCGCTCGCAGGCAGGACTACGCGGCGTCGGTGTTCCCGACGCCATTGCCCGTCAATTGGAGACAAAGCTAGAGCGTGCGGAACGGGTAGTGACACGTGACCGGCTTGACGCCATGTCGCGCTTCGACGGCATTGCTCGGATGTGATTTGTCTCGCGTAACGCTGTCAAGCGCGCCGGTATCCAAGCCGATAACCGAACCCTGGCTCCGAATGCAACAGCGTCGGGCTCTGCGTGTCATCGCCCAGCTTCTCGCGCACCTGGCCGACGTAAACCCGCAGGTATCGGATGTCCGCATCGACCGATCCCCAGACCGCTTCCAGCAGACGCTCGTGCGAAACTGGCCGGCCAACATTCAGAGCCAACTCCGCCAGGAGGTCGAACTCCTTGCGCGACAATCGGATGGGCTGCGCAGCTCGGGTAACCACCCTCCGGGCCAAGTCGACTTCGAGGTCATCAACCTTCACGATCGGCGGCGCGCCACGCGTCTGCACGCCATGGCGCAGCGCCGACCGAATGCGCGCGAGCAATTCGGCGACACCGAATGGCTTGGTAACATAATCATCCGCGCCCGCGTCCAGCGCACGCACCTTCGAGGCCTCGTCGTCTCGCGCCGTTAGAACGATCACTGGCGTCAGATTTCCCACACGTCGCATCTGGTCGAGAAGGCCCATGCCGTCCTCGTCAGGAAGGCCGAGATCCAGGACGACCAAATCGACCGACTCGTCGCCGATCCGCTGCCGCGCCGACGTCACGCTGCCGGACTCGCTAACGGCATATCCTTCGGCTTTCAACGTCGCCGCGAGCGTCAGACGTAACGGTTTATCGTCTTCGACCACTAAAATCCGCTGAGCGTCGCCGGTCATGCTTCCACGTCCGCAATTGGCAGGCGCATGCGTATCACGGCACCGCTCCGGTCGGAACGGTTCGCTGCCTCGATCGAACCACCCTGTGCTTCAATGAAGCCCTTCGCGATCGCCAATCCGAGGCCAGTACCCGGAGGGCGCCCGTCGCCTTCGACGCCGCGCGCGAACTTGTCGAAGAGCTGCGCCATCGCTTCCGGCGGGAATCCCGCCCCCTCATCGAGCACTTCCAAGGTGACGCCGGAATCTTGACGGAACGCCCGCACCAGCACTGTAGAGCCATCTGGCGCGTACTTCGCAGCATTCTCCAGCACGTTGGCGATCACCGCCTCGATGAGGTTCGCATCAACCAGCACCTCCGGCAGACCCGTCGAGACGTCCCGAGAGATGATTTTCGTCTGCAACAGAAGGCGCGTGCGTTCGAGCGCATGCTCCACGAGCGTGGCCACTTCCGTGGGTTGCCGACGTACATGGACCCCGCCGGCATCGATCCGGCTCATGTCGAGAAGGTTCTCGATGAAACGCGTTAGGCGCCGAACCTCCGTCCCGGCCATCGACAGCAGGTCTTTGCGCGTCGCCGCATCATGGCGATCGCCGAACTGCTCCAAGCTCTCTATCGCCGTGCGGATCGTTGACAGCGGCGTTCTCAGATCATGTGACACCGAGGCAAGCAGAGTGCCCTTCAGCCGCTCTCCTTCAGCCTCGACCCGCGCGTCCGCGGCCTCTCGTTGGAAGCGCGCACGATCCAGCGCGATACCCGATTGCGCAGCCAGTAGATCAAGCACCCGTCGTTGATCGGGGTTTAGACGTTCGGCATCGTCCAGGGGCCGCACTCCGATCACTCCGACAAACCCATGCTCGCCGGGAATCGGCAGAAAGAGCCAACGCGCGCCATGCAACGTGTCGGAGCCGCGCCCCGCCTCCCGCCGTTGCGCGAACGCCCATTTCGCAGCCGCCAAATCGTCAGCGCCGAGGATTTCCGGACCAGGCGCCTCACCTATGAGGTCTAGGTCACCGTTTCGGGCGCCCAACACAGCAATCCGCGCAAACAGCAGGCGTGAAGCAGTCTCCGCCGTGCTCGCCGCGATTTCGCTTTCCTCCTCCATCCCGACCAAGCCACGAGCGAAGGTTTCAAGATCCGTGGCCCGGCGCGCCTGATTGCGGGCGATCAGAGTTTGAGCGCGAACGCGCGCGGAAACGCCGCTCACGGCAAGCCCGATGGCGATGAAGAAAAACACCGCGTAAATATTGGACGGGTCGGAGATCGTAAATGTGTGAAGCGGCGGGATCAGGAAGAAGTTGTACGCGAGCGCAGAGATCACCGCCGTAAAGATCGATACGATCATTCCATAGCGAACGGCCGCTGCAATGATCGCGAGCACATAAACCAGCGAGATATTCGGCAAGTCGGCGACTTGATCGATCATCACCGCGAACGCCGTCGCAATCGCCACGAAGACCGCGGCGCTGGCGTAACCGCCTGGCTCGCCAAACGGCAGTGGCGAAATAGCGGCACGGCTGTTGTCGACGGGCGCCTCGCGTGGACAGATTTCGATGGCGATGTCGCCCGCGCCACGGACAAGCCTACGAATGAACGAACCGCGCACCAGTTCGACCCACATTGGACGCGACGCCGCGCCGATGACGATGTGCGTGACGTTCTGCTCACGCGCGTAAGCGATGATCTCGTCCGCGCGATCGTCTCCCGTCAGCGACCGCGTACTCGCGCCCAGCTCCTCGGCGAGCCGAAAGACGGCGAGCAGTGCATCGCGCGAGCGCCGCGATCCATCGCTCCCGTCCCCTGTCGCGACATGGATCACCTGCCACGGGGCCCTGAGGCGATCCGCGAGACGCTTGGCGCGGCGCACAACGGTGAGCGAGGCGGCAGTTGCGTCGATGCAGGCCAGCACGCGCTCGCTCGCGCCCCAAGGCCCCTCAATACCGTGTTCGGCCATGTGCGCGCGCATGGCCTCGTCGACACGTTCAGCCGCCCGTCGCAACGCTAGCTCACGCAGCGCCGTCAGGTTGCCGGCGCTGAAGAAGTTCGCGAGTGCGCGCTGGGCGACCTCCTCCGGATAGACTTTGCCATCGCGAAGCCGCTGCCGCAGCTCTTCCGGCGTGATGTCGACAACTTCAATTTCATTGGCGATGTCGAGCACGCTGTCGGGCACCGTCTCCTGCACTTGCACATGCGTGATACGCGCCACAATGTCGTTCGCGCTCTCCAGATGCTGGACGTTCATTGTCGAGAAAACATCGATTCCCGCGTCGAGAAGATCGCGCACGCCCATCCAGCGCTTGGGATGGCTGACGCCTTCGGCGTTGGTGTGCGCGAGTTCGTCGACAAGGACGATCTTGGGGCGTCGCTTTAGAATGGCGTCGATATCCATCTCCTTCAGCGTCTGGCCGCGATAAGAGATTTGTCGCCGCGGGACGATCTCCAGACCGTTCAGAAGTTGACGCGTCTCTTCGCGCCCGTGGTGCTCCACCACACCGATCACGACGTCGACGCCCTCGCGCTTCTTGTTGTGCGCTTCGATGAGCATCTCATAGGTCTTACCCACGCCCGGCGCCGCGCCGAGGAAGAGCTTCAACCGGCCGCGCCCCTCCTTAACCGCGCTTTTGAGGAGCGCGTCAGGCGACGGGCGGGGTTGATCGCTCTGCGGCATGACTACGGCGTCGTCGCTCTCAATTCATCGAGCGCAAGGTTAAGGATAAGCACGTTGACGACGGGTTCACCCAGGAAGCCCAGCAGTGGGCGTTCGGTGTGCCTGGCAACCAACGCGCCTACATCGGCCTCCGCAAGTCCCCGCGCCTGCGCAACGCGCGCTATTTGTACGCGCGCCGCTTCGGGGGAAATATGGGGATCAAGACCCGACCCGGAAGCAGTGGCGAGGTCGGCGGGAACGGTGCCCTGCACGCCGGCCTCACGCAAGCGCGCGACATCGCCCTCAACCCGCTCGACCAAAGCGCGCGACGTCGGTCCGAGGTTAGAACCCGAGGACGCGCTGGCATTGTACCCATCGCCGGCAGCCGACGGACGTGACCAGAAATACTCAGGCCTCGTGAACGACTGACCAATCAGCTCAGAACCCACGATCTGCCCATCGCGCTCGATCAAGCTGCCATTGGCTTGTGCCGGGAAGAGCGCTTGAGCTGCGCCCGTAATTGCAAGCGGATAGGCTAGGCCAAACAGCAGCGTGAACAGCGCCACTAAAACCAAAGCCGGACGAATGTACGTCATGGACCGAGACCTTAAGCCAAACCGATCGCCGAGACGGCGAGGTCGATGAGTTTGATGCCGATGAACGGGGCGACAAGACCACCGAGGCCGTAGATCGCTAGGTTGCGCGCCAGCAGTTGGCCCGCGGGCGCTGGCTTGTACGGCACGCCGCGCAACGCCAGCGGGATCAGCGCCACAATGATCATCGCGTTGAAGATGATCGCTGACAGGATCGCACTGTTGTCGCCAGGACCATGCGATAGCCCCATCACGTCGAGGCCCGAAAGCTGCGGGTAGAGCGCAACGAACATGGCCGGGATGATGGCGAAGTACTTGGCAAC